>CALGTD010000135.1 GCA_937901895.1 uncultured Spartobacteria bacterium | reverse complement strand
ACATGCAGCACCTAGCATGCCATTTCCACTCAGCTATATTTTGAGATAGCTTCTACTACCTGTCTGGATTCTCTTGGTGGGTGCGATAAACACTGCTGCCTACACTCCTCTTTCTCCTGCGCAAAAACAAAGGGAACGACAGTTGATACGACGACTTGATCGTCTCCCAAAAGGGAGTTCCCCCTATCGGCGTGCATATTCCCTTACAATTTCGATTACCAGAGTAAACCCGATTGCGGCAACTGCGTATTACAAGAAGGCTCTTACGAAGCTTCCCATCGAAGTCCTTCTTACCAAGAAGAATATATTTGCGAGCCGCGTCTCGCATATCGTCTCGAAGTCGAATTTGCCGAAAGAGAAAAGCATCAAGATTCAGACAGCGATTTTCAAAGCATCCATATTTGACTTCGTGGTCATTCCAAACCCTTCTCCTACTCCCGAGGTTACCCCACAAGCCAAACAAGACACTGCAGCAAACCCCTAGCCGCCACGCGCCGGTTTCTTATGACCGGCCGGCTTTTCATCCACATCACTCCAGAGCTTGGACGCCCGTTCGGGGTGGCTGAGCCTGGCGTCAGGCAGAAGAATGAGCCTTTCCGTGCACTACGACCCTTTAAAAGACCGCCTCGTCGACGCCAAGGAGGAGATTGACGCTTCAAACGAGCCGGGCCGTTCTACGTTACGACCCAGTGTATTATTTGTGGCCTGCCAACCGAAACCGCCCCGACGAATATATCATTCGATTGCGACTGCAAGGGTCCACGAAGCTGCCGATTCCACAAACAGCCCAGGAACCAAGAGGAGCTTGATCTAGTCCTTGAGGCAATGTGGGGATCTTGCGTGGAGGCGGTTCGCTATAGGGGAACAGACGAAGAAATCCTGAGGCAGATAGAAATGAGGGGCTTGTCTCATCTATCTGACGCTATCTCTCAAAAAACTGAGCCTGACAAAGCGATGGAGCCAACTCCGCCGCTCATCTTCGACGTTAAACCTATAACAATATGACTTCAGATCAATCCAACGTGCACTCCAAAGGAAAGCGACAATATTGGAGCGCCGTGATTCTTTGGTCGATCAGTGCTTTAGGTGCGACAGCACTATATTCTACCGCACCAAAGATTTCAGTGATCGGTAAAGTTATCACCCGTTCGGGGTAGCTGAGCTTGGCGTTCGGCTTTAACAAAAATGTCTTTCCGACGTTCATCTCCGCAAGATCGGCCGGTAATCCATCACGTTCTTTTTATCATACTCGGCGGTCTCGCGATAGTTTTCTCACCATGGATTCTTGGAGTAATGTGGATAGTCTCGAGCAGTGTTTACGGATCATTCGATGAGTGGAGATACGCTCAAACAAAAGACTTCGACGCTGCGCGATGGAAGGCAGCCGATCTGAAGTATCGATACTCCGTATTGGAGGAGGTAGTCGGCTCCAGGATTAAAAAGGGTATGACTGAATCCGAGCTCGTAGATCTTTTAGGCACCCCTGACGTAAAGCGTCCGGACGGCAGTTGGCAGTATGAAACGGAGAGGCCGGGCTCGAGACTCATCGACTTTAGCGGTGGAGGAGTTGTAGTTACATTCTCTTCAGACCGGCGAGTTTCGGCAGCGGAAGACAATCGATGGATAGACTAGCAGAACAAGGTGCTGCAGTGAAAACCCTGTGGGATTTTTGCAGCACTTTCGGTTCTCAATGGGAGCCAGCCTTCACCGGCTGGCTTTTTTCATGTCCGGCCATCCTTCCGGATCAGCGCCCGCATCTTCTCGACGTTCAGCTGTCCAGCTTCGATCGAAGGGGTGGGCTGGATCGCCGGGCAGGCTGGCCTGAGGTGGTGATCTCAAGCCGTCAAAGATCAACGTGGCGATGGGGGAAATTGGAGCCGAGATCGGGATGGTTTTATCAAGTGTGCGGAGGCGGCTGCTCTGAGCCGGCGGCGGGGTAGGTGATGGCTCCCCGCCGGTGAAGGATGTGCGGCTGTCGCGAATGAAGTTTCCCGGTTCCATTTTGGAGCGGGTGCAGGCAGACTGCGCGGTTCGCACGATGTCCCAACGCAAGCCCTATCCTTTTCCCGAGTTTGAATCCCGCTGGCAGAAGCGCTGGCTCGAGAGCGGCGCGTTTCGCGCTCCCAATCCCGGTGATGCCGATTTCGACCCTGCGCGGCCGAAGTTCTACGTGCTCGACATGTTCCCGTATCCGAGCGGGGAGGGGCTGCACGTCGGCCACGTGGAGGGTTACACGGCGACGGACATTCTCGCGCGCTACAAGCGGATGCGCGGGTTCAATGTGCTGCATCCGATGGGATGGGACGCCTTCGGACTGCCGGCCGAGCAGTTTGCGATCAAGACGGGCCAGCATCCCCGAGTCACCACGGAGCGCAATGTCGCGCGGTTTCGCGAGCAGCTGCAGGGCATCGGATTCAGCTACGACTGGTCGCGCGAGATCAGCACGACGGATCCGGGTTATTTCAAGTGGACGCAGTGGATTTTTTTGAAGCTCTACGGCTCGTGGTTCAATCCCGCCACGAACAAGGCGGAGCCGATCGAGACCTACACGGGCGACGATCCCGACAGCGTGCGGCTCGCGTATGTCGCCGAGATGCCGGTGAACTGGTGTCCCGCGCTGGGCACGGTGCTGGCGAACGAGGAGGTCGTGGACGGAAAGAGCGAGGTTGGTGGATTCCCCGTCGAGCGGCGTCCCATGCGGCAGTGGATGCTGCGGATCACGGCGTATGCGCAACGGCTCATCGACGAGCTCGACGGCCTCGACTGGCCGGAGTCGATCAAGCTCCTCCAGCGAAACTGGATCGGGCGCTCCGAGGGCGCGATGGTGAAGTTTGCCGCAGGCGGGAACGAGATCGAGGTCTTCACGACGCGGCCCGATACGTTGTTCGGCGCGACCTATATGGTGCTCGCGCCGGAGCATCCGCTCGTGGATGCGCTCACGACGCCGGAGCACGCGGACGCGGTCGCCGAATACCGGAAAAAGGTTTCGTCGAAGTCCGATCTCGAGCGCACGGATCTCGCGAAGGAGAAGACCGGTGTGTTCACCGGTGCGTATGCGGTGAATCCGGTGAACGGGACGAAGATCCCGGTCTGGATCGCGGACTACGTGCTGATGGGTTACGGCACGGGGGCGATCATGGCGGTGCCGGCGCACGACGAGCGCGACTTCGAGTTTGCGACAGCGTTTGACCTGCCCGTGGTGCAGGTCGTGCAGCCGCCGGACGGGCAGGCGTGGCGTGGATTCACGGGCGATGGCGTTGCGGTGAACTCCGGGTTCCTCGACGGCCTGCCGACGCCCGAGGCGAAGGCGAAGATGATCGCGTGGCTCGAAGAGAAGGGCGTGGGCGCCGGCCGGGTGAATTACAAGCTGCGCGACTGGTTGTTCTCCCGGCAGCGCTATTGGGGCGAGCCGTTCCCGATCGTGTGGGAGGGTGGCCGACACCGCGCGATCGACGAATCCGAGCTGCCGCTGGTGCAGCCGGAGATGAGCGATTTCAAGCCCACCGGCACGGGCGAACCGCCGCTCGCGAAGGCGACCGAGTGGGTGCGGTATTCCGAGGCCGCGCTACGCGAGACCAATACGATGCCGCAGTGGGCGGGGTCGTGCTGGTATTACCTGCGTTTCTGCGACTCCCAGAACGGCGAGCGCTTCGTCGGCGAGGCGGCCGAGAACTACTGGATGGGAGCCCTCTCCGCCGCACAGGGCGGCGTGGATCTCTACGTCGGCGGCACGGAGCACGCGGTGCTGCACCTGCTTTACGCGCGGTTCTGGCACAAGGTGCTCTTCGATCTCGGCCATGTCTCGACGGCCGAGCCATTCCAGCGGCTGGTGAACCAGGGCATCATCCTTGGCAGCGACGGGCAGAAGATGTCCAAGAGCCGCGGCAATGTCGTGAATCCCGACGACGTCATTTCCGAATACGGCGCGGATTCCCTGCGGCTCTACGAGATGTTCATGGGGCCGCTCGAGCAGATGAAGCCGTGGAGCATGAAGGGCGTGGAGGGCGTGTTCCGCTTCCTCGCGCGCGTGTGGCGGCTGGGATTCGAGGAAAACCAGGAGGGTGAATGGGTGATCGCACCCGCGCTGGCGGAGACGGAATTTTCCGCAAAGCAGGCGCGCGTCGTTCACGCCACGATCAAGAAGGTCGGCGAGGACGTGGAGTCGCTGTCGTTCAACACCGCGATCGCGCAGATGATGATCTTCGTGAACGAGTTCACCAGCGCGGATCCGCGTCCGGTGGAGTCGCTGCGTGTGCTGTTGAAGCTGCTGAGTCCCTTCGCGCCGCATCTCGCGGAGGAGATGTGGACAAGGCTCGGCGGGAAGTTCGCGGGATTCGACGGTCTGGCCTCGCAGCAGGGCTGGCCGGGCTACGACGAAAAATTCCTCGTCGAGGACGAGGTCGAAATTCTCTTGCAGGTCAACGGCAAGCCCCGCGATCGGGTGACCGTGTCGAAGTCCACTGCGAAGGAGGACCTCGAGCGGCTCGCGCTGGAGAATGCGAAGGTTCGTGAGATGACGGATGGCAAATCGATCGCGAAGGTGATCGTGGTGCCCGGCAAACTCGTCAATGTCGTCGCCAAATAGCGAATTGCCCAGGAGGACGAATCCGGGCATTCTCGCACCAATCTCCCCCGCATGAAGTATCGCGCATCCCTTGCTGTGGCGGTCATTGCTGCCGCCGTCGTTTCCCCAGCCGTGGCCGATCATTCCCGATTCTGGGATTATTACGACCCCTACCCGAGCAACTACATCGGCTCCCGCGAATGGTGGCACGGTGAGGCGCTCAGCGGTGACTGGTGGGGCACCCGAAACTGGCTCGACGAAGAGGGCGTGGAGTTTTCCTTCACCTACACGAACAACATCGCAGGCAACGTCACCGGCGGGAAGCAGCGCAGCGCGACCTATACCGACAACGTCGGGTTCGGCACGGAACTCGATCTCGAGAAGCTGGTCGGCTGGAAGGGCGCGGCGCTGACGGTGAGCGGGCTGAACCGCTCCGGGCAAAGCCTCTCGGAGATCGCGATCGGCAACCAGTTCACCGTGCAGCAGGTCTACGGCGGACAGACGGCGATGTTCTACGCGCTCGCGCTCGACCAGCACCTGCTCGACCGGAAGGTATCCATCAAGCTCGGCCGGTTTGCGACGGGTGACGATTTTGCGACGTCGCCGATCTACTGGCTCTACATGAACAACGGCATCGACGGAAACCCGCAGGCGCTGCCGGTGAACACCCAGTTTTCCGCGTATCCGTGGGCGGTCTGGGCGGCGCGGCTCAAGGTGAAGCCGACTCCGGAACTGACCGGGCAGCTCGGCGTTTACCAGGTGTCGAACCGCGTGTTCGACCGTGGCTATCACGGCCTCGACTGGAGCATGCGCTCGAACGACGGCGTGCTGCTCATCTCGCAGATCGGGTGGTCGCCGGAGTTCTTCAAGCGCGAGGTGCCGGCGAAGAATGTGCCGGAGGATGGCAAGACGGTCGCGGACGGGAAGTCCGCCGCGAAGTCGTTCGGGGAGCCGGTGCTGATGAAGGGCCTCCCGGGCAACTACTGGTTCGGCGCGTATTACTCGCCGTGGGAGTTCCAGCAGTTTGGCAAGACCGAGACCGCGCGGAATTCCTATGGATTTTACTGGCACGCGGACCAGATGGTGTTCCAGGAGGCGCCGGGATCGGACCAGGGTCTCACGATCTGGAGCGCGATCGTTCTCTCGCCGCAGCAGAACATCGCGAAGCTCCCGTTCCAGGTGAATGGCGGCCTTGTCTACAAGGGCCTGATTCCGACCCGCGATCAGGACCACACGGTATTCGGCATCGTGTATGGAAACTTCAGCGACGACTATGCCGAGGCGCTCGACGCCGCGGGTGGCGGATACGCCGACTATGAACTCGTCTTCGAGTGGGGCTACCGGGTGCAGCTCACGAGGTTTCTCTACGCGCAGCCGAACCTGCAGTGGGTGATCAATCCCGGCGGAACGGGGAGGATTCCGAATGCGCTGGTGCTCGGCGCCCAGTGCTCGGTGACGTTCTGAGTTCTCCGATTCAGGGAATCTCGAGAATCCGAAGCCGATAGAATCCGGTCGCATTGGCTTCGGAATCGAGCACGGTGAATGGCGTGCCCGGATTCCAGGAGTCCGGGCGATCCGTGCGGGAATCGAAGAGAACACGCGACCAGTCGATCATGTCGCTCGATGCCTCGACGATGTAGGCGATGTCGAGCTTGCCGGGGTCGAAGCGGAAGCGCAGACCGCCGCGGCCGTCTTCGAACACAAGCCCGGGCAGCATCGTCGGGGCGGATCCGCCGGTCGGAAGGTCGAGCGCGTAGCGAAGGAGGTTGGGGATCCGGTCGCCGAACGGGGCGGCGAGAGGTCCGCTGATCGCGGGGTTGGCGAGGTCCGCGGGATTCGTAAATGTGCGGGCCTGCCATGCTGCGAATTGCACGGGATTGCCGCCGAGGCGTAGCTCGAGGATCTCGCCGGAAAACTGCGAGCTGTCTGAAAATGTCGCGTGATGCGGTAGAGTCGTGAGAGCTGCGTTGGCGGGTGATGCCTGCGCGTATCGCTTCGCCCCGACAGTCACGTCCCCTGCAGCGTCCTCGACGAAGATGCGGACGGCGGCGGATTTCACAAATTGGCGCAGGCCGGCCTGCGATGGAACGAACAGTCCGCCGCGGAAGACGGCTCCATCGGCGATGGCGGGAAGAAAGAGGTCCAGCTGCCGTGGGGCGGCGGGGTTTCCGAGCGCGCCGGCGTCGGAGAGGACGAGCGTCCCGTTTCCGCTCGATGCGGGGTTCGCGAAGTTTGGCCAGCCCTGGGTGCCGAGGACGAAGCCGAGACGGGACTCCGGTGCGGCGAAGGCACGCAGGACGGTGCGGTTGAGCGCGACCGTGCCGGCACCGGAGATTTCGGTGAGACGTCCGTGCCCGGAGAGCGTGGTCCCGGCTGCGAGGGAGACCGGCGCGGCGATCGCGCCGTTCACTTCGAGATGGCCGTTGGAGACGGTGATGGGTCCGTCGAAGGACGGACTGTTTGCATTCAACGCGAGCGTGCCGCCGCCGGATTTCGTCCAACCCGCGGAGCCGGAAAGCGCGCCGGAAAGATCGAGACGATTGGCGGAGCCGTCGACGTGGATTGACGAGGTCGCCGTGATGCTGACCGGGTTTGCGAGGACGGCGCGGTTTGCTCCGGCCCCGGGCTGGTAGCGGAGCGCACCAAGCACACCCTGGCCGCTCCCATCGAGCACGCCGCTGCGGCCGGGACCGGCCAGGGAAAGGACGCCGCCGAAGGTGTAGATGCGTGGAGCCTCGAAGGTTCCCGCCGAGACGAGCCGGAGCTGGCCGCCCGGCTGGACGGTGACCGCGGACTTCACCATCGCTGCGGGTTGTGTGACCTGAAGGATGCCCTGCTCAATGACGGTATCGCCCGAGTAGTTCTTGTCCTCGCCGGTGAGAGAAGCGATGCCGGGGCCTTTCTTGATGAGGCCGCCCGGTCCCTCCCAGCGGGTGCGCAGGCGGAGCGCGCCATGCTCGGAATCGCCGGCGGTGTTGTGAACGCGAAGCTCCAGATCGGTGGCAAGGGTGACCTCGGAGTCGAACTCGAACTCGACGAACCCCGTGCCGTCGCCATCCACACGGAGAACGGCCGGCTCGTCGCCGCCGTTGAACGCAAGTGTGTTTCCCGTGCCGCGATCGCGAACGCGCGTCCTTGCGGTGGAAGATCCCAGCTCGAAGAGCAGCCTGCCAATGGTGACGGGGCCGCGGAGATTGATGTCGCGATTGGTCGATGGGAGCGCGGGAATGCGCGCGCCGGCGCCGGCGG
>CALGTD010000134.1 GCA_937901895.1 uncultured Spartobacteria bacterium | reverse complement strand
GGCGCCTCGATTCAGTTCACCTCCCAACTACCCACTCGATTCAGCGAAGAGCCAAGACGACAGCCCCAGCCGCCGCCGCAAATGCCGCGAATGGGGCATCGTCTACGTCCCGCGACCGGCGAAGCCCCCGACCCGGAAGAGGGCACCAACCCCGCTCCACCCGCCCCCCCCTGTCGAATAACCCGCCACCGCGGCGTCCGTGCCAAAGGGGTGGGGGCGCCGCGCCACCGGCGCAAGGTTCGCCTTAGCAACACCGACCCATGAAAAGCAAATCCTCGGGATGCCAGTCGTGATGGCCATCGCCGGCTTCCTCATCTTTGGCCTCGTCTGCGCCGTCTACAATACCCTCGCCAAATTCCTCGGCGGCATCGAAGTCGAGGTTACGACTGGGGAGTAGGGGCAGATCTTTACGACTTATGGAAGATAGAAATAGTCTTAGTGCGGCTCTGAAGCAGTTCGGAGAAGAGATTGAGGCATTACAAACCTCCCTTGGGCAATCCGCAATGTTCTTCGGCATGCTCCGTAGTGAAGCCAACAAAACGTTGAAAGATTTTGCGCGGAAGTATGGGGAGACCTTTGAAGAGAGTGAAAAGGCCTACACTGCTACTATACCGTCGGCTAAGGTTACGGATTTTAAACGTTTGGAGAAGCGAGTCAAAAGCGTTAGGTCATCCGCTAGACTGCTTCCGAGAAACTTCCTAGTGGCTTTGCTCTGCACCTATGACGCCTTTTTAGGGAAAGTAATTCGTTATATTCTCACAAAAAAGCCGCAGCTTCTTGAGGGGTCGGAGCGCGCAATGACGTTTGAGCAGTTACTAAAATTTCAAGATATAGCCGCTGCTCGTGAATACTTAGTTGAAAAGGAAATTGAATCTGTTTTGCGCAAAAGCCATGTTGACCACTTCATATGGTTGGAAAGTAAGTTGAATTGTTCGCTCAGGAATGGATTGGAGGTGTGGCCAGCATTTGTGGAGTTAACACAGCGGCGTAATCTTTTTGTCCACACGGACGGTGTAGTTTCATCGCAGTATCTAAAAATTTGTGCAGAGCATAAGTGCGAACTTTCTCAGGATATAGGTGTCGCTGCTAAACTTGAAGCGGATATCGAATATTTCAATAGGGCCTTTGAAGTAATTTATGAGATTGCAATTAAGCTCACGCAAGTGGTGTGGCGTAGATTAGAAAAGTCTGAAATCAAGCAAGCGGGGGCGGAGTTGTCTGAGATATCTTTGGAACTTTTGGATAACGGGCATTACGACATTGCAATAAGAGTTCTCAGTTTCTTTACGGAGAAGGGGGTGAAGCATGAGGAGGAATCCGCGCGAAGGGTGCATGTTATTAATTTGGCCCAAGCATACAAATGGAATGAACGTGAGGAGGATTGCCGGAGGACTCTTGATAGCTGCGATTGGTCTGGATGGGGGGATAATTTTAAGCTGGCCCTTCATGTGCTTCGAGAGGAGTGGAATGAAGCGTTTGGTTGTATGCGGCGACTTGCGCATGACGAGAAGTTTAGTCGACGAAACTATCGTGAATGGCCTTTATTCAAAAAGCTTAGAGCTCACGCAGATTTTCCCGCGGTGTATAAAGAATGTTACGATGAGGATTTTCCTCGGAAGGAATCCGTGCCTCGCCCCAAAGAATCCCCTGCCGCGGTCAAGGTATCTACGCCAGAAACGGCGTCTTGATTAACTGCCATTCTGATACTGAGGTGGGATATCTCGGCTTCATGCGTCATGAATTGATATGAGTGATCCAATCGATCGAATTGGTCAGTGGTCAGTCGACAAGCTAGAGATTTTGAGTAGCTATTTGGAGGGTTACGCGACGGTTTTGCGGAAGCAGTCGTCACTTAAACCTATCTACATCGATGCATTTTCTTCTTCGGGGATTCATGTGCACCGTGATACCGGGGAAGTTGTTGAGGGAAGCCCTTTCCGGGCATTGAAGCACGATGACGTATTTCATCATTTTCATTTCATCGACCTCGATGAGGGGAAGGTTGAGTTGCTTAAGACTGGCGCGGGAGGCCGGCCTGACGTGTCGATTCATCACGGTGACTGCAATGAGGTCGTCGTAAAAGAGGTTTTGCCCAGATACCCGTATGAGCAGTTTTATCGTGTCCTTGCTTTCGTTGATCCATACGGGATGCACATCTCGTGGGAGCTGATTGCAGCCTTGGGACGGATGAAGGGGGCGGAGATGTTTCTTCACTTCCCCATTGCGGATATCAACCGCAACGCCCTTCACCGGAGGGGCGTCAACCCTGATCAGAGCCAACAAGCTCGCCTAACGCGTCTTTGGGGCGACGAGAGTTGGAAGAGTTCCCTTTACCAAACGTATTCTCAGACAAATCTGTTTGGAGAAGACGACTTGGTATCCCAGAAGGCAGGTAATCGCAGAGTGGTTGATGCTTTTCGGCAGCATTTGAAAGAGGTAGCCGGGTTCTCGGAGGTTCCGGAAGCTGCACCAGTCGCGGGTCCGAGCGGGAACGTGATTTATTACTTGATCTTTGCCGGCCACAACGGGACGGGTGCAAAGATTGCTTCGCATATCTTAAAACGATATTCGATGTTGCGAAGGTAATGGCCGACAATTCACACATCGAGTGGACCGACGCTACTTGGAATCCAGTAACAGGCTGCTCCAAGGTGTCGGCAGGTTGTAAGAACTGTTACGCCAGTCGACTTGCGTTTCGGCTTAGAGCAATGGGAAGTGAACGCTATCGCAACGCCTTCGAGGTCACCCTGCATCCTGACGCGCTTGAGCTTCCAAAAAGGTGGAGATCCCCGAAACGGATTTTCGTGAATTCGATGAGTGATCTCTTCCACGAAAAGGTTCCGTTGTCCTTCATTCAGGAAGTGTTCGATGTGATGCGAGAATGCTCACACCATACCTTCCAAGTCCTCACGAAACGTAGTGCGAGACTTCGAAAGCTCTCGGACAGAATTAAATGGCCCCCCAACGTATGGATGGGCGTAAGCGTTGAAGATTCTCAGGTCCTTAATCGCGTCGATGATCTGCGGAAGGTGCCTGCAGCGGTTCGGTTTTTATCGTGCGAGCCATTGATCGGAAGTATCGCAACAATCGATCTTGAGGGTATCGATTGGGTGATCGTTGGAGGAGAATCCGGGATCGGTGCTCGTCCGATGGATCCGGAGTGGGTCCGGGAAATCTTCTGTGCCTGCCGAAACGCAAAGGTTCCATTCTTTTTCAAACAATGGGGTGGCGTCCGAAAATCTACTACTGGGCGGGAGTTCAATGGACGAACATATGATGGGATGCCTCTGGTGAGAGCGGCGTAATTCTCGCCGTCTTGAATCGAGGAGTGAGGATAACTAGCATGCGCAGAGATTCTTCCCCCTCCCGGGCTCGGGCTCCTTTCGATGGGCGTCGCGGTGTAGGCGATGCCGTCGGCCGGGTCCTCTCGGACCCTTGCCGCCTATGAAGCCCATGGCCCTCCTTCGCTGTCTTCTCGTCCTTGGCTTCGCGGGCCGTCTGCTTGCGGACTCGGGCGGGCCGTATGAGTTCGTGCCGGACTTGAGGCCGGAGGAACACGCGCCGACGAACGCGATCGACTCCACACTCACGAAGCCGCTGGAGTTCTATGCGACCCACGTTCCGGTGCCGCATTTCGAGGAGGGGGAGGCGGAGCCTTCGTCCATCGAGTGGCGGGCGAACGGGGATTTCGATCCATTTCCGGCGATGGAGGATCTGGGGTGGCTGGAGGGAAGGCAGATGGTGGCGGTGCGTTACATTCCCAGAGAAGAAATGGGGGAGGGTCGAACTGGTCGCGCTCTCGGGATCCTGCTGGTCGCGCGAAACGAAAAGGGATACAGCCCGGTCTTTTTCACGACGGGAGGAGCGACGGACGATCACACGGCGTCGGATGTGGTGACCTTTGGCGGGCAGGATTTCGTGGTTCTCGAGGTGCATTACAGTGGGCAGGGGAGCCTCGTGGAGCCCATCGCCATCGGCCTCGACCCCGGGACAAAGAAGTTTCGCCGCTACGATCTCACGGGAGGGCGGGAAGTCTGGAACGCGCTCGAGAAGGACGGCTGGGAGCCATGGCATCGCGGGCACTGGCTCGATGTGCAGACGATGACGTGGCACCATCACATTTACCGGGACCCCGGGCATTCCAAGGCGGAGGGCTCCCCACATGCGACGCTCACCATTCCGGTGGAGTTCAAGGATGGAGAATTCCGCGCCGGGAAGTGGTCGATCTCGCAGGAGGAGTGATTTCGGTTCTTCCCCGCCCCCCGGGACGACCAGCGGCCTCGACTTCCGGCGGGGATGCGCGCAGATTACGGGCATGGAATTGCCTGCGGAGCTGGAGCGGTTTTGGCGGACCGACGACGGCCTCACGGCCTGTGAGCGGGCGGCGGCCTATGGCATCGATCTCTCGCTGCTGGAGGAAAATCTCCGGCTCTCCCCTGCGGAGCGCCTGAGGCAGAATGATGCGGCGCTGGAACTCGTCGACGAGCTTCGCGAGGGATTGAACCGTGCAAGGTCTTAAGGAGATCGTCCTGCGCCTGCGGGAATTTGAAGTCGATTTTGTTCTCGCCGGAGGATTCGGCGTGGTGGCGCAGGGGTCGAGTCTGGTGACACGCGATGTGGACGTGGTGTGCGACATGGGCGCGGCGAATCTCGTGCGGATTTACTCGGCTTTTGCGGAGATGCGACCGGTGCATCGCATGACGCCGCAGCGGCTGCCATTCACCCGCGAGGAGGCGGAAAAGGGCGACCTGAAGAATCTGTATCTGACGACGGATTGGGGACAGCTCGATTGCCTCGGGGAGATCAAAGGCGTGGGTGACTATGCGGCGTGTCTGGCCGCGAGCGAGCCGATCGATCTCGACGGGGTGGTGATCCGGGTGCTCACGCTCGATGCGCTGATTGCCGCGAAGCGGGCGATGGGCCGGCCACGCGACCTGCACGCGGTGCTGGAGCTGGAAGCGATCCGCGAGCGCCTGCGCGGGGAAGGCAGGTAGTGGGGCGCACGATCCCCACGCCATTGAGGGGTGGCTGCGGGAGTTGCCGATCTTCCCGTCCCAGGAAGATCACCCTACGGGCTGACGGAGTCAGGCCACCCCGGCCTTATTCAAGGTAGCTGCGGGACCCCCGGGCCCGCGGAACATCGGATCGCCGGGGGCGATCGAGGTAGCCTGACCGAAAGGTCAGCCCGCAGGGCGAGACGCGCGGGAGCGCGCGAGGCAACTCCGCGACCTGCCAAAGACGGATTGAATCGAGGCAGAATGATAACGCTGTCGCGGCCCGGAACATCGGATCGCGGAGGCGATCGAGGTGGCACTAATGTAACGAGGTAGCTGCGGGACCTCCGGGCCCGCAGAATTGTTTAACGCTGTCGAGGCCCGGAGGTCCTCGACCTACCTAAACCTCGGAACCATGGAGATCCGCGACGCGTGGGAGCGCGCGAGGCAATTCCGGGACCACCCTAAAGCCTCGTGGTCTGCGTGTTCAACCCAACGGGTCATGCGCGTGATGACGCGGGATTCCCTCGCGGATTGAGCGGGTGCGCGGCATGCTGGCGGCATGTCGGCGTCTGAAGTGGGTTACTGGATGGGTCTGGCTGCGGTGGCGGCCTTTGCCATCACGGCGGTGGCGGCGATCAAGCGCGACGGGGTGGATTTCTTCGGCGTGCTGGTGCTGGGCGCAATCACTTCGGTGGGTGGCGGCACGTTGCGGGACGCGATCCTGAACGCGCCGATCTTCTGGGCGGAGGACCTTTCCTACCTCTGGGTGGCGCTGGCGGCGTCGGCGCTGGCGTTCTTCACGCGGTCGCTGTTCACCGAGGGGCAGATCTATTCCATCTTCCTTTACCTCGATGCCTTCGGCGCGGCGTTTTTTGCGATCCTGGCGACGGAGAAGGTGTGGAAATACGGGTTCGGCCTGCCGCTGGGGCCGGTGATCCTTGGGGTGGTGACGGCAATCGGCGGCGGCCTGATGCGTGATGTGCTGGCGGGACGCCGGACGCTGCTGATGTCGCGGGAGCTGTATGCGGTGCCGATGACGATCGGGTGCGTGCTGTTTGCCACGGTGCTGGCGCTGGCGCCGCAATACCGGCTGGCGGGTGCTGCGGCCGGGGTGACGGTGAGCTTCCTGCTGCGCGCGGCGGCAATTCGCTGGAACCTCCACATGCCGCGCTGGCTCGTGCTGAAGGGGTAGCCGCGCGCCGTGGTGGTGCCGGGGATGACGACGATGGTTGCCCGGCGGCGGAATTCGTGCGAGGTAAGCCGCCGATGTGGTGCCTTGTTTGCGAAACCCGATTCCGGCGGCGCGAGGCATTCCCGGGGGCGGTGTTCCCGGTGCCGGCGGACGAAACCTGTGCAGGACGATTCTTATGAAATGGATGGGGCGGATCGCGGCGGTTGCCGCCATGATGTGGACGGGAATGCATGCGGCCGCAGGCGCGGACATTGAGCCCTCGCCGACGCCGATCGTGGATTTCCAACCCGAGCAAACGGGGGTGCTTTTCGGGCTGCCTCCCGGCTCCGGTTATGGGCAGACGGTGGGCATCATTGGCTGGGCGGCGCAGGGCGAGCTGGGCATCGATCTGGAGGACCTCAAGGGATGGTTTCTTTTTCACCAGCTTCCGATTCCGTCCTTCACGGTCGTGCTCGTGGCCGGGCAGACGAACACCGACCCGAGCGGTGAGTTGCTGATGGATGGGCGGATCATCGGCACGTATGTGCCGGAGGCGAAGATCCGCTATTACCTCACGGTCGGCAGCGGGGAGGGCATCGCGGAGGCGATCGGGCAGGCGGTCGCCGACGGTTGCGACGTGTTGTCGTGCAGTTTCGGTGCGGCGCAGGGTCCGTGGGAACATTGGTGGGCCGACGAGGATGTGGAACTCATCAACACCGCGCTCAAGGAAGCGGGCGAAGCGGGTGTGACGGTGTGCATTGCCTCGGGGGATTCCGGCGGAGGACGCGTCGCCTTTCCCGCGGCGAGCCCCTATGCGCTGGCGGTGGGCGGGGTGATGGTTCCGAAGTCGAGCGGGCTGCTGCAGGTGTTCTGGAACTATCCGCCGGATCCCGCCACGGCGCATTTTCCGTGGCTGGCGTCGGGAGGCGGCGTCCTGCCGGGACCTGTGCCGTGGTGGCAGGCGAAGGTGCGTCCGCTGTCGTTTCCGATCAACGGGGTTCGAAGAACCGGGCGCGGCGTGCCCGACGTGGCGGCGATGGCGATGGGCAACAACGGCTGGATGGGCACGAGCGCGTGCGCGCCGTTCTGGGCGGCCCTGATTGCGCGGATCAACGCCGAACTCGGCCGCAACGTGGGATTCATCAACCCGATCATCTACAGCATCGGCCCCGGGTCCCCGGCGTTTCACGACATCACGGTGGGCAACAACATCCCGCCTTCCGAATTCTTCCCGTCCTACGGCTACGAGGCCGGACCGGGCTGGGATGCCTGCACGGGCTGGGGCGCGCCGAATGGCATCGAGTTGCTGAACATGTTCCGGCGCGCGTTCTTCGGTCCGAACCCCACCATCGACGTGCGCAGGCGCCAGCGACTCGGTGCACGCGGACAGCGCCTCCGTCTGCGCGGCACGGCATCGGGGGAGTTTGAAGTCGTCTCCATTTCGGTGGAGGCCGATGGACGCGCGATCCGCACGTCGGGAAGCCCGAATGCGTGGACGGCTGTCATCCGGCTCCGCCGAGGCGGAAACCGGATCCATCTCCAGGCGGTGGATGTGGCGGGAAAGCGATCCGATCTGCGAACCGTCGTCGTGCGGCGGAGGTAGACGCGGAAAAGCGCGGCGGTTTGCGACCGCCGCGCC
>CALGTD010000133.1 GCA_937901895.1 uncultured Spartobacteria bacterium | reverse complement strand
ATATGACAGGTATGGATATGCCTCGGCTACTGGCGCTCCGCGTGACGCTTACGCTCCTGTTATGAGAGGGGATCTCTTAAAAAACAAAGGCCGGGAAACGCAGTGTGCGTCACCCGGCCTTTGGCGGGAAATGGCTTGTTAGGCGTTCTTTCGACGCATGCGGCGCACGTGGGCGACGAGGCCGATCAGTCCGAAGCCCAAGAGCGCGCAGGTCGAAGGCTCGGGCACGACGACCGTCAGCGATCCCGTGCCAGCGAGGTAATCGCCGAGATTGCTGCTGTCATACACACCTTCGTCCTGGAGGACGCCGTCGATAAACAGCGCATGGATCTGGTCCGTTCCCTCGAAGTCCAGAGTCAGTGTGACACCCTCGGAAAGGTAAACCGCCGAGAAGTCCGACAGGTAGGCCGTGCTGATCGTCAGCATACCTTCTTCAACGATGGTATTGCCGGTGTAGGTCTGCGCATCGAAGAAAACCAACTCTCCCATGCCGATCTTGGTGAAGTCGCCGGTGCCGTGGAGGACCGTGCCCTGAACGAGGACCTGGAATTCCTGGGTGTCAAACGTCAACCCGCCCGCCTCGATCTGCACATAAGGCCGGTTCAGATTGTGCGCAGTCGCCTGGAAGAAGTCGACTTCGCTGTCCAGCGCCTGGATGGTGCCGCCGTTTGCCGTGATGTTGTTGCGGGTGGCATTGGGCTCCGCTCCTGCGTCGATTCCGCCCTGGCGGATCGACTTGGTGGCAAGCGTGCCTCCGTTGAGGATGATGCGGCCATTCATTCCGCCGTGAACCGCATTGTCGTCCCGGCCGATCGTGACGAAGTCATTCACCTTCACCGTTGCATTGTCGTTGATGGTGACGGTTGCGGTGGACGACGAATCCCCGATGTGACCGACGGTCATTTCACGGAGTTCAAGGGACGAGCTTCCATTCAGAGTGATGGCGCTTGTTCCCGAATTGGTCACGCCTCCGAAATCGCCCACCTTCCATTTCGAATTGGAACCAGTGATGGAGGCGCTGTCGGACAACGTGAAGTCGGCCTGCGATCCGTTTCCGGCGCCGATGGCCACGGAGGCGTTCCCGCTGATGATTATCTCGGCTTCGTCACTCATGGTCAGCGTCGCTTTCGCCCCCTGTCCATCCACCACACCCATATCGAGACGATTGGCGATCGTTACGATGGCATTGTCCCTCAGAATCATGGTCGCATCGGCGGCTGCACCTTCGCCGAGACGCAGATGCTGGGCGGAGATGACCTGCCCGTCTTTTTCGACGATCAGCGTTCCGGTCGAGTTGTCGCGAGCGACGGTGATAAAGCCGCTCGTGCCGCCCTTGGTTACAATCGCATTGTCGGAAACCAGAAGGGTGCTGGTGGCGGTGGCGCCATTGCCGATGTAGATCTCCCCGTTGATCGTCGAGATCTCGGAGGTGCCATACATCTTCACGTCCGATTGTCCTCCATTTCCAAGATCCATTCGGGTCGCCGAGATGAGGGAGGAGTGTCCGTTCAACGTAATATCGGCGATTCCCGATGCGCCGTCGGCGATGACGAAGCGGTTTGTCGTGCCAACCTTTTCGATTTTGGCCTCGTCGTTCAGGACGACCGTTGCCTTGCCGCCCTGGCGGCCGATCACGACGTAGTCGCTCGCGCTGGAAATGGTGGAATCACCCGAGAGAGTCAAGTTCACCGTCGAGACCGTGGTCGAGGCACCGTTGCCATCCGCGATGTAAAGGCGTCCGGCTGCCGTAATCATCGAAGGAGCGTTCGAACCCGAATTCGACATCGTAAGGTTCACGGTGCCTTCCTGGGAGCTGTGCGCGTAGTCACCAATCCGCATGATATCGCTGACATTCCCGATGACTCCTCCCTCGATCGTGAGGCTTCCGTCCACCAGCCGAAGATTGGAAACGGTAATGATGTCTTCGCCCACCAGCGCCGTTCCGCCGTTGTTGATGATGGCAACATCGCTGCCCGTCGGGGCGGTTCCCAGAGACCAATTGGCGTCATCCACCCAGAGGGCGGGCCCATCCACCGCCCAGAAATTATTTGCGGCATGGGCGCTGATGGCCGCGCAGCCTAGGGTGACGGGAAGGAGAGCTTTGCGAAACGGGAAAGCCCGGGGGAAGGGTGATGCGGGGAATTTCATTATGGAGGTGAGATTGACCAACGCACACTGGTCCCCCCTTTTTGTGACCGCAACGGGAATGGATGACGCAAATGGGTTATCGAATGCCCCAAACCCCCGCGCCCGTCCGTGGTTCCGGGGGGAGTGGGGAACTCGAACGGATGGTGATTGATTCGAGCGGTCCGGGACGCAATGCCTGCAGAAGGTTTGCAGCCTTTCCGAGATTGGAGATCCCGGGTGAATCCGTTTGAAGGAAACAGAAAGGCCGGAACCTTTCGGCTCCGGCCTTTCGAGAGGAGGATGGATGCTCCGGTCAGCCTTTGGGAGCCTTGCGGCGGCGCTTGTAGGCACCCAAGGCCAAAATCCCGAGAACGCCGGCGGCGTAGACCTCGGGTTCGGGAACCACGGTCAGGGAGCCGGTGCCGGACAGGAAGGTGCCGAGATTGCCGGCATCGTAGACCCCATTGGCCACGCGCACGCCGTTGACGTAGAGTCTGCGAATCGTGTCCGTGCCGTCGAAGTCGAGATCCAGCGTCGCACCGGAGTAGAGGTAAACCGAGTATAGATCGGGAAGATAAGGCGTGTCGATCGACAGGGTGCCTTCCGCAACAACCGTATTTCCGGTGTAATCCTGCAGTCCCTTCAGGGTGAGGGTGCCTTCCCCAATTTTGGTAAAGGCGCCGATGCCGTGGAGTTCGGTCTGGATGCCGATATTGAATTCCTGCGTGTCGAAGGTCAGGCCACCCTCGTCAATAAAGACATAGGGACGATTCGTGTTGTATGCCGTGGTTTTGAAGAAGTCCGCAATGACGCCTGCCAAACGGACGGGGGGGGAGTGAATTTCATATCCAGGGTTTTTTCTGCGCGGACAATCCATCAAGGGGTATTTCGTCGGACAATCACTCTTCTGGACAGGACGGGGCACATTTTAACCCATTGCAGAACATGGGATTAGCTGACCGGGTTTCCCGGCCTTCGTGAATTGGGAGAGGCGCGGCGCATCAACACCCGGCAGCCAGTGCGCCTTCCCTGAGGTGCGCGAAAACGCGGAATTTTTCTGTGATTTTCCCCGCGGTTCGCGTGACATTGGCGGCGCGATGTCCTGCTCGAAGATCGACCCTGCGCTGCATCAGACCAAGAAACCGGATTGGATCAAGGTCCGGCTGCCGTCGAATCCGGTGTTCTTTTCGACGAAGGGACTCGTGTCCGACCTTCGCCTTCACACGGTGTGCGAGAGCGCCCAATGCCCGAACCGCTGGGAGTGCTGGAGCCAGGGAACGGCGACGTTCATGATCGCCGGCGAGCGCTGCACGCGGGCCTGTGGATTCTGCGCGGTGGACACGGCAAAGCCGTTTCCGCTCGAGGAGGACGAGCCGGAGCGCGTGGCGGAGGCGATCCGGCGTCTGAAGCTCAAGCACGTCGTCATCACCGCGGTGGCGCGGGACGACCTCGCCGACGGCGGCGCGGGGCATTTTGCGCGGACGATCCAGGCGGTGCGGGACGTGGACCCGGAGATCATCATCGAGGTGCTGACACCCGACTTCAACGGGAAGGATCCGCAGATTCGCATGGTGATCGATGCGAAGCCGCATGTGTTCAATCACAACCTCGAGACCGTCGAGCGACTCACGCCGTTGGTGCGTTCCCGCGCGAAATACCGGCTGTCCCTCGAGGTTCTCGCGCGTGCGAAGGAGATGGATCCCGAGGTCGTCACCAAGAGCGGACTGATGCTCGGGCTTGGCGAAACCGAGACCGAAATCTTCGAGGCGATGGACGATCTGCGCGAAGCGAATGTCCAGATTCTCACGCTCGGCCAGTATTTGAGGCCGACTCCGCAGCATCTGCCGGTCGTGGAATACATCCGGCCCGAGACCTTCGAGCTGTATCGCGAGATCGCCTACAACAAGGGCTTTGAATACGTCGCGAGCGGACCGCTCGTGCGCAGCTCGTATCACGCGGCGGACTACAATCCCGTGCAGCGGAAGCCGCGCGCGTGATTCGATCCGTCCTCATCGCGGGGCGGTGAGGACAAACGCGGGAGTCAGTCCGCCTCGTTTGCGACGGGATTGCTGAGCGCGCCGATGCGGTCGATCTCGACGGTCACGGTGTCGCCGGCTTTCAACCACACGGGTGGAGTGCGGGCCATGCCAACGCCGGAGGGCGTTCCCGTGAAGATGACGGTGCCGGCCTCCAGCGTCGTGCTGCCGCTGAGGAATTCGACAAGCGCCGGGATGTCGAAGATGAGATCCGTCACCGGCGACTCCTGCATCGCCTGGCCGTTGACGAGCGTGCGAAGCGTCAGCGCGGACGGATCGGGAATTTCATCCGTGGTGACCAGGCACGGCCCGAGCGGCGCGAACGTGTCGAACGTCTTGCCGCGACACCACTGACCGCCGCCGTGGTCCTTCTGCCAGTCGCGGGCGCTCACATCGTTTCCGCAGGTGTAGCCGAGGATGACGTCGAACGCGCGGTCACGCGGGACATTCCGACACGTGCGCCCGATGACCACGACCAGCTCGCCTTCGAAATCGACGCGCTCGCTCGGCAGATGCCGGGGGATGCGAATCGGCCCGCCCGGATGTTGCAGCGCGGCAGGCTGCTTCATGAAGAGCACCGGATGCGCCGGAATGCGCGCGCCGGTTTCCTCGGCGTGTTTGCGGTAGTTCAGACCAATGCAAAGGATCGTCCGCGGCTCGATCGGGGCGAGGAGTCTGCCGACGGTCACGGATTCGTCCGTGACGCGCCAGTCGCCGAAGAGGTCGCCGTCGATTCGCCGGGCGGATCCGTCGGTGGCGAGGGCGGCCCATGCGGGCCGGCCCTGCGCATCGAGATGTCGGACGATCTTCAAGGCTTCTTGATCGGCGAGGGCTCGGGACCGTCCTCCGTGGGAATCACCGTCTGGATCGTGCCGTCCGGGTTGTAGGTGATCGGCTGGATCGCACACTGGCGCACGCCGTCGAGCGGCGGCTCGTTGCGGTCGGACGGCCAGTAGTGATACGCGATGAACCACTCCTTCGTGCGCGGATTCTGGAAGAAGGAATGGTGCCCGGGACCCTTGTGTTTCGGACCGGTCGTGAGGATCGCGCCCTTGTAGTCCCATGGGCCGACCGGGGATTTCGAGGTTGCGTAGTGGACCGAGTAGTTCGGGTTGTTCCAGCCGCCGTGGCTGTAGGAGAGGTAATACGTGCCGTCCTTCTCGTGCATGAACGCGCCCTCCGTGAAATTCGGCGGAGTGTCGACCTCGATCTCCTCGCCGAGCTCGATCATGTTCGGCTTGAGCTTCCAGACGCGCAGCTTCGCGCCGCTGCTGCCGCCGGCGTAGAAATAGGCGGTTCCGTCCTTGTCGATGAAGACCATCGGGTCGATGGCCTCAAATCCGTTTCCGCCGATCAGCAGCGGCTTGCCGCTGTCCTTGAATGGCCCGGCGGGATTGTCACCGACCGCGACACCGATG
The DNA here is from genome assembly GCA_937901895.1 of uncultured Spartobacteria bacterium. Classification (GTDB taxonomy): domain Bacteria; phylum Verrucomicrobiota; class Verrucomicrobiia; order Chthoniobacterales; family JAATET01; genus JAATET01. Next base: position 3,245 of record CALGTD010000133.1, on the reverse strand, counting down.
ATGCTCGGCTTCGGATTCTGCGGGCCGACGGAGTAGTAGAAATAGAATTTGCCGTCCTTCTCGATGATGCCGGGCGCCCAGAGGAACCGCTCGGGCGCGCCGTCGTCCTTGATCCAGGAAATGTCTTCGATTTTCAGGATCGGGCCGTGCTCCTCCCAGTTCACGAGATCGGGCGAGGAATACGCCATGAAGTCGAACGAGTGAAACTGGTGCGTCGGGTTCGTCGAGTGCGTCGGATAACCCCAGTATTTGTCGCCGAAGACGGTGACGTGGGGATCGGCTCCGACGAAGGCGGGATTGGCGAACAGGGAGGAGGGGATCAGTAGCGAGACCGCCGCAAGGGCGCGGCAGAACAGGGGAGATTTCATCGCGGAAACGGTAGGTCAATCCGCGTGCCGCGGACAAGTGTGACCGTCAACGAATGACCGAACGCGGACTGTTCCCGGAGGTCATCTCGATCGGTTTGATGGTTCCGTCTGCGTTGTATTGGACACGATCGATGGCGATCTGCCGCTGGCCGCGATACGGGCCGTTTGGTTCGGACGTCTCCCAGCGGTGGTAAACGATGAACCACTCCTTCGTGGTGGGATTCATGATGAATGCGTGGTGACCGGGCCCCTTGCGGCGCGCGTCGCTTTCGAGAATGCGGCCGCGGTATTCCCACGGACCCGTTGGCGAGGGAGCCGTCGCGTAGTGGACGGAATAGCTCGAGTCGTTGTAGCGACCGTGACTGTAGGAGAGGTAGTAGATGCCGTTGCGCTCGTGCATGAACGCGCCTTCCGTGAACTCCGGCGGCGTCCCGACCTCGATCTCCTCGTCGAGCTCGATCATGTTCGGCTTGAGCTTCCAGACACGCAGCTTCGCGCCCGCGCTGCCGCCGGCGTAAAGATACGGCGTTCCGTCCTTGTCGATGAACACCATCGGGTCGATGGCCTCGAAGCCGTCTCCGCCCGTGATCAGCGGCTTCCCAATGTCCTGAAACGGGCCCTCCGGCCGGTCGCCGACCGCGACGCCGATGCGGCTGGGCGTGGGGTTTTGCGGGCCGACGGAGTAGTAGAAGTAACCCTTGCCGTCCTTCGCCGCGATGCCGGGAGCCCACGCGTAGTGGCGCGGCGCCCCGTCGTCCTTGATCCACGAAACGTCGGAGAGTTTCAGGACGACCCCGCGGCGTTCCCATTTCTGAAGGTCCCTGGAGGAATACGCGGCGAAGAGTGGTTCGCGGGAACGGGCTTCCGTGGGGTAGATCCAGTATTCCTTTCCGAAGACGGCCGCATGCGGATCTGCGCCCGCAAACAACGGATTTGCCACGAGGTCGTTCGGAATGAACGCCGCGGTGAGAAGCAGGACAAACGCAGAGCGCATCGACGGCAGGGTATTCACGGCGGGCAGGGGTAAATCAACCGCTGATCCAACCCGCCCGCTCTTCGAGGGTTGCGAAAGTCCGTTCAGCGAATGATGGAGCGTGGCGGATTGCGGTCGGTCATCTTGATCGGCTTGATGGTGCCGTCGGGCTTGTATTCGATGCGCTCGATGGCGATCTGCCGGGGGCCGGGATGCGGGCCGTTCGGCTTGGTGGATTCCCAGCGGTGATAGATGATGAACCACTCCCGGGTCTGCGGATTCTGGATGAAGGCGTGATGTCCGGGGCCCTGATGAGTGGCATCACTTACGAGGATGGGGCCGTGATATTTCCAGGGCCCGGTGGGCGACGGGGCCGTGCAGTAGTGAACGGAGTAGGTGTGGTTGTTGTATCGGCCGTGGCTGTAGGAGAGATAATAAATGCCGTTCCGTTCGTGCATGAACGGAGCCTCCGTGAACTTCGGGGGATTCCCGACCTCGATTTCCTCGTCGAGCTCGATCATGTTCGGCTTGAGCTTCCAGACACGCAGCTTCGAGCCCGCGCTGCCGCCGGCGTAGATGTAGGCGGTGCCGTCCTTGTCGATGAACACCATCGGGTCGATGGCCTCAAATCCGTTTCCTCCGGTGATCAACGGCTTCCCGCTGTCGATGAAGACGCCGTCCGGCTTGTCGCCGACCGCGACGCCGATGCGGGCAGGGCCATCCGGCCCCTGCTGGGGACCCACCGAGTAGTAGAAGTAGCCCTTGCCGTCCTTCGTGGCGATGCAGGGGGCCCAGGCCCAGTGGTTCTTCTTCCCATCGTCCTTGATCCATTTCACGTCCTTGAAATCCAGGACGACGCCCATGCGCTCCCAGGTCTGGAGGTCCTTCGACATGTAAGCGGCGAATTTCGTCGGGCCGCCGGGTTCGGTGGGATAGATCCAGTAGGCCTTGCCAAAAACCGCCGCATGAGGGTCGGCGCCTCTCATGACGGGGTTGGCCTGCAGGGCGAATGCGCTTGCGAGAAGAAGGGCGAGGGGGAGTCGCATCCGGCGAGTGTGCGACGTCAACCGGTTGTTCTCAAGCCACTTGCGATCGCGTTGATTGAGAGAAGCAGGCGCGGCAGCAAGGCGGACGCCGCCTCGGCGGAGGGCGCGTTCCTCCATTCGCGAAGGAGGGAAATCTGCCGCCGGTGCAGCACGCGAAGCGCATCGGCGCGCATCTGCAGCGTCTTGAGCATGCGCGGACGCCGCTTCTCGACGCGCCCCTGAAAGATGTCGTCGAGCATCGTCCGCGTGCGGTGAAATTCTTCCATCACGATCGCGAGGAACCGGTCGCGCACGACGGGATCCGGGACGAGTGCCGCGTAGTCGGCCATGATCGATGGATCGGCGCTGGCGAGGTTGGTCTCGACGTTGGTGAGCACGTAGTAGAGCACCGCGTGCGACCGCAGGTTCTCGCGGAGATCCGCAAAGACGGCCGGCTTTTGCCGGGAGAGGGTCTCGAGGCCGGCACCGACGCCGAACCAGCCGGGCAGGTAGAAGCGCGACTGGTTCCAGCTGAAGACCCAGGGAATCGCGCGCAGATCAGCCAGCGTGCGGCGGCCGGTGCGGCGCGCAGGGCGCGAGCCGATGCGGGTCATTTCCAGCGCATCGATCGGCGTGGCGTGGGAATAGAAATCGGTGAAGCCTTCGGCCCGGACGAGGTTCGTGTATGCCGCGGTGCTCGCGGCGGAGATGGTCTCCCACACTTCGTCCGACTCGGGTTCGTAACGACGGATGCCGGCGGCCTGCTCGAGCGTGACCGCGGTGACCCCGGCCAGAAGAAGCTCGAGGTTGAACGCCGCGGTGGGAAGGTTCGCGTATTTCTGCGCGATCGTTTCGCCCTGCTCGGTGAGGCGGAAGTCG
>CALGTD010000132.1 GCA_937901895.1 uncultured Spartobacteria bacterium | reverse complement strand
CCGCGTCCGTTCTCTCCGCACCCGCCGCGCTCCTCACCGCAAAGATCCTTCTGCCCCAGGAGGAGGAAATCGACACCCGGCTCCACCTCGACGACGAGCGCCCCGGCGCGAATCTCCTCGATGCGATCGTTCTCGGCACGACCGATGGCGTGAAGCTCGCGGTCAATGTCGGCGCGATGCTTCTCGTCTTCACCGCCCTCGTCGCAATGGCCAACTGGATGCTCGCCACCTGGCTCGGTTCCTGGACCGGACTCAACGGATGGATCGCAACCGCTACCCGCGGCGCCTACGACTCCCTTTCCCTCGAGCTCCTCCTCGGCCTCATTGGCGCGCCACTGGCATGGCTCATGGGCATCGATTCCGCCGACATCTTCCACGCCGGACGGCTGCTCGGCGAACGCACGGTCCTTAACGAATTCTATGCCTACGTCTCGATGAGCGAACTCCAGGCAAATGGCACCCTCACCAACGAGCGCACCCGTATCATTCTCGCCTACGCGCTGTGCGGCTTTTCCAATCTGGTCTCGATCGGCATCCAGGTCGGCGGCATCGGCGCCCTTGTCCCCACCCGCCGGGCGGAACTCGCAAGACTCGGCTGGCTCGCGCTCCTCGGCAGCACGATCGCCTGCTCCCTCACCGCCTGCGTCGCCTCCATGCTCCTCTGACACCGCGCAGCTCCGCCGCCGCACCGTCCCTCCTTTCGAGCGGGAGTTGCATGGCTCGTGATCACTCGACAATTGCCCCTGCGTTCTCCATCATGGTTTCCCTGTCCCATGGACGAAAAGATTCTCCCCTTTCCCGACGGGAACTCCCCCGGCTGGTCGGATGCGTTGATCGACTCCCTCCACCTCGCGATCGCGGACAAGCTCGAGCACAACCCCCGCCTCCTCGGCATCGCCGTCCACAACCTCAGTGTCTGGCGCCGCCGCCATCCGGAGCAGCGCCGGGTGACCCGGGAATGGAAGATCATTGTCTACACCTGGGACTTCGCGGACATCCTTCGATTCCTGCGGGATCCCTCACCCGAGGCCCGCAGACTCCGCCGTGAGAGTCCGTTCTGCGGCATCCTCACGCCGGAGGAAATCACCTCCGCCGTCCTCGCCGCTTCGAGCCAGCGCCGCTCGGCATGACCTTCTCCATCCTTCACCACGGAATGGCGAAGACACCGTAAGAACGCGGGAATACCGACGATTTTCCACCACCACGCATGAACAAAGTCATCGCCGTTCTGGTCGTTCTCATCGTCGCCTTCTTTGTTTACAACAGCCAGCGACACGACGATCCGGAGGTGGGAGTTGTCGCCGTGCCGGCCACCGTCGAGGAGAGGCTCCGCCAGCTCCTGTCGGAAAATCCGGTCAACGCGGAGAGGCTTGCCGCCCTGGTCGAGGAGGATCCCAGGCTCGCCGCGCGCATGCTCCGGGATCGACTTCTCACGCTCGACGGCACCATCGAGTCGTTCCGCGTCACCAGCACCGACCGCAAGGTCCTTCGCATACGGTTGCGCGGGGCGAAAAAGGAACAGGTCTGCCTGACCTTCGATCTCCGGCGATACAATACGACGAAAACCACCGACACCAGCAGCGATACGTTCGAGGTCGTCGGCCACGAGGTCCTTTATCTCACGGGCCGAGCCGCCGGCCATCGCACGACGACGACGCTCGGCAAACCTGCCGATGGCCACACTCAGGTCCTCTTTCGCATCGGGGAAAGGATCTCGAAACGCGCCCGATTCGACCGCCTCGGGCTCGGCGAAATTCACTTCCACGTGGAATAGCCCGCCGCCGCGCGTTCCGCAGGTTCATTGGTGCGGAAACGACTGCAATTTCCGGGACAATTGAGATCTTGTCCCTTGATTTCGCGCGGACGGTGCGTAGGTTTTCGCGCCTGCCTTGACCACCGCGGGCGCCCCTTTATGAACATCCGCCGCCTTCCCGCCGTCGGCGCCCTGTTTGGCGCCATCTGTCTCGCCACCGCCAGCGCCACCACCATCAATGTGCAGTTCGGCTCCGATACCTATATTGGTTACGGAGCGGATTCCGGAAGAGATACGGGCATCTACTGGAACTTCTACAACCAGCCGTCCCACCAGCGGATGCTGGACCTGAAAGACAACTCCGGCGTGAAAACCTCCGCGGTCATCTGGGTCACCTACCAGTCGACATTTCAGGGCGGACCTCCCCCCACCTGGAACGGGAAAGGTCGAAACGACGGGCACCTTCTCGGCAGTGGCCTTTACGGCCCGATCGAACTCAACATCCAGAGTCTCCCCGCAAAGACCTACGACGTCTACGCTTACGTCTGCAACAAAAGCAACGAACCAACAACGGTGACCCTCACCCACGCAGACGGCTCCTCGGTCCTCAAGCCTTCGCCGGTCAACGACGACAAGGAGTTCCGGTTGAACGAAAACTACGTGGTGTTTTCGAACATCACGCCCCGGCAATACGGCAGACTGATCCTCAAGGTGGAAGGAGGATGGGCGGGATTGAATGGCATTCAGTTCATCGAGACCACTCCCGCACCTCCACAGACGCCCATCGTCCGGGTCCGCTCGAAGGATGGAACCGTCACCGCGCGCAATCCAAGAGTCGCCCTGCACGGGACCGCCCGATCCGACGCCGGCCTGCGGGCCGTGTGGACCTCCCTCGATCGCAGCCGATGGCGCAAAACCCGCGGAACCACGGCATGGACCACCGTCGTCGCCGCGCCCAGGCGCACCCGCGTCTTCGTCCGCGCCGAGGATGTGAAAGGCACCTTTTCCTCCGTGGAGTCGGTCGTCATCGTCCCGAAGCGGAAGCGCTGACGCCGGCGTGTCGGCACCGGGGAGGGACCCGTGCCCTCCCCGTTACGGTTTCGCCGGCTCCGACAGCGGGCTCGCGGCATTGAGTCGCTCAAACACCGCCTCCGGATTTTCCCGCATCGCCTTCGCCGGGCCGACGCAAATCTCGTCGAGACCGGCGGCCAGTCCCGCCCAGGCCTCCGCGACGAATTCCGAAACCGGAATGCCGATCTCGCGTCCGCGCGGTCCGATGTAGTCGTGCAGCTCCGTCGCCACCGCGGGCGGCGCAATCTCGATCACCCGCACGTTCGTCTCGCGCAGCTGATGTCGCAGCGAGAGCGTGAAGGAATGGAGCGCCGCCTTCGTCGCGCAATACACCGGCACCTGCGCGAGCGGCACGAACGCGAGCCCGCTCGAGATATTGATGATCGTCGCGCGCGGCTGCTGGAGGAGGTGCGGAAGAAACGCCGCGGTGGCGCTGAAGAGCGCGCGCAGGTTCGTGTCGAGTTCCAGATCGCAGAAATCCAGCGGCGTCGGCTGCGTCAGGTCGAACACGCGCTGCACGCCGGCATTGTTGATGAGGCAGTCGACCGGGCCGAACTTCGCCGGAATCTCCTCCGCGGCGCCGGCGAGTGCGGCGCGGTCGGTGATGTCGAGCGGATACGCCTGGATGCCCGGCGTCCCGCGGCAAACTTCCTCCAGCGCCGCCACGCGCCGGCCGGTGATGGTCACGCGGGCGCCCTGTCGGGCCAGGGTTTCAGCCAGCGCGCGGCCAATGCCGGAGCCGCCGCCGGTGATCACTGCGTGCTGTGTGGAAAACTTCGAGTCGTCGTGAACTTGATTTTCGGTGCTCATGGTTGTCAGTGAACGATCGCTTGTTCTTTTCCTGACGCATGCACCCGCTTCGCCAAATCCGCAATGTCCGCTCCTCCGGAAGGATTGCCTGATTCTCCGGCACCCTGTTTTCGACCGATGCCAAACGCCCTCACCGTCCCGGTTCCCCGACAACGCCGCGTGCCGCCCGCCGTCCGGCCATCGGGCACGAATGCGCGGATGGTCCAGCTCCTTTCCGAGCTCGCGCACGGTGAAGGATTCCTGCCGTCGCGCCTGCCCGGAGTGCGATTCATGCGGACCGTGCGGCACATTCCCCGCGCGCCGATTGTCTACGAGCCGAGCATCGTGATCATTGCCCAGGGACGAAAGATCGGCCACCTCGCCGGGCGCCGCTTCGTCTACGATCGCGACCACTTCCTCGTCCTTTCCATCCCCCTGCCGTTCGAATGCGAAACCTTCGGCACCCGTGACGAACCGGTCCTCGGCGTGAAGATCGGCGTCACTCCCGCGCTCGTCACCGAGCTGCTCCTCGAAATGAACGCGACACCGCCCGACAGCGGCGCGGAAACCCTCCGCACCGCGCGCCTCGACGCGCCCATCGCCGACGCCACAATGCGCCTGCTCGAGAGCCTGCGTTCCGACGCCGACGCACGCATTCTCGGCTCGCAGATCATCCGCGAGATCACCTACCGCGTCCTGCTCAGTGAAGCCGGCGAAATGCTTCACCCCCTCGCTGCGCCCGACAGCACGGCCGGCCGGATCCACCGCGTGCTGCATCGCATCCACACCGATTTCGCCCGTCCCCTCGACGTGCCCACCCTCGCCCGCGAAGCCGGGATGAGCGTTTCGACGTTTCACGAGCGGTTCAAGGCGGCCACCTCGTCCCCGCCCCACCAATACCTCAAATCGATCCGCTTGCACCGCGCCCGCACGCTCATGGTCAACGACGGCATCAGCGCCGCCGAAGCCGCCGCCCGGGTCGGCTACGAGAGCGCGTCGCAATTCAGCCGCGAGTTCAAACGCTTCTTCGGCACCACCCCCGCAGCCGCCGCCCAATCCCTCCGCCAGACCCTCACGCGGTTGTAACCTTCCCCGCCCGGTTCCGCGATCGAGCCCGGGCCTCCCAGCTGGCCCCCTTTGCACGCAAAAAGGGCAGGCTGACTTCTCCGCCCCGGTGTCTCTTGCGCCTCTTTGCGGCAGACGTCCCGTCCCGCTCCGCGCGAAGCGCCTCCCGACGTCCCGCCCCCCCGACCTGCTTTTGGCCTCCACAAGACCGGGCTCGGCGGGCAAATCGGCGCTTTCCGGCCCTCCCTCAATTCATTAGCCTCCGGTAAATGAAGACGTGGAAAATCTCCTGCCTGTTTTCGCTCGCCCTTGCGCTTTCTCCCGCGGCGCGCGCAGACATCGACCTGACCAAACTCAAGGGCGTCTTCACCGGCAGCGGAAAGCTTTCCCGGGAACTCGATGACGGCTGGCATCGCGAACGCTTTCAGGGCACCGGAACGCTGCGCATCCGCAACTCCGGCCTCATCACCTTCAACGCCGAGATCCTGGTCGGCGATCGCATCCGCAGAGAGCGCATCAAAATCAAAGTCGATAAGAAGAAGGGCATCGCCCGGGTCTCCCCCGCCTTCCCGGTCTGGATGGAGAAGCCGCACACGGTGAGCGGGCCGGCGTTTACAAGGGTTCGCACGTGGACGGTGGAAGTGAGCCTGCTGGCGACAATCAATCCTCCCTCTTCAAGCATCGACACCATGCGCATCGACATCGACCGGACCGTCAGGCGAGTCACCTTCCGCTATGTGGTCCACTTCAAGAACGACGACCGTTACAACCTCCGCTTCGATCTCAGCCAGAAGCGCTAGCACCCGCCCGCGGGTTACCGCTCGACATCAAAAGGTAGCCGCGGGACCTCCAGGCCCGCGGATCGTTTGACAATGTCGAGGCCCGGAGGTCCTCGACCCACCGCGCGCTGGCCCGCGCGAGGCCAGTCCCGCGGCTACCTTTGCCTTCGCCCCCTCCTGCGCCTCCTGCGCCTCTTTGCGGCAAGTTTTCGTCCCACTCCGCGCGCCAGCGCCACTTGACCTTCAGACCTTCAGACCTTCAGACCTTCAGACCTTCAGACCTTCAGACCTTCAGACCTTC
>CALGTD010000131.1 GCA_937901895.1 uncultured Spartobacteria bacterium | reverse complement strand
CGCAGCGTGGCGAACAAACGACGATCGAAGCTGTAGGCCGGATCCTGCCGATACTGTTCGTCATTACGCAGGAGGTTCAACCGCACCGAGAGTTCGCCCGGCAGGATGTTCTGGTTGATGTCCACCGTGACGCGGTTGCTGCCGTAGGAACCGAAACGGAAGTCGACCTCGCGGAAGTTCCGGTGCTGCGCAGTCTTCGTCGACGCATTGATGATACCGGCCGGGCTGCCCAAACCGAAGAGGATCGAGTTCGGACCGCGTTGCATGTCGACGCGGTCGACATTGTAGCCGTCCCACGGAATGTCCGACGCGAAGAAGTTGCGCGTATTGTCCGCAGCGGTAAGGCCGCGAACGCGCGTGTTGCCGTTGGGATTGGTGAAGCGTCCGCTTTCGTCTTCGCTCTGGCCACCCGACGAACCGCGGAAGTTACCCTGCGGACCACCCACTTCGGTGTTCGTGGTATACATCAGCAGGCTCTTGTTATCGGTCGCACCAACGTCGCGCAGGAACTCAGCGGTCACGACGGTGATCGCGGAGCCAACGTCTTCGAGTCGCGTGTTGATACGCGAACCCGCGAGGGTTTGCGTGGCTTGATATCCGGTGTCCGATTCGGCACGGACTTCGAACGGCGAGAGCAGGACGATTTCCTCATCGACGTCCGACGTGGACGTCGATGAAGGAGCGACCTGGGCGAACACCGCCGGCAGCACGGCAATCGCAGCAAGGGCGATCCCGGGGGTCTGGATTCGTTTCTTCATGGGTTTGGTGAGGTCGACATATGTCCGTCGTCGGGACTGCAGAAGCGCAGCGGGGTCGAAGGCGGACGAAACTTGCCCGCAAATTTCATCTGCGGACAAGCAGCCCCCAACACGCGCCCCGCCCCCGGTGATCTCAATTCGGCAGTGGTCATACCCACCCTATGACCTAAGTCATACTCATTACGCAAAGTCGCGTCCCTCCGTGTATTCGAAAAGTTGTGACACGGCTGCTGCTGTCGCAAAACGACTTTACCTGTCGGCGCGCGACGCCCACGCTGGTCATTCCGACCGATGCGCTGGGACGAATTTCTCCACTTGTTCGGTGGACCCGCGCGCTCCGGCTGTCCGCTGCGCCCACGTCCATTTTGCGGTCGCGCCGTCCTTGGCGCGCTCCTGCTCGTGTCGTGCGTCGTCCCCCCTCTCCAAGCCGACCTCCAGAAACCGCCGAACGTCCGCGGCCTGCCCTTCACTCGGTCCTATCCACTCGAGGAGGTCGGCGAAATTCCGCGCGGCGCTCGACTCGGCTTCGATAGCTTCGGCCGCCTCGCCGTCATCTACGCCGGTTTCTACGCCGTGTTGAACGACACCGTGTGGCTGGACCTGGCCGTGAAGGACGAGCCTCGCCGCGTCGATATGGCGCAAGTCGTGCAAGCCCCTGACGGCCGCGCCTACTACAGCGGCCTGGGCTCCTGGGGCGTCGCCCAACTCGCCCCCGACGGCCGGCTTCACGCCGAACCCATGGTGCCTCCCGATGCCCCGAAATGGGCGCTTACCACGTCGTTCAGCGACGCCTTTGCCACGACGCATGGCGTCTATTTCAGCGGGTGGAACGGCGTCGTTTACTACGACTTCGCGTCGAAGAAAAACCAATACTTCAGTCTCTCCGGCGTCACCACCCTCTTCGCAATCGGCGACCAGGAAGTCTACGTATCGGCCCACGGAAAACCGATTCACTACATCGATCGCGCAAACAATGCGCTTCGTCCCATCGAGGGCACGTCGTTCGGCGGCGTCGCCGTCGATCACGCCACGGCGCTCGATGATACGCACGTGCTGATCGCCGCGCGCAACGGCGATCTCTTCACGTTCGATGGTCAGCGCGCCACGCCCTGGCCCGTGCAAAAACGACATCGCTTCACCGGTCGCGTGCTTGGTCTCGCGCACCTCCTCGACGGCGGAGTCGCCGTCGCCATCAACGGCAAAGGTCTATTCATTTTCACGCCCGAGGGTGAGTTGCGCACGGCGCTCACGACCCCCCAATACCAGCGGATCACAGACATCGAGACACGTGAGCCCGGCGTGCTCTGGGTCGCCACCGAGGACTCCATCGAAAAGGTGCTCTATCACAGCGCGGTGACCGCGTTCGGCCAGCGGCTCGGGCTTTCGCTTTCCTGGCCCACCGTTCTCCGTTGTGAAGAACGTCTCTATATCGCCTCGGCCGGAGAGTTGTTTGAAGCCGTGCCAGAGACGCCTGACACGCCCGCTCACTTCGCGCCGGTGAAACATCGCCTCGCCTCCGGCGCATGGGCGCTCGCCGCCAAAGGTCCTCACATGCTCGTCGGCAATGTGAACGGCGTGTTCTCCATGGCCGCTGACAGCACTTACACGCGAGTCGCGCAGACCACTGATGTCGCCAGCCTCGCCATGGTCGGCGACGACCTCTGCTTCGCCATCGGGGAAAAAGAAATCGCGGTCCTGCGCTGGGCCGATGATCGGTGGTCCGAATGCGCTCCGCGCATTCCCGGTGTCGGGTTTCCCACCGTCGTCCACGCGGCGAACCGTTCCGTTTGGATCGAGCTGGGGGCAAATCGCATCGCGCGTCTCTCCCTCGAGAACGACGCCCTCAAGATGCGCATCTTTGAAGAGTTCCCCTGGGCGGAACCGCGCTGGGTCAATGTCGGTATCGTCGACGACACCATCGTCCTCTCCGGCCCGCCCGGCTCGCGCATCTTTTTCGACGACAGCACGGAGACGTTCTTCGAGTCTCCATCGCTCCGCGAGCTGCTTGATCGATCGCCTTACTGGATCATCCGCGTCCAAAAGGACGAATCCGGCACGCTATGGGCCACCCACAATCGGGGCGTGGTAACCTTCACGCCACGAGGCGACGACTACGAAATCGACAGCTCCACGTTCGACCTCATCAACGCGCAGTTTCCCGTGGTCCACCTCCTGCCCGACAACGACGTTTGGTTCTCCGCCGGACGTTCGCTCTATCACGTCGAACGACGGCCCATCACGTCTGCGCCGCCAAGACGCCAGCCGATCCTTGTATCCGTGGTGGATGGACGCACCAACGGCGAACTGCTCGACCTCGACGCCCCCCGCGTCCCGCTTCAACTCCCGTTCTCCCGGAATAATCTCAGCTTCCGCTTCTTCTCCGGCAGCTATGCCTGGCCGCGGTCGCCGCTC
>CALGTD010000130.1 GCA_937901895.1 uncultured Spartobacteria bacterium | reverse complement strand
CTGTCGGGGGAGCGCTTCGTTTTCGACGAAGCCTCAGCTGTTGCGGAGCACCGGGGCGAGAGCGCCGGATTTCGGCTCCGTCACGGGCTCGAGTTTGCGGGCGAGCACTTCGTCGACGGACAGCGCGCCGGCGCCGCGCAGTACGAGTGTGACCGCCATGGCAAGGGCGAGCAGGTGATACTCGAAGCCTTCGCCCTGTTGCGTGCCGGTCCAGTTCATGAAGAAGCCGAACTGGCCGTGGACGGTCGCGATGGCGACGCCCATCACGGAGGCGATGCCGAGCGCGGCGATGCGGGTGCCAGCGCCGAGGATCAGCGCGATGGCGCCGGCGAACTCCGCGGCGATGGCGAGGAAGGCAAACAGGGCGGGAATGCCCATCTGGCTCGTGAAGAAGCCCATGGTGCCGGAGAAGCCATGGCCGCCGAACCAGCCCAGTGCCTTCTGCGCGCCGTGCGGGAAGAACACGGCGCCGAGCGTGACGCGAAGGAGCGCCATGGTGATGGAGGAATCCGTTTTGAGAAGTGTGGTGAGAACTTTCATTGGTTCACGTTTTGTTGGGAGAAAGCCTAGGCCTTTGGCGCGGCGCGGCTAATGCCGGTTTGCGATTGCCGTTATGCGTTTCGTGCATAGCATCCGGGAATGCTCTCGCAGCTTCGGGTCTTTCTGGTCGCGCTGGAGGAGGGGAGCCTGAACCGCGCGGCGTCGCGACTTCGCATGTCGCAGTCCGCGCTCTCCCGTCAGGTGCAGGCGCTGGAGCACGAAATCGGCGGCCCGCTGCTGGAGCGCACGACGAGCGGCGTGCGACCGACGGATGTCGGCCACGCGCTGGCTTCCTCGCTGCCGCGGGTGCTGGCGGATTTCGACGCGGCGCTTGCCGAGGCGCGGCGTCTGGCGCGGGGACAACGCGATCTCATTCGCGTCGGCTATCTCGGCTCCGTTGGGCAAATCCTGCTCGATCCCGCGCTGGCCTCGCTGCGCAAGTCGCACCCCGGCGTGAAGGTGAAGCTGCTCGACCTCACGCCCGGCGAGCAGATCGACGGACTGCGCAAGGGAGAGCTCGACCTCGCGATCACGGGACAGGAGGGCGGCTTTGCGGCGTCGGAATTCTACACGCGCAAGCTCGCGACGCTGCGTGTCGTCGCGGCGCTGCCGGATGATCATCCGCTCGCGGGGAAGCGGAGGATTCGATTGAAGGAACTGCGCGGCGAAGGATTTCTCAGCGCGCCGGAGCATGACGTGCCGGGCCGCGACCGATGGGTGACGCAGCTCTGCCGGCGCGCGGGATTCCGTCCGCGCTTCGTGCCCTCGCCGGATTCGCTCGCGGAGGGATTTTCCATGATCAACAGCGAGGGCGTGGTGGCGATCCTGCCCGGCTATTTTCCGCGGCATCCCTCGCCGGGCATCGTGTGCGTGGAACTCGCGGACGAGACGGCGAAATGGGATTTCCTCGTCGTGTGGCAGCGTGGAAGGACCTCGGCCGCGTTGCGCGCGATGCTCGACGCGCTCGGCAACGCCGTCGATCACGCCCGCCTCGCTGCGAAATAGCGCTCCTCATGAAGCAGCCGTCGCTGAGACGGTGTCCCGTGAGTTCAGAAACACCAAAGTTTCGCGGCATATGGTTGCCACGAAGCGGCATTTTCCATTTGCTTCCTAAATGAGAACGCTCGTTTTCGGTGTGTTGTTGGGCTGCTTCACCTGTGCTGGGGCGCGGGCGGAATTGCGGGGAAATTCCTTCGGACGGATCTCGCTGACCAGCGAGTCGAGTCCGGACCTGTTTCCGCCGATGTTTGGGACGGTCCAGCAAACGATCAACGACTTCCGCACGGGAGGGAAGGGAACCGTTCGATCGTCGATGATGGCCGCCTCCAGTGACGGCTTTTCGGTGTCGTCCTGGGACGTGCTGCGGGTGAGGAAGGGCAGGAAGCTGACGATGCAGACGACGTTCCTGTCGACCTGCGGATGCGGAACGGGTGTGGTGACCCTCACCGGTCGGGCGCGGGTGAAGGAGCGGATGATTACCTATTCAGCCAGCTCGCCAAGCGGCGGGTATTCCGTCGAGGGAAAGATCCGGTTGAAGCGCAACCGCATCACGCGCAGGGAGACGCGAAGCATCTACGACGAGGTGATCGAGGAGACGGAGGTCTTCCGGTTTGCGAGTTCTCTTTCCGTCCAGAGGCGAAGGTAGGCGAAGCGCTGGAGTGATCCCCCTGACGCATTTGTGTCAGGGCATCCGGCGTTGACCCCCGGCGAAGATGGGCGAGCTGTCAGACATGGGAAAGAAACTCGAAGGCAAGGTGGCGGTGGTGACGGGTGGCAGCAGCGGGATCGGTCTCGCGACGGCGAAGCGGTTCGTCGAGGAGGGCGCGTATGTGTTCATCACCGGACGGCGGGAAAAGGAACTGAATGCCGCGGTGGAGTCGATCGGCGAAGCCGTGACCGGCGTGCAAAGCGACGTCGCGAACCTTGCGGATCTCGACCGGCTCTACGACCGGGTCCGGGAGGAAAAGGGGCGCGTGGATGTGTTGTTTGCCAATGCCGGCGGCGGGGAGTTCGTGCCGCTGGGGCAGATTACCGAGGAGCATTTCGACCGGACGTTTGGCAGCAATGTGAAGGGGCTTGTCTTCACGGTTCAAAAGGCGCTGCCGCTGATTCCCGACGGCGGTTCGATCATTCTCAACGCGTCGATCGCGGGATCCACGGGACCGGCAAACTTCAGCGTGTATGCGGCCTCGAAGGCGGCGGTGCGATCCTTCGCGCGGACGTGGACGACCGATCTCAAGGATCGACGAATTCGCGTGAACTCGCTGAGCCCGGGATTCATTCCCACGCCGGCCTACGACAAGCTCGGGATCGACGACGGGATTGTCGCCGCAGTGTTGCCGCAGATTCCGTTGGGACGGGTCGGCACGCCCGAGGAGATCGCCAATGCGGCGGTGTTCCTCGCCTCCGACGACAGCAGCTACGTGACCGGCATCGACCTCGTGGTGGACGGAGGAGTCACGCAGGTGTGAGGATCAGGCGCGAAGCGCCTTCCGGCGGCGGCTCCAAGCGAGGCAGGCCAGGCCGACGCCGATTGCAAGCCCATACGTGCCTGGCTCCGGGACTGCGGGGAACGCGTTCGGGATTTCCGACGGGGAAAGCGCGGTGTCCCAGATGCGGACGTGGGAGAGAGTGCCCCAGCGGGAGAATTCCGATCCGCCGCTGTCATCGAGGAGGAGGTAGAGGGAGTTCTGAAGGAGGAAGGTCGACGACGGATCGGCGACGGTAATCACCGGGGTGGAATTACCGTTGAAGTAGATGGAGACGGTTTGATCCGCCGCCCGCGTCATGACGAAGGAGAACGAGGTATTGGGCTCGACGTCGCCTCCGGTCGAGGACCCGCCGAAATAAAGGCTGAGCGCATTGCTGTAGACGTAGAGGCCGATGTCGCTGGTGAGGCCGCTGAAATCGAGCAGCTTCGAGTAGTCGGTGACGTGGGAGAGCTGCAGCACCATTCCGACGGAATAGGTGGAGAGGGGCGCGGGAATCTCGAGGCTCAGTCCCGTTTGCCCCAAGCCGGCGACATTTTGGAAGCTCCAGCCTTCCGACGTGAACGACCACGAGGATCCGGATCCGACGCTATGTGTGGCAAGCGCGTTCAAGCCCGGGACCGAGTTGCTGAAATTGCCCTTGAGCTGGTAGTCGCCAATGAGCTCTGCCTTCACAGAGGCAACGCACAAACCGAGCAGGGCGACCGGCATCAAAAGACGACTGGGGGAAAACGACGCGAGGGTGCGGAACTTCATGATCGAGCCGCGACGTATCAGTTCCCTGAATGAGGGTCAAGCGGACTTCACCCTTGCAAATCGTTTGTGGTCAAAGAGATACGCCAGCGTATAGCGGTAGCGAATAGCCTGCCACCTGATTGAATATTTGTCCGTGGCAGGGAACGGCAACGTGGCTGAGACGGGGCGTTCTCCGTCGCGACGCGGGCGGCGAGCATACTTTTGGAAAAATGCGTCGCCCGGAGCGCGATTTTTCGGAACCGCAGTGACAACGCGCGCGGGTTTCGGCAGGATGAGGCCGTTTTCCCCACCAGTAGCGATCGGATGAGTTCCATGCCTCTTACGCCCATTGCCAGCCGGACATTGTCGATTATCATGGGAGGAGGCGCGGGAACGCGGCTCTTCCCGCTTACCAAGGAACGCGCGAAGCCTGCGGTGCCGCTTGGCGGCAAATACCGCCTCGTGGACATCCCGATCAGCAACTGCCTGAACTCCGGCCTTCGCGGGATGTATGTGCTCACGCAGTTCAACAGCACGTCGCTGCACAGCCACATCAGCGCGACCTACAAGTTCGACAGTTTTTCGCAAAGCAGCTTCGTCGAAGTGCTCGCCGCGCAACAGACGCCGGAGGGCTCGCGCTGGTATCAGGGCACGGCGGACGCGGTGCGGCAGAACATGCGGTATTTTCTCCAGCGGCCGTGGGAATATTTCATTATTCTCAGCGGCGATCAGCTCTACCGCATGGATTACCGTGACATCCTGCGCCAGCATGTGGACCGCGGCGCGGACATCACGATCGCGACGATTCCGGTGAATCGCGACGCGGTGCCGGGGTTCGGCATCATGCACACCGACGAGGACCGGCGGATCATTCGTTTCGTCGAAAAGCCGAAGGATCCGGCGGTGATCGAGACGCTCAAGATCCCGCCGCATCTGCTCGAGACGATCGGGCACCCGCGCGACGAGGAGCTCTACCAGGCCTCCATGGGCATCTACGTGTTCAATCGCGACGTGCTGATCGATTGCCTCGACAACGACATGGTCGATTTCGGCAAGAACATCATCCCCGCGGCGATCGAGCGACTGAAGGTGGACGCCTACATTTTTCAGGGATACTGGGAGGACATCGGGACGATTCGCGCGTTCTTCGACGCGAACCTTCACCTCGCCGATCCGGATCCGTCCTACCATTTCTATGTCGCCGGCAGGCCGACCTACACGCAACCGCGGTTCCTGCCCGCGAGCATCGTGCGCAACAGCACCGTCGATCGCTCGATCATCTCCGATGGCAGCCACATCCTCGACGCGAAGCTCGACCGCTGCATGATCGGCATTCGCAGCATCGTGCGGTCGGGCTCCATCCTGCAGAACACGATCCTCATGGGCGCGGACTATTACGACGATGATGTGCGCGATGCTCCCGTGGGCGCGCCGCCAATCGGGATCGGCAAAGATTGCCGGATCGATCACGCGATCATCGACAAGAACGCGCGCATCGGCGACGGGGTCGTCATCACTCCGGAGGGCAAGAGCGCCGACTTCGATGGCAACGGCTACTACGTGCGCGATGGCATCGTGGTGATTCCCAAGAACTCTGTGATTGCCCCGGGCACGCGGATTTGAGCACTGTGGTGCGCCTCGCGACGGTCGCGGCCGGGCGCTCTGAACCATGACGAAGCTTCGCAATCTCCTCGCGCTCCTGTTGCTGGCCGGCCTGTCCGGCTGCCTTTACGATCAGCCGCTCACAAGTCATCCCTCGACGAACATCGACACGCGATTCCTCGGCGTGTTCGAGTTCAAGGAACGCGTGCGCAAGCGCGACGGAGATGGTGAGGAGGAAGACAAGATCCAGCGCGTCGCGATCCTTCCACACAGCGAGAGTCGCTACCTCATCTATTACCGCGACTATTCGAAGAAGCCGGTCCAGACGCTCACGTTCATCGGCTGGATCTCCCGGGTCGACCAGGCGTATTACCTGACCTTCCGCGATGAGACGCCGGGGTCCGAGACCTTCGGCCGGTATGGGTTTGTCGGGTTTGATTGGAAGTGGCCGGGGAACTTCATGATCTTCGCGCCTGATGTTGCGGGCTTCGAAGGTGCGAAGTCGCCGTTTGCGATGCGGCAGATCCTCCGCAAGAAGCGGAAGGACGGCAGCCTCTTCCCATATCAGGGCACCTACTGGACGCGAATCGCCCGCATCTGGTGGGACCGGAAGAATCCGGATCCGCTCACGACCGTGCCGAAGGAATTCGAGACCGGTCCCGACGCAAAGGGGCCGTTGCTCTGACGGTTTTCGCGCTCCTGCGTGGAGTGGGGATCAGGCCTGCGGGGTGAGGTTGCGCAGGAATCGCTCGAAGAAATCCGCGCCGGCTTCCAGGTCCGCGATGGAGATGAACTCGTCCTTTGTGTGAGCCTGTGCAATCGAGCCGGGCCCCACGGCGACCGCGGGCATGCCGGCCTGCGCAAAGATCGCGGCGTCGCAAAACCACGGCGCGCCCACGCAACGCGATCCGCAGCGTTCCAGTGCGGAAACGAGCGGATGACCGGGATCGGTGTGCATCGGCTTCGCCTCCCAAATGGAAATCTCCACGTCGGGACAGGTTGCGCGCAAGGTTTCGAGAAGAGGGGAGATGTCCTGGCCCGGCAGCGTCCGTGCATCCACGGTGATCTCGCATGCGTCGGGAACGACATTCGTCTTTGATCCGCCGCGGCAGGTTCCCGCGCTGATGGTCGGAGACCCGAGCACGGGATGCGAGAGTTGCGCGAGGGACGGTGCGATGTCGTCGCGGATGCACCGCAGAAGATCCGCGGCCTTGTAGAGGGCGTTGACTCCGCGTTCCGGCGTCGAGGCATGGGCGGCTTCGCCGGCGATGCGCAGCGTCAGCCACATCGAGCCCTTTGTGAGGTGGACGACATCCAGCCCCGTTGGCTCGCCGACGATCACGAAATCGAACTTCTCGCGCTGCGCAAGATCTTGAGAGCCGTGCAGTCCGGCCTCCTCGCCCATGAGTCCGGCAAACCAGACCTCGTGCGAAAGCTCCGGCAGCACGTCGCGGCAACGGCGCAGCGCCTCGAGCATCGCGGCGATCGAGCCCTTGGTGTCACTTGCACCGCGGCCCAGGATACGCCCATCGCGGATTTCACCCGAGAACGGATCGATCGCCATCCCCGCCACGCCCACGGTGTCCGTGTGCGGAGCAAGGAGGAGACGTGGTTTGCCCGGCGACGCAAACCTGGCGACGACGTTGGGCCGGCCATCGCGCACTTCGTCGAGACGCACTCCGGCGCCAAGATCCCGCAGGTGATCCGCAAGAAACTCCGCCATCCGCCGCTCGCCGACATGCGATGGATCCTCGCCATCGCCGTCGGGATTCACGCTCGGAATCCGGATCAGATCCTGGAGCAGAGGGACGGCGCGGGAGGTCATCGATTCCATGGGGCGGAGGAAGCTGCGAGTCCTTCTCCAGCGCTGCTGCTCAGGATCCCCTTTTCATCGAGCGATACCACTCGACGAACCTGGGCAGCCCGTCGGCGATCTTCGTGTGGGGATCGTAGCCGAGCAGGCGGCGCGCCTTGGAAATATCCGCGGATGTGAGCGGCATGTCGCCCTTTTGCTCGGGCAGCTGCTTGATGATTGCCTTTTTGCCAAGCGAGGCCTCGAGGGCGGCGATGAGTTCGTTGAGCGTCGTCGTCTGGTTCTCGCCAAGGTTGAAGATGTCGAAAAACTCGCCGCGGTAGGCGATCGCGCCGAGCACGCCCTGCACGATGTCGTCGATGTAGGTGTAATCCCGGCGTGTCTCGCCGTTGCCGAATTTCGGGATCGGTTCGCCGCGCTCGATCATGTCGGTGAACTTGTGAATCGCGAGATCGGGCCGCTGTCCGGGACCGTAGACCGTGAAAAACCGCAGGCACACGACGCGCATGCCGTGGAGGTTCGAGAAATTTCCGCACAGGTGCTCGCCGGCGAGTTTGGTCGCGGCATATGGGCTCAGCGTTTGAGGAAGCGGCAGGTCTTCGCGGAACGGCACCACCTTTGAGAGGCCGTAGACCGACGAACTCGACGCGAAGACGAAATGGTTCGTTCCGGCGGCGCGTGCGGCTTCGAGCAGATTGTAGGTGCCGGTGATGTTCGTCTCGATGTAGCTGCGTGGATTCTCGATCGACGGCCGCACGCCCGCACGCGCGGCGAGATGAACGACGGTGTCGAATTTCCCTTCCGCGAGCACGGTGTTCATCCGATCCGCATCGCAGATGTCCGCCTCGATGATCTCCGCCGCGCCATCGAAGCTCGCGACGTTCGCCCGTTTCACTGCGGGGTCATAGAAATCGTTGAAGTTGTCGATGACTGCGACGGAATGTCCGTCCGCGAGCAGGCGGCGAACGACGTGCGACCCAATGAATCCGGCTCCCCCGGTGACGGCGACTTTCATGCAGCGCGCACCCTAGCGGTCCGCGAAATCAGCAGCAAAGCCATTTTCCCGCATGGGAGGGCCAATGCCTCGGTCACCTTTCAAAGGAACGGACCAGCGGCATTCGAAGTGGTGGCCGGTGCGGCGTTGGGCGATTACTGTGCGCGGTGTGAAGAGGGTGCAGTATTTCCGCGCGGCCGGCGCATCGAGATTCGTGGTGACGCTCACTGCGTGCCTCGTTGTGTTGGTGCTGCTTGGCCTTCTCACCGTCCGGCACGTTCTCGTGGACATTCCGGGGGAGGTGATGAATCGCGTGACGGCTCATGCCCGGGAGACGGCGGTGGGGGTCGCGGAGGATATCGCGGGGGTGTTTCAGGTTCGGCCCACGGTCGTGGTCGATGGCACCACGTTCGTCGAGCAGGACGGCGAGGTGCTTGAGGTCTCCACGTGGCGGCAAAAGGTCACGGCCCGGCACCGGATGGAACACTCGTGGCTGCACAGCACGAAGACGTTCGAGGTTGCCGGGGATTTCTCGGTGAACGCCGGCTTTGATCTTTCGGAGCCCTTTGTGGTGGAGGTCGAGCGGGACTCCGGCCGGGTGCGGGTGGCGTTGCCGCCCGCGAAAATCCTCTCCGCCGATCTCCGGGAAATTTCCATCGAGCGGGACGAGAATGGCCTCTGGAACAAACTCACCGCGGCGGATCGCGAGTCGGCGATCGGCGCCCTGCGCTGGCGGGCGATCAAGGCCGCGGAACGCGATGACATTCTCGAGAAGGCGCGGGCAAGTGCCGAGGAGAGGCTGAGGACGGCCCTTGGCGGTCGAGAGGTGACGTTCGACCCCGAATTCCCAACGGCGCGAATGCCGAACGAGCGTCCCGCTTCGCAGGTCGACTCCGATTGAGTGCCGTTCAAAAGAGCGGCCTGGGAGTCGGCAACGGGGTTGCTGTCGGGGATGGTCCGGGAGTTGGCGATGGCGTCGGTGTCGGATCACCGGGGACGTCGTCCGGATCGTAGTCGAGGCTTCCGGAGCTCCTGCCGGAGAGTTCGAAATCCTGATCGAGGTAAACCTCCGTCCGGTAAACGCCGTTTGCGTCCTGGATCAACACGCGTTCGTAACCCGAAGAAAGGAGCTTCACGCGCTTGCGGGACTTGATTTCAATCCGGCGCTTGAACACCGCGTCGAACCGGCCCTCCTCGAGGATGTCGATCGTTGGCAGGTCCACGTCCTCGTCGGGTTCGCCCTTCCCGGTTTCCAGACGATTGCGCTCGCCGGCGACGGTCCATTCGATGAACCCGTGACCGGAGGGTCCGATCTCGTGAACGATGTCCCCTTCGATGACGGTCCGGGACGAACGGCGGTCGCCGGGTGTCTCGATGTTGCTCTCGATCCATCCGACAAAGACGCCGCCGGAGACAAAAATCTTTTCCCACACCTTGAGCCGCACCTCATTGGGCGCAGCCCATTCCGTGTAGGTCTCGACGCGACGGACGTCCCCGTATTTCGCGAGCACCTCCACCTTGCCGTGCACCTTGCGCAAGGCGTGGCTGGGAACGGATGGCACCACGAATGTGCCGGATTCGTCGATGCCGGAGACCTCCGCCGTGCCTTCGAGCGTGGCGCGGAGTTTGTCGTCGGCGAATGCGGGAAATGCCCCGAGGATCGCCACGAGAACCGGGAGCGCCTGTCGTCGAATCACGGGGAAAACGATGACAGAGCCCGCTCCCGGTGCGAGGGGAAAATCCAGCGGTCGCCGGACGCTTACTTTGCCTTGCCCTGGGCCGCGACAGCCGCTGCGGCGGCGGCAACCGCCTCGGGATCGCCGAGGTAGTAGTGCTTGATCGGCTTGAGGTCGGCGTCGAGCTCGTAGACGAGCGGGATTCCCGTCGGGATGTTCAACTCGAGAATCTCGGCCTCGCTCATGTTGTCGAGATACTTCACCAGTGCGCGCAGGCTGTTGCCATGGGCGGCGATGATGATGTTCTTTCCAGCCTTCACCTGGGGAGCGATCGTTTCCTGCCACAGCGGGAGGAAGCGGGCGACCGTATCCTTCAGGCACTCGGTGAGCGGGAGTTCCGACTTCGGGACATTCGCGTAGCGCGGATCGTGCCCCGGGAAGCGCTCGTCGCTTTCCTCGAGCGCCGGCGGCGGCACGTCGTAGCTGCGGCGCCAGATCTTCACCTGCTCGTCGCCGAACTTCGCGGCGGTCTCCGCCTTGTTCAGGCCTTGCAGCGCGCCGTAGTGACGTTCGTTGAGACGCCAGCTTTTCTCGATCGGGATCCAGAGCTGATCCATCTCGTCGAGCGCGATCCAGAGGGTGCGCAGTGCGCGCTTGAGGACGGAAACGTAGGCGAGGTCAAATTTGAATCCCTCCGCCGCGAGCAGTTCACCGGCGGCTTTCGCCTGCCGGCGGCCTTCCTCGGTGAGGTCGACATCGTGCCAGCCGGTGAAGCGGTTTTCTTTGTTCCAGGTGCTTTCACCGTGGCGGAGTAGGACGAGCTTGTGCATGTTGCAAACGTTGAGAGCGGCGTTTATACAGGCCCCACTTCCGCGTTGGCAAGACGGCGCGGGGTGCGAGATTTGACGAGCGTGAAATTCACCGCCATCACCTTCAACATGCAATTCGGCCAATCGTGGGACCCGGTGGATCCAGACAACGCGCCGATCTCCGTGGACGACACGATCGAATTCGTCTCGGGCTTCGATGCGGATGTCATCTTCCTGCAGGAGGTCGAGCGCGCGCAGCCGGGGGGGATGCAGGAGTGGCCCCCCCCGAATTTCATGCGAATCAAGGAGGCGCTGACCGGCTACCACTCCGTGTTTGCGTATCCGAAGGTGAATCCCGACGAGCTGCCGTTTGGCATCGCGCTGGCGATCTTTGCAAAGTCACCCCTTGTTGATTTCGTTGCACACGATCTGCCGCCGGCGCCGTTTGAATTTGAGTTCGAGGGACGCATGGTCAAGCCGTCGCACCGGCAGCTCATCTCCGCGAAGGCACGCATTGCAGGCCGCCCGATCCAGCTCTTCAACACGCACCTTCAGGCGTTTTTCATGATCAATGGTTCCAGCGACGCGCATCGCGAGCAGCGTGATCTCGTCGAACGTGCGGTCTCCAGTGCCGAAGGCGCCGTGCTGCTGGCCGGTGATTTCAACTGCTCGCCCGAGGAGGGGCTGGTCGGGCAGTTCGAGGCGGCGGGGTTCCGGACCGCGCAAAACGCCGAACCGACATGGCGGAGGATGCCCTACGTGATGGACCACTTTTTCTGCAACTCCGGGCTGAAGGTGGAGGCGGTGGAGGTTGTGCCGACACTGTGCTCCGACCACCACGCGGTCTTCGCGCAGTTCCGATTCGCGGTCTGAGCCCATGCGTCTGATTTCCTGGAACGTCAACGGCATCCGCGCCGTGTTGAAGCGCGACTTCCTCGGGTGGCTGGCGCGTGAGAACGCCGACATCGTGTGTCTGCAGGAGACCAAGGCCCGCCCCGAGCAGGTTGCGGAGGTCGAGTGGCCCCAGGCCTACGAGCGGTTCTGGAATTCCGCGGAAAAACCGGGTTACTCCGGCACGGCGATCTTCACGAAGACGGCGCCGTTGTCCGTGACCTACGGGATCGGCATCGAGGAACACGATCGCGAGGGGCGCGTGATCACCGCGGAATACGAAAAGTTTTTCCTCGTGAACGTCTACGTGCCGAACTCGAAGCGCGAGCTCACGCGGCTTCCGTATCGGCAGACATGGGATCGCGATTTGCTCGCGTATCTGAAGAATCTGGAACGGACGAAACCCGTCGTGTGGTGCGGCGATCTGAATGTCGCGCATACGGAGCTGGATCTCGCCCGGCCCAAGGGAAACGAGAAGAACCATGGCTTCACGCCGGAGGAGCGCGCGGGCTTCACGGCGTTCGTCGAGGCCGGCTTCGTCGACACGTTCCGGGAGTTCGAGAAGGGCAACGGCCACTATTCCTGGTGGAGCCCGATGGGCGGCGCGCGGGCCCGCAACATCGGATGGCGTATCGACTATTTCCTGATCTCGCAGTCCCTCCGGCCGAAGTTGAAATCGGCGAAAATTCACCCGGAGGTGATGGGCAGTGATCACTGCCCGGTGAGCATCGAGCTCGACCTCTAGGCGGACGGATTCCCGTTGTTTCCGACGGGAGTGTCGTGCCGGGCTGTTACCACGAGAGCGGCAGGAGCGCGGTCGCAGCGGATTCCCGATCGCCACGTTCTTCGAGGGACTCCGCAATGGCCGCCGCGTTTCGTGTTACCTGGCCTTCGAAGATTCGTTTCCCGTTTACGGTGACCGTCACCGGCCTGTCGAGATCGAGCAATTCGTCGGAGAGCCGCAGGGTGAGCGCGTTCACGGACTTCGTTTCGATCCGGATGTCCTGCCCATCAACTTCCGCGGTGATGAGGTCGCCTTTCTTCGGCGACTGGCCGGGGAGGGAGAGCCAGTAGAAGCGGGTGCCGGGAGCGTTTCCCTGCTCCCAGACGACTTTTTTCGGCCAGGGATTGCGCGTGTGCTTCGCCATCCACGGAAGGGCGATCGCATCCTCCTGGTCCATGCCATGTCCCTTTTCGGGGAAAATGCGGACGAAGTGCGGATATCCACCCGGGTCGGCGGCCTCGAGGTCGTCGAGTTTTTTACCCCACTCGGCGGCAATGGTGTTGCGGTTGTAGGCGGCGTCCTTTCCGCCCATCAGGATGGCGAACGGGAGGTTCCGCAGGGACAGCGGCGAGGAATCGCTCGGGTGGCCGGCCATCCTGCTCGCGGCGGCGAGGCGGTCGGCGAGGCGCGGTCCGAGGTGGTAGAGGCCGTCGCCGCCGGCCGAGTAGCCGAGCAGGTAAACGCGGTTCGGGTTTACCCCGCGGATGGCGATGTAGTCTTCGATGAGACGGTCGATGAGCGGATCGACGTGATCCTGGTGCCACATGTTCCAAGTGTTCGTCGGTGAACGCGGCGCCACGTAGTAGCCTTCGTCGATCTTGTAGAGTTCGATCTGGTTATACCACTGGCGGTCGTTGACCTCCTTCGTGGTGCCGCCGCCGCCGTGCAGCGAAATCCAGAGGCTGTGACCGTCCTCCGGCTCCTCGCCGAACTCCTTCTCGAGAATGCGCAGTGAGTATTCGCCGTGCGGGATGTTCTTCGATCGAAGATCGTCGCCGCGTTCCTCGATGAGACGGGCCCTGCGGTCCTCCCAGAGCAGCTGTCTCACGGCCTGCGCCTCCTCGCGCGAAAGGGCTCCTCCGGGGGCGGATCCGCGCTCGTCGGGCAGTTTGTTCAGCCAGTCGCGCACGGTCTGGATGGCGGGAGTCGCCGGTGCAAGCGTGTCCCAATCGAGATCAATGGTCACCGGGCCTGCCGCATCCACGCGCAACGTGCCTTCACGAACCTCGTCGCCGCGCGTGACGATCCATCGATAGTTCGCACCGGGTTTCGCCGAAAACTTCGGCATGTCGTTCCGGTCCGCGCGCCCGGCTTTGGTGCGACCGCGTGCGACTTCGCGGCCGCTCGCGTCGACGAGCGCGACATCGGCTTCGATGCGGCGGTCGGCATCCGGCGAGTCCGCTGCATTTACGCGCAGGCTGACGTCGGCGACCTCCCCCTCCGCGGATGTCTGCGGCTTTGCGTAGCGGGAGGTGACGTTCACCGCGGCAACGGGAATGGATTGCTCCCACGCGAGGGGGAAGAAAATGCCGTCGCGTTTCCAGGAGGTCGCGTGAATGGCATGTGCCGGCACGTCGGCGACGGCCTGTTTCGCGTCGTCGACGAACCACCCGCGGTTCAGTCCCGCGGGATCGTATTCATCCGCGCCGGTGAAGAACCATTCGCCGTCCCAGATTTCCGCCCAGGTGTGGTTGCCGGCCTTCATGGGCCACTTCTGGATGCCTGCCGCCCGCGCGGGAACGCCGACGCTCCGGCATGCTTCGACAAGAATGATGGACAGTCCCGTGCAGGTCGCCTTGCCCTGGCGGATCGACTCGAGTGCGCTCTGGCACGAGCGCTTGCGGCCGGTGTTGTAGTGGACGTTGACGAGGTTGAAGAACTCGCGGTTCAGCGCCTGTGCGGCCTCGGTGGCGGTCTTCGCCCGGGCGACGATTTTGCGGGACTTCTCAAGGAAATCCGCGCGCCAGGGATCGCGCGGCTCGTCGAACACCGCGTAGGGCAGCACGTCGTTGAAGAAAATCTCCTCGGGAACCTCCTTTGCCCACGGAAATTCCTCCCGCGCCTTCACCGCGAGGTCGAGGTTCTCGATCAGGAAATCGGCCTTCAGCGTGCGCAGGTCCTCCTCCGGCATGTTGGTGACAAGAAACTCCGCCGCGCGTTTTCCGAAATCGCCGTGCGCTTTTTCGGCGTGATCGAGGAAGGTCTGGATTTCCTTCGCGTTGGAGCCTGCGGTCTCGAGCGGCGTCTGTGCGAAGAGAGGGGTGGCGAGCATGGCCAGAATGAGAAGGAGGGGCTGCCGATTCATGATCGGAGGCCCGGTTTGAATGTGCGCCGCTGCAAAAGCAATCCCATTTCGCCACGAGCTGGACAATCGTTTCGTCGCCCGCAAACATCCCCGGATGCGCGTTCCCCATCTTCTTTTCGCATTCGCCCTCGCCGCCTCGCCGCTTCTCGCCGATGACGAGGAGGGATTCGTCTCCATGTTCAACGGCAAGGACCTCACCGGCTGGAAATCCAACGAGGAGCATCCCGGCGCGTTCAAGGTCGAGGAAGGCGCGATCGTGGTGAATGGCGAGCGGGCGCATCTGTTTTGGGAAGGCGAGGAGGGGGCCAACCCCGAGATCAAGAACTTCATCTTCCGCGCAAAGGTGAAGACCGAGCCGAAGGCAAACTCCGGCATCTATTTTCATACGAAGTTTCAGCCCGAAGGCTGGCCTGCCGAGGGCTACGAGGCCCAGGTGAATGCCTCTCACTCGGACCGACGGAAGACCGGCAGCCTCTACGCGGTGGCCGATATCGTGGATTTTGCCCCGCACAAGGATGGCGAGTGGTTCGACTACGAGATCAAGGTCCAGGACAAGACGATCACGGTGAAGATCACTCCGGAAGACGGTCGACCGACCTCCATCGAATTCCGGGAGCCTGACGACTGGAAGGGACCGAATCCTGGAATGGCCGGACGCCTGCTCGGTGCAGGCACCTTTGCGCTGCAGGCCCACGATCCGGAGAGCAAGGTCTCGTTCAAGGACCTGCGGTTCAAGGAACTGGATTGATTATCCGGTTTCGACGGAATCCGGTGCGCGGTCGCAAATCCCCTGCATGGATGCGATTGACAATTCGAGTTCGCATGGGAGGTTCCTTCGTTCGTAAATTCCCCGATCGCCGATGCTTTTTTTCCGTTCCATCGCTGGCTGTCTGACCGTTCTGGTTGCAGCGGTCCTCCTCTCCAGACCGACTCATGCGGCGCTGGTGATCACAGAGGTCATGAGCAGCTCGGCTCATGGGAGCGGCTCGAACAACGGAGACTGGTTCGAACTGACGAATACGGGCCCGGTGGCGGTCGACATCACGGGATGGTCATGGGACGACGACAGCATGATTCCCGGGAGCGCGTTCTTTGGGGGATTGACCTCCATCGCGGCCGGTCAATCGATCATCATTTCCGAGGAACCGATTGGTTCGGAGGCCCAGTGGAGCGCGTCCTGGGGAATCACGGGCGTGACCGTGCTCACATTGGGAGGTTCGAACTTTCGAAACTTCGGAGCGAACGGCGACGCGATCTATATTTTTGATGCCAACGATAATCTGGTGACCTCGGTCTCCTTTGGCGTCGCCACCCAAGGACACTCCTTTCAATGGGACATGAGTGGGGAGTATCTGGGAACCGCTGTCGTCGGGGAGTATGGTGCGTTTCGCGCGGTTTCCAATGGGGAGGTCCCTCCCGGTCCCGGCATTGATGTGGGTTCCCCCGGGTTTGCTCTTGTTCCGGAGCCTTCGACGATCGCGCTGCTGGCTTTGACGCTGGGCGCCGGCGTCCTTGCCGGTTTCCGGAGACCGCTTCGGCGGGCGTAGTCCCGACGGGCGACGGGGCCGTTTCTATCCGCCGAGGCTTTCCACCGTGGCACGATCGAGGCGGCCGGTGACACGGAGACCGTAGTCGGCTTGATATTCGCGAATGGCGCGGCTGGTCAGCGGACCAAAAGCGCCGTCGATTGCACCGGTGTAGTATCCGAGACGGGCCAGCTGAGTCTGCGCGCGCAGGAGCGTTGCAGCGGGCCCGGAGACAACACGCACCGGACGTTCCACGATCACCTGGCGGTAAACCGGAACCGCCACCGCGACGGGCGGACCCCAGCCCCAGCGCGGACCGGAGTATCCGCCGCCCCAGCCGCCGAATCCCACGCCCACTCCGACGGACACGCGAGGTCCGCCATAAAATCCCCCGCAGCCCCGCCTCCAGCCACCGGCATCGGCGAAACTGATCGTTCCGGCGAGCAGGGCGACGGCCGTGAGAACAACGCGGGTCTTCATGGGTTTGAAGCGTAGCGCCTGCAGTCGCGTTTTCAAGCGGGTGAAGCCGCCGGTGGGGGAAGCTTGTGGTGGTTGTGTGGATCGGTTCGGAAAAGATCCGTCACCACTGAATCACGCTGCTTGCGTAGGTGAGACCCCCACCGAAGACCACGAGAAGGATGTAGTCGCCGACCTGGAAACGACCGGAGCGGTTTGCCTCGTCGAGGGCGATGGCAACGGCCGCCGCGGACGTGTTGCCGTATTTGTCGAGGTTGACGTGAAACTTGCTGACCGGGATCTTCAGGCGGTCGGCAAGAGCCTCGATGATCCGCATGTTCGCCTGGTGCGGGATGATGCAGGTCAGGTCGTCCACCGTAAGTCCCGCCTGGTCCAGCGCTTTCGTCGCGGCGCTGCCCATCGAAATGACGGCCTGCTTGAAGGTTTCGCGACCGTTCATGTGCAGGGTGGCGAGGTGTTTGTCCACGTTCTCCGCGGTAATCGGAAGCGCGCAGCCGCCGCCGGGCATGTGGAGAATGTCGGCCTGGTTGCCGTCGCTGGCCATGAACGTGGTGATCACCCCGTGGGATCCGGCCCGGTAGCGCAGGATCGCAGCCCCGGCGCCGTCTCCGAAGAGCACGCACGTGTTCCGGTCGGTCCAGTTGACGATCGAGCTGAGTTTGTCGGCGCCAATGACGAGGACCGTCTCGTAGGTGTGATTCGCGATGAACTGCTGGGCGACTTCCACCGCGTAGAGAAAGCCTGAGCAGGCCGCGGAAAGATCAAAGCACGCGGCCTTTTTCGCGCCAATCTGCCGTTGAACGTGGCAGGCGGTGGCGGGAAACATTGTGTCCGGCGTGACGGTGCCGACGATGATGAGGTCGATTTCCTCCGCCGTGACACCGGCCTGTTCCATCGCCCGGCGGGCGGCCTCCGCGGCCATGTGGCTGGTGAATTCCCCCTCGGCGGCGATCCGACGCTCCTTGATGCCGGTGCGGGTGACGATCCATTCGTCGCTGGTCTCGACGAGTTTCTCGAGTTCGGCGTTGGTCAGAACGCGCTCGGGCACGTAGCTGCCGGTGCCGACGATCGAGACGGTGCGATTAGGCTGGCTGGACCGCGTCCGCGGAGACTTTTTCATTGAACTGCTGGATGGCCTCGACAATGCGCGGATTGATCTTCCGCTCGATGGACTCGCAGGCGACGCGAATCGCATTCTTGATGGCAAGCGCACTGCTTGCACCGTGGGCGATGATGGCCACGCCATCGACGCCGACCAGCGGACTGCCACCGTAGGTTTCGTAATTGGTTTTGTCGCGAATGGCGCGGAACGCGTTCTGCGCCAGCATGGCGCCGACGGTGCGCTTCGGGTTCGCGGTGAGTTCGCGCTTGAGCCAGTTGAAGACGGCCTTTGCCGTGGCTTCGCAGGTCTTGAGAACGACGTTGCCGGTGAAGCCGTCGCAGAGGACGACGTCCACGGGATTCTCGAAAAGATCGTGCCCCTCCACGTTGCCGCGGAAGTTCAGCTTGCTGGCCTTGAGGAGCTTGAAGATCTCCTTGGTGAACTCGCTGCCTTTCTGGTCCTCGCCGCCGATGGACATGAGGCCGACGACGGGGTTCTTCACACCGAGCACGTATTTCGAAACGACGGTGCCCATGATCGCATACTGGAGCATGTGGATCGGGCGCGCGTCGACGTTCGCGCCGGCGTCGATGAGCACGCAGACGTTGTGCTCGGTGGGCAGGTAGCTCGCGATGCCGGGACGTTCAACGCCCTTGAGCGTGCGAAGCTTGATCGTGGTCGAGGCGACCATTGCGCCGGTGTGGCCGGCGCTGACAACGGCATCGGCCTCGCCCTTTTTCACAAGGTCGACGGCGCGATTGACCGAGGAGTCCTTCTTGCGGCGGACCGCATCCACGGCGTGGTCGCTCATTTCGACGACCTCCGTGCAGTGGACGATCTCGATGCGCCGGTCGGAGCATTTCGCCGCAGCCAGTTCGCGTTCGAGCCGGGTTCTGTCGCCGGTGAGAAAGAGCTTCTCGAGATGCGGCAGATCCTTCAGCGCCATTGCGGCGCCGACGACGGTGTTTTTCGGAGCGAAATCGCCCCCCATGGCATCGAGGGCGACTTTCATCCGACTACTGGCTGGCGATGAGGAAGGGGTGACGGCATGACCACCGGCGCGATTGGCAGGGGAATCCTACGCGTCACTTCTCCCAAGTCGCAAGCTGTCGCGTCAATGCGCTTCGATCGTGAGGACCTGACGGCCCTTGTAGTAGCCACACTCGGGGCAGGCGATGTGCGAGAGCACTGCCGCGCCGCACTGGGTGCACTTCGCGAGCTTCGGGGCATGCCAGCGATTTGCGGCCTTGCGCGTGCGCAGGCGCATCTTCGAGGTTTTACGTTTCGGGACTCCCATGACAGGAAAGCGGTTGGATTATTTCTTCGGTTTCAGTTGGTCCAGCGCATCCCACGCGGAGTGATCCGCCTCATCGGTCAAGGGCTCGGCGGGCGCGCTTTGGAAAGTGGCCGGACATTTGGTCCTGCCATCGGAATCACATCGCGGATGCGACGGCAAGACGAGGAGAATATCCTCGCGGATCTCGGGGGTCAAGTCCACGGATTCGCGTCCATCCAGCTCGATCTGGGTGGCAAAACCGGGCACGGAGAGCACGGTTTCAAAGGCGCGAAGGCAGGCCACGCAGGTCATTTCCACAGGCAGGGAGAGCTCTCCGGTCGCAAAAAGACCGCCTCCGGACAGCCCGGCATCGATGGAGCAATGGACGTCGCCTTTGGGCCGCGCATCGGTGGTGGCGAGCTCCAGAAAGGCGGGATCGAGATCCTCCTCGAGGTGAATCGTGCCGCCCTGCGGAATCTGGCGAAGATGAATGTTCACGGTTTGGGATCGGATGACGGGCTCACGATGCGGCGAATTTTTTCGCCAGGGCCTCGGCCACATGCGGCGGGACGAAGGGCGAGACGTCGCCGCCGAGGCGCGCAACCTCCTTCACAATGCGTGAACTCAAAAAGGTGAATTCCTCCTGCGGAGTCAGAAAGACGGTTTCCAGCCGCGGCTCGAGGCGGCGGTTCATCAATGCCATCTGGAATTCGAACTCGAAGTCCGACACCGCGCGCAGTCCGCGAATCACGACAAACGTTTCCCGGGCCCTCGCGTAGTCCACCAGCAGGCCGTCGAAGATCTCGACCCGCACCGGAGGGCCGGGGGGCAGCGAGCGTCGGATGAGGTCCGCCCGCTCCTCGGCGTTGAAGATCGGCCCCTTGGGCTGGTTGACGGCCACGGCAACCAGGAGTTCGTCGCACATCAGCCGGGCGCGCTCGATCACGTCGAGGTGGCCGCGGGTGATCGGGTCGAAGCTGCCCGGGTAGATCGCGCGTTTCACGGCACAAGAATCATGGCATCGCGGCCGGAATGTCGAGGATTCGTGCCTCCCCGTTCACTTCCGACGGGGCGCTCCGGCCTGTCGCGGCGTTATTCCCACTCGATCGTGGCCGGCGGCTTGCTCGAGACGTCGTAGACGACGCGGTTGACGCCTTTCACCTCGTTGATGATGCGGCTCGAGATGCGGGCGAGCAGTTCGTAGGGCAGGCGCACCCAGTTGGCCGTCATGCCGTCCTGGCTCTCCACGATGCGCAGGGCGATCGTGTAGTCGTAGGTGCGCTCGTCGCCCATCACGCCGACGGACCGCACCGGCAGAAGGACGGCAAATGACTGCCAGACCTTGTAATACCAGTCGGCGGCCTTCATTTCCTCGATCACGATCACGTCCGCGTCGCGAACGATGCGCAGCTTCTCCGCGGTGATCTCGCCCAGCACGCGCACGGCGAGTCCGGGGCCGGGGAAGGGCTGGCGGCCGACGAGTTCGCGCGGGAGGCCAAGCTCCACGCCGACTTCGCGGACCTCGTCCTTGAAGAGCTGTCGAAGCGGCTCGACGAGCTGGAACTTCATCCGCTCGGGCAGACCGCCCACGTTGTGGTGGCTCTTGATGAGCGCCGCGGGGTTGCCGCCGATGGCGACGGATTCAATGACGTCGGGGTAGAGCGTTCCCTGCGCGAGGAACTTGTAGCCGTGGGCGCCCTTTACCGACTGCTTCAGCTCGCGCGCGGCGGTTTCGAAGACCTTGATGAACTCGTTGCCGATGATCTTCCGCTTCTTCTCGGGATCCGTGACGCCCTTGAGCTTCGTGAGGAATCGCTTCGACGCGTCCACGACCTTGAGTTTGATGTGGAAATGGCCGGCGAAGAGTTTTTCGACGGATTCGCGCTCGCCTTTCCGGATCAGGCCGTTGTCCACGAAAATGCAGGTCAGCTGATCGCCGATCGCCCTGTGCAGGAGCGCGGCGGCCACCGAGGAATCCACTCCGCCGCTCAGGCCGAGAATCACGCGGTCCTCGCCGACCTGCTCGCGAATTGCCTCGCAGGCACGCTCGATGAACGAGCCCATCGTCCAGTCCGACGCGCACCCGCAGATGCGGTGAACGAAGTTGGAAAGGATCTCCTTGCCGCGCGGGGTGTGAACCACCTCGGGGTGAAATTGCAGGCCGTAGATGTGTCGGTTTGGATCGCCGATGACCGCGTGGGGCGAATTCTCCGTCGCGCCCATCGGTGTGAACCCCTTCGGCAGAGCGGTGATCCGGTCACCGTGGCTGTTCCAGACCTCGAGCTTCTTGGGCAGTTTCGTGAAAAGCGCGCAGGATTTTTCGGTGGTCAGGGTGCCGGCGCCGTATTCCCGATGCGACGACTTCTCGACCTTGCCGCCGAGGTTGTGCGCGATGAGCTGCATTCCGTAGCAGATGCCGAGCACCGGAACTCCGAGGGAAAAGATCTTTCGGTCGACCTTTGGCGCCCCCTTCGCATAGACGCTGGCAGGCCCGCCGGAGAGAATGATGCCCTCCGGGGAGAGCGCTTTCAGCGCGGCGGCGGAGATGTCGTGCGGCACGATCTCGGAATACACCCGGCATTCACGAATGCGGCGGGCGATGACCTGGGTGTATTGAGAGCCGAAGTCGAGAATAACGATCTTCGACGCGGTCGCTGGAGCGTCGGACATTGGAGATGGGATTTTTAAGGGGCGTCGCGGTTTAGCGGTATTCGTTGCCGAAGGAGTCGCTTGTCGGGTCGTTCGGGACAATGCGTCCGCCACCCTGAATGCCGCGTTGGAATTGCTGGCCGACTTCCTCGGTGGTCGTCTCCGAGACGGCGCAACCGGCAAGCACCGCGAACGCGCAGATGCTGCAAAGAATGAAGGCGATTTTCACCGCGGCAGGATAAAAGATCGGGCCTGCATGGCAATATCGATCGCACCCGAAATTCTGCTCGAGGCCTACCGGCAGGGGGTGTTTCCGATGGCGGTCGAGCCGGGCGACATCCGGTGGTTCAGTCCGCAGCGCCGGGGCATTTTGCCACTGGATGACGGGTTTCGCATTCCTCACGGGGCAAAGCGCACGTTGCGCGACCCCGCGTGGGAAATCCGGACGGACACGGTCTTCGAGGCCGTGATCAAAGGCTGCGCGGAGCGGAGCGAGACATGGATCGACGACGTGATCCTGCGCAGCTACGTGGAGCTGCATCGACTGGGCGCGGCGCATTCCGTGGAGACGTGGCGCGACGGCGTTCTGGCCGGGGGCCTGTATGGCGTGAGCATTGGCGGCGTATTCTGCGGCGAATCGATGTTTTCGCGCGTGCCGGGAGCGTCGAAGGTCGCGCTTGTGGCGTTGGTGAAGATTCTGCGCGCCGGTGGTTACACCCTGCTCGACACGCAGTGGCTCACGCCGCACCTCGCGCAGTTTGGGGGCATCGAGATTCCGAGGGCGGAATATCATCGGCGGCTGAAGGCGGCGCTCGTCGTGCGCGCGACTTTTGGACCGCCGCCCGTCCGGGAATTTTGATTGCGTGCCGGGTGCGAGCGGGCGCAACCTTTCGGAAACCTCGGAGTCCATGAATCCCACACGCCTTCTCCCCTGTGCTCTCGCTGCCGCCGCCGCTCTCGCATTGAATGCCTGCGCCCTGCTGCGACAGGCGGATTCCGGCTCGACCGAGCAAACGCTGATTGCCGCAGGCTTCCAGGAGCGTCTGGCGGACACGCCGGAGAAGGTTGCCCGCTTGCAATCGCTGCCGCCTTACAAGGTCGTGCCGCGTCAGCAGGGCACGCGAATCGGTTACGTTTACGCGGATCCGAAGCAGTCCGTGCTCTATGTCGGCAGCCCGGCCGAGTATCGCCGGTTCCAGCAGCTCTCGATCAAGCAGCAGATCGCCGAGGAAAACGAGATGGCGGCGATGAACAACGAGATGGCGACCGAGGAGTGGGACTGGGACGGCTTCGGTCCCTACTGGTGGTAAACGCGGGTCGGAAAAAGCCGGCGTCGCCGTGAGGGATCACACCCGGCTGCTGATTTCGTGCCTGCAGGCGGCTGCAAGCATGGCGTGGACGGCCGGAGCGGTGTCGCGGAGATAGCGTTCGGGCGCCGTTGCCCAAAGGCGGCGGACCGTTTCCAGATGGTCGTCCGCAAGCTCGTCCGGCCGACGTGCCGAGGGATCGTAGGGGAGTTCGAGCGTTACCATGGCGGGAGCGGATCCATCCGGGTAGCGCAGTCCAAATCCGCACCACTGTCCGAGCGATCCGGGACAGGCGACCTCCGTTTTTTCGGAGACCTCGTCGCCGGGAAAGACCCGCAGGCGGTAGATGGTTTGCTGCTCCGGAGTGAGCGCGGCCCACATCGCTTTGGCGAGAGGGGTGGATTGCGGTCCGTCGGCATCGATCTCGGCGAGCGCCCAGTGAAGGCTCACGATTTTCGCGGGACGGAATGCGAGGATCCAGTCGCGCAACGCGCAGGTCTCCGGTTCGGACCACGGGTGCGGCCCGGGCGGTTCCATGCTGTCGGGAGACCAGTGAAAATCGAAGTTGCGGTTGGGATCCACTCCACGGGCATTGGTTCGCGTGCCGGCTGCGAGTCCATCCGGATTTGCGCGGGCAAGAATGGCGACCGGCCCCGCGATATCGTGGAAACTCTCGAGGAGCGAAACGGTCGCCGGTTCGTCGCCGTGCTGGCCGCCGATGAGAAGCGTGATGCCGGAGGGAGGCGGCGCTGCGGGATCGAAGTTCGCAAGGACGATGATTTCGCGTCCTTCGATCGAGTGACCGGCGATCGCTGCGAAGAATTCCTCGTGTGCCATGCGCGCTCGAGCGATACGGTTTCAGAAAATCGCGTGCCATGAAACCTGATTCCCATCGCCGGCCATGAACCTGCGGTGGACCACCCGGGTGTTGCATCCGAGACATGTCTTCCGGATTAGCCGTGCGAGCCGGCGCGTGGTGCGCAACGTTTTCGTCCGCATCGAGGCCGATGGCGTGGTCGGATGGGGGGAAGCCTCGCCCAATGCCTTCTACGGGGAGACCTGCGAGCAGGTGGAGCAACGGTTGCTCGCTGCGAGGGATTGGGTTTCCCGTCTGGAGATTTCCTCAACCCTGGACATCGAAGCCGCCTGGCGGGATGGCTGGCGCTGGCTGGCTCCGTCGCGTGCCGCGCAATGCGCCGTGGATGTCGCCCTGTGGGACTGGTTCGCCAGACGCCGATGCAAAACCGTCTCCGAACTGCTTTGGGACGATCCACCGCGGCCGGTCCGGACGTTTTGCACGATCGGAATTTCCGACCGGGATGAGTTCGATGAAAAGCTCGGCGAGGTCCGGGACTTCCCGCGCATCAAGCTGAAGGCCGATGCGAATTGCGGCATGGATGCCGTGCGGCGTTGCCGGGAGCGTTCACCCGCGGAACTGGCCGTGGATGCGAACTGCGCGTGGACCCGTCACGATGTGGAGACGCTTTTGCCGCAACTCGCCGCGGCTGGTGTGTGCTTCCTTGAACAACCGCTGCCGCCGGGCGCCGAGACCGATCTTCCGCGCGAACGGGTGATTCCGGTTTTTGCTGACGAAAGCTGCGTGACCGAGGACGACGTTGACCGGGTCGCGGAGCATTTTGACGGGTTCAACATCAAGCTCGTGAAATGCGGCGGAATTACCCCTGCACGTCGCATGGTGCTTCGGGGAGCCGCACTGGGCCGTGGCACAATGGTGGGCTGCATGCTCGAGAGCAGCCTGCTGATCTCGGCGGGCCTCGCCGTGGCGCAGCGGACGGCCTACGCCGATCTCGATGGAGCCTGGCTCCTGGCGGACGACCCCTGCGAGGGATGGGAATTCCGTTGCGGCGTGCTGCATCCTCCGAATTCCGCTGGGTTGGGGTGCCGCCCGACGGGAGTCCTCGCGGACCGCGGGTGATCGGCGTCCGCATTCGCGGGAGAAATCAACGTCCGTCCGATTTTCGCTTCGATGGCGGAGGAACGGAATTCCATCGCAGCCATTCTCGGCGGGGCTCGGCGTGAAGCGTGAACCGCTGGCCGGACTTTGCAGGCGCGCCCATTTCCGCCGGATTTGCGAATGTAATGCCGCCGAGAGTGAGAGCCGGAAGCGGAGCCGCATCGACCTTCACCCAAAGAAAACCGATGGAAGCCTTGATGCTGCCGATTTCCCAAAACTTCGAGCCGTCGTGCACGAGGTGGGCATACCCGCGGTCAATCGCCACTACGAGGTCGACCTCTCCGTTGCCGGAAAGGCGCTTCTCGAGGACTTTCCCGACCGTGACTCCGCGGTAATACACCGGCGCGTCGGGACTCACCCGGGTCGTTCCCGCAGTCAGCACAATCTCCAGTCGACCCGCGGCGTCGTCGGCAATTTCGGCGGCCTCCTCCTCGACCTCCACGGGCGGTTCCGCGACGAAATCGCGAACCTCCCTGGAGCCTGAGCCGGGGAGGCATTCGATGTAGGGACCCGTGAGCAGCGTCTCGAGGCCCGAGACTCCGTCGAGGGAAACGCGTGGGCGGACGATTGCAAAGCTCGCGCCCTCCCGTTGGAACCGCTCGTTGCCGGTCTCGAATCTGGCCGTGATTTCGACGTGGTTTTCGGTCGGCGTCACCGATTCCACGATGCCGACCGGCACGCCGCGGAAGCGAAGCTGGGTGACCCCCGGGGTCAGCCCTCCGCCGTCTTCGGCGGAAATCCGGATCGGCTCCGAGACACAGCGCGCCACGGCCTCCCGGGGGAGGAGGGCAAACGTCGCGCCGTTTTCAGCCGGGTCCAGCTGCTCTCCGAATGTGTCGAAGGCGATGCCGCCCTGCACGAGGGTCTCGATCCCTTCGATGCCGACGTCGATGCCACCCGGTCCCAGTTCCAGCGAGGCTCCGTCGATCCGCCAGAAGCGTGAGTTCCGGCGCACGAGTGGTGCGAATTCCGCGGACACGACGACGCGGAGCACGGCGTTCCCGTCTGCGTCGATCGTTTTCTCGATCACCGCGCCCGCGATCACTCCGCGGTGCAGGATCGGCGCGCCGCGGTCGAGTGCGGCGATCTCCGGGGCGGTGAGCGACACCGAGAGGACGCCCGGTTGTTCGGCATCGGGGAGGGAACCGGGGGAGCGTCCCGCAAAACGATCGGCCAGCTCCGGTTTGGTCCCGGGTTCGCAGGCGATGTAGATGCCGCGCAGGATCGTGCTCAAGCCCGACACCCCCTCCAGCGACACCCGTGCACGGACCACCGAGAACGTGGCATCCACCCGCCGGAAGGCTTCCGTGCCGGGGTTGAGTCGCGCGAAGACTTCGACCTTGCCCCTCTCCGCGGAGGGCCGCACGGCGGTGACAAGACCAATTGGCAGGCCGAGGTGGCACAGCGGAGTCTCGCCGGCAACAAATCCCTCGCCGTCGTCGAAGACAATGGTGAAAGGCTCCGACACCGCCTTCGCAAGTTCCGCGGTGGTGAAAAGCTCGAACGAGTCTCCGTCGATCGCCGGTTCTCCTTCCTCTCCGAAGTAGTCGAACACCACGCCGCCTTCGAGCAGGGCTGCAAGACTTGCGACATCGACCTTCAGTCCGCCGCCGCCGGCTGATACCGAGGCCCCGGGCATCCGCCAGAAGCGGGCGTTTCTGTGGACCAGTCCCTTGTATTTTTCGTCAATGACCACCTGCAGAAACGGCACCCGATTTCCGTCGAGGCCGATCTCATTGACCTTCCCGACCTGAATTCCGCGAAAATAAACCGGTGCTCCCCGCGCCACGCTGGGCATCTGGTGCGCGGTCAGTTTCAGGGTGAGCGAGGGGGCCTCGAGCGGCTCGAGTGGAGCCTTGGCCAGCCCTTCGAACTCCAATTTTCTGGGCCCCCCGCCGAGTCGCGCGCGAAGGGAATTTCCCTGAACCACGGACTCGATCCCCGTGAGTTCCACGAGCGAAATCTCGGGCTGGTCGACCCAGAAAAGGGTTCCCTCGCTGGCGAGTTCCGCGGCGAATTTTTTCAGCCGCACGGTCACCACCACCTTGGCGAGCCCCGGCTCGAGATGGATGTCCGTGATTGTTCCCGCCGTGACGCCGCGATAGGTCAGCACGGACTTCCCGGCCTGCAGACCCGGGGCGGAGTCGAACCGAATCCGGACCTCCGGCCCATTTGACTCCCAGTTTTTCCAAAGCAGCCAGAGCGCGGCGCCGATCGCGAGCAACGGGAAGATCCATGCGATCGAGATGCGCAGCCGCGATGCGGACACGACCTCGCCGTGATCCGGCTCAGTGGGACGGTTTGAATCGCTCATGGGCAGTGGCCGCGGCGTCGTTCTGCCAGATCAACCGCGGTTCGTAAATCCCGGTCGCGGCCAGCGTCACCACCAGCACCGCCGCGAAGAACAGCGCGCCAGGCTCCGCCTGCACGCTGGCGAGGATGCCGAGCTGGCCGACAGCCACGAGGATTGAGAGCAGAAAGAGATCCACCATCGACCACACGCCGATGTGGTGCAGCATGCGCAGCACGGCTGTTCGCTCGCGCTGCAGCACCGGCTGTCCGTGCATCAGCAGGAGCCAGCTCATCGACGCGAGTTTCGCGAACGGGACGACGATGCTCGCGAGGAAAACGATCCCGGCGATCGGAGCCAGGCCGGAGTTGTAGAGTTCACGAACACCGCCGAGGATTGTCAGTGCCTGCACGTCGCCGGTAACGGTCATCGTCATGACTGGCAGCAGATTCGCCGGCGCGTAGAGCACCAATCCCGTCACGATGAGCGCCGTCACACGCTGAATGCGGAGGGATTCGTCGTTCATCGCAGAATGGCGTCCAGTCGTTCCTTCATCACGACGCGGTCGTGCGTCTGCGCGGCGACAAGCGAGCAGAGGGAAAGCAGAACAATCCAAAGGGCACCCTGCTGCCACTCCACGCGGCCGAGCAGGTCGAGCTTCACGACGGCGACCATGACCGCCACGGCATAGACCGGCACGAGGTTCCAGGATTCCAGGGGTTCGATCAGGCGCGCGATGACCCTCAATCCCGGCAGCGGGGTGCGCAGACAGCACGCGCCCGCCACATACCAGCATGCCGCGAGATGCAGACCGGGCCCGGCGATGGCACCGAAGAAGACGAGACCCGCCACCGGCCAGAATCCCTGCTGCACGAGACCGAAAACGCCGGTGACCACGCGGTTGGTTTGCGTGTTTCCCGCGACATCGAACGTGAGGATCGGCTCGAGATTCGCCAGCGCGAGCAGCACGAGTCCTGCCGTGGCGAGCGCCCAGAGCCGCTGGATCGAA
The DNA here is from genome assembly GCA_937901895.1 of uncultured Spartobacteria bacterium. Classification (GTDB taxonomy): domain Bacteria; phylum Verrucomicrobiota; class Verrucomicrobiia; order Chthoniobacterales; family JAATET01; genus JAATET01. The sequence goes on along the minus strand of CALGTD010000130.1, from coordinate 11,346 downwards.
TGCGGACGGCGATACCGCCGCACGATTGCTCCGCACCGCCGGCACCGCAGCGCTTCGCCGGAACGCAGATCCCGGTCGATGCACGAGGCCTCGCAATCCGGACAGGGGATCGTTAGGGAAACCACCATTTGCGCGTCGTTTCTCTCACAGACCCGCGCGGGCGAACAGCTCGTCCAGTGGCATCTGGATGCCGATGAAGAACTCGCCGAACTCCGCGTATTGCGCGCTCACCTCGTCGAAGCGCATCTCGTGGACGATCGCCTTGATGTCGGAAGTCGTGTGGGCGAAAAGCGTCACGCCCCATTCGCCGTCGTCGAGCCCGGTTGAGCCCGTGATGATTTGCCCCACGCGGCCTGCGTAGGTCCGTCCGATCCGCGCATGCCCCGCCATCAGCCGCTTCCGCTCATCGGCGTCGAGCGCATACCAGTTCTGCCGGCCGGTTCGCTTCTTCGACATCGGATAGAACCCGAACACCGGCCAGTCGGGCAGCGTCGGCTTGAGCCGGTCCTTTGCATATTTCTCCATGCGTTCGCAGAACGCCGTCATTCGCGCCTCGAATTCCGGCGTCCCAGGCACGATGTCCTCCTCCGCCGTCAGCGCGGCGGCGAATTCCTCCCCGGTCGCCGTGTATTCGCTGCGCTCCGTCATCGACAGCCACGAAAACTCCGGCGACAGCACTCCGGCACCCAGCGACACGCCCAGCTGCTTTCCGATCCGGTCGATTGCATGAAGATCCGGACACACGAGCATGAATCCGATGTCTGCCTTCGGACCGACCATGCTCAGGGTAAGCAGCTGGGTGTCCGGTTCGGCCCGCACGTCCTTCACCAGTTCCGCCAACCGTGTCTTCGCTGCGAGTCGCTCCTTCGGGGACAAAAACTCCCATGCGGAATGGTCGATCCGGTGGAACACATGCAGGACATGACGTCCCTCGGAGGGCAAAATTGGCTCCATGGAGCCTGGAATTTCTCACGCCCCTGATCAGAAAACCATTGCATTCACCCGTGGGATTTCTAGTTTGCCTCGGATTGAAGGACGAATAAATGGCAGACGTAGCGAACAAATATCCCGAGAACGTAGCAGGTAAATTCTATTGCGATGACCAGTGCATCGACTGCGACCTGTGCCGCGAAACGGCACCGGCGAATTTCACCCGCAACGACGACGGCGGCCATTCCTACGTCTTCAAGCAGCCGGAGACTCCCGAGGAGGAGGCTCTCTGCCGCGAGGCCATGGAAGGCTGCCCGGTCGAAGCGATCGGAGACGACGGGGAATAATCCCCCCGCGAGGAGAGGAGCGGTTTCATGAGCATGAAATCGCTCCGACGCTTCGTCATCGAGGAATGGCGGGGCCTGCCGGAAAAGCGCGAGGAACGCCCGGTCACGGTTGTTGCAGACGCGATCCACGCCCTGGTGTCCCGACTTGGTCTGCGGGAGCGGATCAATGAGGCGGACATCCTTGCCGCATGGAAGGATATCGTTGGTGAATTCCTTGCCGCTCACTCGCGACCCGCTCGTCTCGTCAAGGGGGTGCTCCACGTCGAGGTGATGCAGCCGTCCGTCCGCTATGAGCTGGACCGCACCTGGCGTCCCGAGATCCTAAGGAAACTCCAGGCCCGCTTCGGAAGGAATGCCGTTCGGGATATCCGGCTGTAGGACGCCCGCGGACGGCGAGAGTTGAGTGTTGATAGTTGAGAGCGAACGCCTCAGAAATCTGCGCATCGCCGGCACGGCGACCGCACCGCTCAATCCTCAACCCTTCATCCGCATTGCTCCGCAACCTCCTTCTCGACTGGTCCGGCACACTCGCCGATGACCTTCGCCCCGTGCTCCAGGCGACGAACGCGATCTTCCGCGAACACGGCCGGGACGAACTCACCCTTGACCAGTTTCGGACGCATTTCCGCCTGCCGTTCACGGAGTTTTACGCCGAGCTGCTGCCGGAGGCCACGCTCGAGGGCCTCGAGCCGCTCTACGAAAAATTTTTCTCCAAGCTCCACGACGAGGTCACGCTCCTGCCGGGAGCCCGCGAATTCCTGGATTTCTGCACCCGCTCCGGTCGACGGATTTTCCTGCTCAGCACGATCAAGCCGTCCCACTTCGACGAGCAGGCGGGCCGACTCGGCGTGCGCGATGCGTTCGAGCATCCTTATGTGGGCATCATGGACAAGCGCGAGAAGATCCGTGAAATCCTTGCCACCCACGATCTCGATCCGGCGGAAACGGCATTCGTCGGAGACATGATCCACGACATCGAGACCGCCCGTCACGGCGGAGTGACCAGCATTGCCGTCCTCACCGGATTCGATCCGCTCGAAAAGCTCGCCGCCGCAGGGCCCGATGTTCTCGTGACCGGACTTCCCGTTCTCCAGAAACTCCTCGGCGGAATGACCGTCATCGAAGGCCAATGACCGGCGACTGGATCGAAATTCGCGGTTTGCAGGTCGAATCGCGGATCGGTGTGCCCGACGCGGAGCGCGCCGCGCCGCAGAATCTCCGCATCGACGTGCGCATGAAGCCGCTCCGCGACTTTTCCTCAATGCCCGACGATATCGGCGCAACCGTCGACTATTTCGCGGTCGCCGAATGCATCAAATCCCTCGCCGGCGCACACCCACGCAGGCTCATCGAGACGCTCGCCGACGAGGTGGCCGCCGCGGTGCTGCGCGGCTTTGCGGTCGCCCGTGTCGAGGTCACCATCCGGAAATTCATCCTCCCCGATACCGAGCACGTCGCGGTGTATTGCGAACGTGAAAGAAACCGTTGACGACCGGGCCGGGTTTGCTATCGTCCGAGGTCCGCGATGCGGGTGTAACTCAGTTGGTAGAGTGCAACCTTGCCAAGGTTGATGTCGCGAGTTCGAGTCTCGTCACCCGCTCCACTCCTCTATTTAAGAGGGTGGAAGCACTTTTGAAGGTATCGGAAGTGCTGACTCCTAAAGAAGAGTCCTAAAAGCGACGCAGATTTTCGCCGACGCCCATTTCTAGCGCCGATTGTTGCGACGGAGCAAAGAGCGGATCTCTGGATCTGACAAAAATTGCTCGAGCGAGATGCGGAGATTACCTTTCAAACAGGTGGTCTCCCATTCGCGAACTCTACGCGAAAACTCGGGTTGGCGGGGTGCCAGTCTCAATACCACGCCTTTTCGAGGGCGGACCTTGCAGAACGACCACCTTCCCGGCAAGGGGACTTCTTCCTTGCTAGAGATCATGTATGTCCCTTGCTCCTTTTTGATCTTTTCGACTGATCGGAGGTTTGGACGGCGTGAGAGGAATTTTAAGATCAGTTTTCGGACCGAAGATTCCGTCTTTTCACTGTGAAAATAAATGTGTTCTCCGCCGTTGAGGACTTGCAGCGCGTTCAACAGGACGACATCGCTCGAAGAGATTGAAACGGCTTTCGAGTTCTTCGGGCCGATCCTGTAAACATCATCGTCGTAAAAAAAGAGGCAGGTCGACGGCGAGATCGGCAGAGCAATCTGCAGTCCCCTCAAAGCAAATCCCGTCGCGGAATGGGGCGGTGCATACTTTCCAGCCAAGGCTTGATTGACTAGCACAGCCGGATGGTCGCTCGTTATGAACTCAGTGTCGGGCGGTGCTTGTAGAATCGTCAGGCTTAAGTCGAGAAGGTGGATAAATTCAGTGAAGGCGAGCTGTGTCGCCATACTTGCTTTCGCGGAGTTTTTCCCACTCACGCGGACAGCTTCCGGATTCACACCCGGCGGAGGCGAAGGTAGTTTCCCTGCGGCGAGTAGCTTTTGGAACGTTTCGTTTAAAACGGCGTCCATCATGTTCCCTGTGGACGCTGCTGCGCGGGGCGTGCGTGACGAAAAGAGCGCAGCCATCTGGTAGAGAGAATGGCTCTCTACTGAGTCGCGCTGCGGAAGTGCATGCGATTCGTCAATTCGGAGCAATACCGCACCTTCATTCGATTCGAACTGACGCAGGGCTGCGTCGATGGGGCTATCCTTTCCGTAGAAATAGTCTGCCGAGCATTGGCCTCTGATTGAGGCGGTGTGGACCACTCTGCGGGAGTCCAAATGGGCCAGCCGGATCAGCTTCTTGTTCGTCCCATACCCAAATCGTTCGAGGTAGTATTGCGGAACAAAGTGCTGATTCTTGTTCTCCGCCATCTTTGTAGGGTGGGATGTAGTCTATGGAAGGGGCCTCAGGAAGCCCGTGTTCTTTCTAGCCGACTACTTTTCAGGGGAGTGAGCTAAAATTTGATCCTTGATTGAATGTGGACTGACATTGGAGATTGAATTCTACAAGCGATGGTATCGGCTTGGGACACAATCAAGATCGTGCGGCCGCGTAGGTTATGGGGAGTTCGGAATTGGTTTGCCGCTGGGGCAATGCTTCTGGCGCTCATTTTCAACCTCCTTTCCGCCGTCACTGAATGCTTTCCGGCGCTCGCCGTCTACTGGGGGCATGCCGCGACGGTTTACGAGCCGGAAATGTTTCGAAACACGATCAGGAGAGCCGGACTGACGGTGGAAGACCTCCCAGTCGCCGTCTGGGTTGGGCTTCTGGTCGAGAAGGGCGAAAACGGCGGGATGAACGTCTACACGTCGGGTCTGAATGCCTTCGGTGTCATGGAGATCGAGGTGATCGACACTCGTAACACCTTCAAGGAGACACTCCAGCTGCTGTGGACATTGGCCGCCTATCAAATCTCCGAAGGGAGTGTCGTTCGCGACGGAGACACTGTTGGCGATGCCGACGAGCGGATCAAAACGCATCACGCGGAATCCGCGATTGGCCGCAAGGAAAAGGTCCTGCGCGTCGATTTTTGACACGCTGCCCAGGTTGTCCGCGAGGGAGCGGCTTTTTCATCCTTGAAGCCATTGAGAGTCTGTTCGGTCTCGATGGGCGCGAAGAGATCGCGGAAGGTCTCGGGCGTCTGCTGATCATAGCCTGAACCTCTGAGAGACCCGGGAGAGGATGATCTCGCGCAGGGTCACTCTCTCGGTGAAAGATTCCAGGGTGAAAGGATTGAGCGAATTCCCCGAAGCTGTCTCATCCCGGTGGTGACCACGCAGGACATCGCAGCGAAATCGTCGCATCATTCGGCCAGGTCAATCGCAATGACTTTCTCTCGCATCATGCGCATGATTGCATCGTCGTGATCGATCTGGCTGAGCAATACATGACCGTGGGGCAAGAAGTCCGAATGCACGTCCAGGTCCTCGAATACGGGGTCAACCCCAATCCCAAAGTGCAGGTGGGTGCCCGGTGTGCGCACGCCTCGAGACAGTGATGGCAACTGCTTCCCTTCAGCAGAGCGGTTGGGAGATTCTTCCCTCGCAGCTCGACGATTGTTTACTCGACCGCCTCGGAGAGACGGCTTTTCAAGAGGGCGTGGCGGGCACACGATGCCTGCTCGATGCGCCACTCGTCGCGGATGCTGCGCAACGCATTCTCCTGCGACTCATCGTAACTTTCGGAGAATGCAGTGGCCATTCAGGCGATTGCTTTTGACAAGACACCGGCGGCCAACTGGAAGGTGAGCTGGCATCAGGATGTGATGTTTCCCTTCTCCCAACCCATGAAGGGAGCAGGATTCGAGCTGTCGTCGGTCAAAGATGGGATTGATTACCCGCGACCGCCGCGACATGTGCTTGAATCCCTGCTGGCCGCCCGGCTGCACATCGACGACTGCCATTCCGGGAATGGACCGTTGCGGGTTTCCCCCGGCACTCATCTTCAGGGCATCTTGCGTGGTGGTGAAGTGCAGGAATTGGTCGCCCGGCACGGGCAGGTAGAATGTGTTGCCCGCCGTGGGGAACTCCTGCTGATGAAGCCGCTCCTGCTTCATGCTTCCTCGCAGGCACAAAGCCCGTCGCGTCGACGGGTCCTCCACTTTGTCTTTCATGAGATGCCGGGAAATGCTGTGCCATGGTATCGAGCGGTCGGAAAAGTTTGACCCTTTGACGAAGGGAAAACACCGGGAACAGTTCGGTCTATCGCCTGACAGGCCCTCAGAGGCAGACGGCGAGGAGCCCGTATTTTGTGCCGATCGTGCGGGAACGTGGGGACTGCCGGGTTGTTGACCATTTTGCGTCTGGATGGATCGCAAACCTGGTCATGGCCTGCTGCCGATACGGGCGGAGGGCGGCTCGTTACGGAGCTCTGCGCCGGCCATTTTACTCCACAGGGCGTTGGTTGCGGTAGGACATCGTGCCCTGGATCTCCGCGATGGCCCGGTCTTTGAGCGGTCCTTCGGGGAAGACATCCACCCATTTCCGTGCGGCCTCCGCATCCTTCAGCAGCCATTGATGCAGCACGGCGATCGCCGCCTCCTGCTGCGCCTGGCCGGGCTCGAGGGAGTTTGATACGATCGCCGCCGCCTCTGCGGGGGCGGTTCCCGCGCGCGCGAGCACCAGGCGGGCGAGAACGCGATCGCGCAATTCCGCATCCGAAAACGCGTCGGCCCAGGCAACCGCGGCGTCGAAATCCGACTCCGCCCAGCGGCTGGCGATCGCCTCGACGACTCCTTTGTCGATCCGATGCCATTGCGCGATGCTGGCCGCCTCGGCCGGACTTGTTTCGCAAATCGTCAAACAAACATGAGACAACGCCCGCTCCCGTTCCGATGAGTCGGTGAGCGCCGCCGCCCATCGTTCCGCGGCTGTTGGATCCGCCGCCGCCCATTCCTGCGCGAGGGAGCGCAGGGCCTTTTCGCGGTCGGCATCCGGAGGCATCACCGCGACCTCCCGGGCACGCGTGACGAAGCCGTCAGTGTCGGACGGAAGAGGATCAACGCGCGACTCGACGTGTCTGGAAGCCGTGGCCTGTGCCTCTTCGGCGACGGAGATCGCGGATTTTCCGGACGCCGACGGTGGCGGCGGTTGTGGCTCGTCATCGACGGAAGACCAGACAGCAAGAACGCCGATCGCAATGGCAACCGCGGCCGCCACGGGAATGAGAAGTCTCATGAGGGGCACTTCACGCTAGCAGGAAGGCGGGAACCGGCAATGCGCCGATTCCCGCCCCTCCTCCGTTACTGAACGCGCTCGAGCAGGAACTGCTGCCAGCTGTTTCCGTTGTCGGGATATTGATGCAGCGGCACGTCGTTGTTGCTGTTTCCGCCGGGGATGTCCCAGCTCATGCCGGTGTGCACGAAGTAGAACTTGAACCTGCCGTTCAACAGTGGGCGGATGCGCACCTTCTGATCTCCGACATTGCTCGGGTTGTAGTCCCAGAGGTGGCACTCGTAAGCTTGGGAATAGGAGCCGTCCTTCACGCACAGCACGCGGCTCAGGGCATGGAGGCTCGAGACGCGCAGATGGCCCTCGCCGACGCTCTGGAACCGCCACTTGAACCAGGGGTTGTTTTCCTTGGTGTATTGAATGATGCGGCTGCCGTTCGTGCTGCCGGCCCATTGCGTGCAGATGTATTTCCCGGTCGAGGCGCGCACGTAGTAGTCGCCCCACGGCTGCAGGCGGAACTTCTGATTCGCGGTGCCGTTGTCGTTGTATTGGATGATGTCGGCATTGTCGGCCTGGCTCCAATCCTTCACATCGAGCACCTTGCCGCTGCGGACGTTCCGGATTTTGAACCACCCGTTGCCGACATCCACGAGGTCCCACTGCTGGCTCGGGTTGTTGCCCACGTAATCCCACTCGTGCAACTGGGCACCGTTCGCGGTGGAGTCGTTTTCGATGCTTGCGGCCTTTCCGCTGACCCACGAGATGATCTGGAAATGATCGCCGTTCTCGGTCGGCACCAGTGCCCAGCGCTGATTCGCGCCGTTGTAGTCGTAGGTCCACTGGTTGATCTGCGCGCCGTTGGAAGTGTTGCCGCCGATGAGATCGAGGGTCTTTCCGCTGTGCTGATTTACAAACATGAACCACGGCGCGGGATTCGTCGGTGGCACGACCTGCAGTGTCGTCACCGAGCCGAAGCACTCGAACGCGTAGCGGGTGCCCGATGGTGTGGCCTGGCCCCATGAGGACCACGAAAGATTGTCGGAGCGGCGCACGTTCCACGCGGTGTCGGCGTTGAATTTGAGCCACGGATAGAAGATCGCCCAGAGGTTCTGGTCGTTCACGAACCGCGCGATCCAGCGAATGCCGATGCCGTTGAATCCCGCGCCATCGCCGGAGCCGGCGCTGTTTGGAAAGAGGCCGTTCGACGTGCAGATCGAGCTTCGCGTGAACTGGGTCGCAAGCAGCGCGTCCTTGTAGTATTGGCGGTTGCCCGTGAGCTTGTAGAGGTGGTTGGCGGCGCCGACGAACGTTCCGGAGTTGTAGCTGAACAACCACGACCAGTTCACATTGCCGGCGAGATTGATGCTGTCGGCGACGGCGCCGGTCGTCTGGTTGAAGAGCGTGCTGCGCTCCCAGTTGAAGATCTGCTGGGCCTTCGTCAGATACGACGCGTCTCCGAGCATCTGGTAGAGGTAGCACGCGGCGATGGCGGCGGGACCGTTGACACAGGCATTCTTCGACTGGTTGTCCGTCCGCCAGAACAACCCGCCGCCCAGCGCCGAGCTCCACGCGCGATTCCACACCATGTCGAAGTTTGCCTTCGCGCGGTCGCGATACGTCGTGTTTCCGGTGGCGAGATAGGCACGACTGAACGCGATGCACGCCCACATCACGTCGTCGTTGTATTCGTTCCACGACCAGTCGGTGCCGTGGTATTGCATGAACCCGTTGCACAGCGCAGAGAGCATGTCGCGGTGCCCGTTGTTGCGCGTGCGGTCGTGTGTGTCGGCGACCATTTCGATCATGTTCGCCTGCGACCAGAACCAGGCGCGCCCGCCGGCCGTGGTTTCCTTGAAGTAGGCGTTTCCGCCGTTGGAAACGTAGAACGCGTTGTTGAACGAATTGAAGATCGTGTCGGAGTCGGCCGCGACAAACGCGGAGGCCGAAGACACGACTGCGCAGGCCGTGGCGATGGAGAGGCGGCGGAGCGATGGGAGGAACCGCGCGAGCGATCGCCGCGCGGGAACGGGATTTTTCATGGGAGGTGGGGATTGGGGACCGAGGAAACAAACCGGCCGACCCGTGAGGGCCGGCCGGTCTGAAGGGGATTTTACGGGACGCGCTCGAGCTCGAACTGCTGCCACGCGTTTCCGTTATCGGGATACTGCTGGAGTGGCACGTTGTTGCCGGTTTGTCCGCCGGGGATGTCGAAGGTCATTCCCGAGTGCACGAAGTAGAACTTGAACTTCCCGTTTGTGAGCGGGCGGATCCGCAGCTTTTGATCCGCATTCGTCGGGGCGTAGTCCCAGAGGTGGGCGTCCGCGGCTGCGGCGGTCGATCCGTATTTGATCGCGATCGCGCGGCCCAGCGCGGCAAGACTCGAGGCTTTCACCCAGCCTTCGCCGACGCTTTCAAACCGCCACTTGAACCACGGGTTGTTCTCCCACTGATACTGGATGACGTTGTTCCCGTTGTTGCCCGAGGCGCCCTGCACGCAGACGTATTTGCCGGTCGAGGCCTTGATGAAATAGTCGCCCCACGGCTGCAGACGCCAGAGCTGGTTCGCTCCGCCGTGCGCATCGTATTGGATGATGTCGACGTTGTTGCCGGTGCCCCAGTTCAGGACATCCAGGACCTTGCCGCTGTGCACGTTCTTGATCATGAACCAGCCGTTGCCCTGGTCGATGAAGTCCCACTGCATCGGGGTGTGGCCCTCGATATAGTCCCACGCATGCAGCTGGGCGCCGTTGGCGGTGGAGTCGTTCTCGATGCTCGCGGCCTTTCCGCTTACGCCCGAGATCAGCTTGAAATGGCCGTTCGGCGTCGGCAGGACCGCCCAGCGCTGGTTCGGGCCGTTGTAGTCGTAGGACCACTGGTTGATCTGCGCACCGTTGGATGTATTGCCGCCGATGAGGTCGATCGCTCCGCCCGAGTGCTTGTTCACCAGCATGAAACGGGGCTGTGCGGCCGAAGGCTGCGGCGCGGAACCCCACTGATACACGCGCACCCAGTCGACATACATCTTCGCGGGAAACGCGTTGTTATCGACGGTGAAGCCCGGCCAGTTTCCGCCGATCGCGAAGTTCAGCAGGATGAAAAAGTTTCCATGCAACTCGCTCGTCCCGTTCACGCCGTTGGAAATGTCGGCCACGTGATATTGCACACCGTCGCGGAACCACCGGATGTAGTTCGCGTCCCATTCGATGGCATAGACATGCCAGTCGGTGACGTTCGTCGCGATGTTGCCCGAGTAGTTCGCGTTGGAGTTAATGTGATCGGCGAACCAGTGCATCGTGCCGTGCACGACGCCCTCGGTGTTGACGTGCTCCATGATGTCGATCTCGCCGCACCTCGGCCAGACGACCTGCGAGATGTTGTCGCCCAGCATCCAGAAGGCCGGCCACGATCCCATGAACGAGGGGATCTTGATGCGGGCTTCGATGCGCCCGTATTTCCACGACTTCTTGCCCTGCGTCTTCAACCGGGCCGAGGTGTATTGCTTCCCACCGAAATTCTCGTGCTTCGCGGTGATCACGAGCGCGCCGTTTTCGATGGTCGCGTTTTCCTGCCGGTAATACTGCAACTCGGCATTGCCCCAGCCGTCGGTGCCGGTGCCGGTTTCAAAGACCCAGTCCGGGCCGATGGAGCCATTGAACTCGTCCTGCCAGACGAGCTGCCACGACTGGGCAAGGGCTGCGGTGGATGTGGTGAGAAGCGCAAGGAGCGCCAGCTTGGTTCGTTTCAGGTATTTCATGGTTGTTCAGGGGGAGTGACAAAAATCCGAACGTTCCCGGGGCAAAGGAAGGGCCCGACGGGGGTGGACCGCCTTTTGCAGGGAGGAGGAAGCTGGTCATGGTTTGGAACCCGGCGGTGAGCCAACCCATTGCGACGACAGGCGTCGCAAGAACCCTCGTGCTCCGCCATTCAGGGGGAATTTGCGGTTCGAGTGCGCGCGTTATCGCAGGTCGCCGGCGGCAGCGCAATTTTCAAACTGTATACAGGCAAACGTTCAGGGGAATCCCCGATACGGCCACGGTCCAATACCTATCTGGAGTAATACGTGTGCGGGCTACGATCTACGTTGCATGCAGGAAGTGTCCTGCGCGATGGCAGCGTGGCCATCCCACGGCTGAGCATTCTTTCGCGCGACGCAGCGAAAATGCCGGAACAGCCATTGCCACGTGCGAGCAGGGGCCGCCGTGCGGGAAGGAGAGCGCGGACCGCTTATTTCGCCGGGCGGGCGACACCTACCCAACCGCCATTTGGAGCGAGCACTGCGGGAAGCTTTTCGCCGGCTTTTACGGTGAGCGTCTTTTTCTCGAAGCTGGTGGCGTTCGTTCCGGCGTCGGGGCCGTCCTGCCAGACCGTGACTTCGAAATCGCCGTCGCCAAGCTGCGCGAGATCGAACTCGATCTC
>CALGTD010000129.1 GCA_937901895.1 uncultured Spartobacteria bacterium | reverse complement strand
GTGATAGGTGGGATCGTGCCCCTCCCCGCCCTCGAGATACTCGCGCAGCGCCTTCTCGCTCGGCAGCTCGTCGGGCCTCGGCTTGTTGCCACCCTTGCCCTCCCCCCCATTGCCTGGACCTTGGCCGTCATCCATATACGGCGCCGCGGATCCTCCCGGTGGCCCCGAGCCTCCTCCGCTCTCGTTCCAGATCTCCTGAAACTGCTGCTGGATCGACTCGAGCATCACCTCGCGCGCGTTCTTCGCATCCTTCGCGAAGCCCTCGAGCGCGCCCTTGAAATCGCCGCTCCTCATCGCTTCCCACGCGCGGCCCATCGCAGCCGTGAATCGCTCGATCGACGCGATCGACTCGCCGATCGCCATCGTCACCACATTCCAGCCCTTGCCGATGTATTCCAGCGGCTTTCGAGCCGCCGCAAGAATCTGGCCAAAGCCAGCGACAATCTGCTGCTTCAGCCGCGTGAACATGTCGTTCACCGCTTCGATGTTCCTGATCTGCTCCTCGGTAAGCGACCCGTTCACCTCGAGCCCGTTTCGCATCGCCTCGAGCGTCGGCAGAAGCTCCGTCCCGCTGCGGCCAAAGATTGTCATTGCCACCGCGGCTCGCTGCATCGGGTTCTCGACGTTTGCGATCGCCACGCCGACCTTCTCGAACATCTCGTCCGGCGACATCCCGCGCAGATCCTCGATCTTCAGCCCCAGCTCCTCCACCGCCTTCGCCGCCGCGCCAGTTTCCGAGCCGAAATGGATCTCCTTCGCGAACTTGTTCGCCGCCTTCGCCGCCGTTTCCAGTGACGCGCCGGAGAGGTCCGCCGTGTGCGCGAGTTTTTGCAGGAACTCGACCGACATTCCGGTCTGCGTCGAGAGCTTTGCGATGCGATCGTAGCCGTCCGCCGCCTGCTTGAGGAAATTGGTCACCGTGCCCAGCGACACGGCCGCCAGCACCATGCTCTTGATCTCTTTCCCGATCCCGGCGAAGGCGCCCTGCTGCGCACGCACGCTCGCCCCGAGGCTGTTCATCTGCCCCTTGAGCTGCCCGACGGCACGCTGCATGTCGTCCAGTCGCGCGCGAAAATCGACTTCTACCGACTCAGCCATTTCCCACTCGTTTTGTCAGCTTCGCCATGCCGGCGGCGCTCTTCGTCGCCCTCTCCATGTCGCGAATGATCGCCCTCGTCTCAGCCCGCATGCTCGAGCGCACCAGGCGTGGTGCCAGGCTGCCGATCGACTTTGACGCGTTGCGCGCCGTGAATTCGATGAGCTTGCTGCTGAACCGCTCGTGATAGCTGCCGCCCTGCCCGCCGTGCCTGGCAATCCATGCCACGCCCACCCCGCCGAGCCTCGACATCGCCGGCAACCAGCCGCCCTTTGCGATACCGACGTGCGCCTGCGGTTGCTCGAGATACGCGCGAAAGCGATCGGCCGTCGTCACCACCCGCTTCTTCGCGCCCTTTCTCACGCGCCCGCGCCGGTCGCGCTCGCGCTGATGATGCCGCCCAATCGAGCTCCCCTCCGGATCGAGCTCGAGATCGGTGAGCTCGTATTCCGTGCCGTCCTTGCGATTCAGCTTGAGATGCCCGATGTGCCGCCTCCCGCGATTCACCGTCTGCCAGAACTCGAGCACCTCCGGCTCGACGATGGTAACGATCCGCAGCAGATCCCGACGCACCGCCGCCGCGCCCTGCTTCTGTGCCTCCGGGCCGCTGCTGCCGCGTTTTCCGGAGTGCGGCGGCGTCCAGTCCTGGATGCGCTGCATCAGCCGGCGAAAGCTCTGCCGCATCGCCTTCTCCCTCAGCTCGTCGGGCAGGATCTTCAGCAGCATCCCGAGCGCGGAAAAGAACTTCGTCGTGTCGACGCGGATGTCGAGAAGGTCTGCCATCAGTCGAAGAACTGCATGTCATCCACCCCGAGCGGCTCGTCCAGATCGAGCGCTGCCCGATGTTCCGCGCGATTGTGTGCCGCCCTGGCATCCAGCAGCGCCGCATCGAGGAGCCACATCGTCTTCGCTCCCTCCCACACCAGGCTCGCGTGGATCCTCTGCAGCCCCACCGCGTAGGGAAGCCGCTTCCGAATGAACTCCCGCTCCGTCGCCCCGCCCAGCCGCGTCTCGTAAAACGCCGACCATGCGGGGCTCGCTAGTTTCCCGAGTCTCGCTCCGAAGATGGCCCGTCGCCGTCGACCGACCGGAACCCGCTCGCCGCGATCTGCGCATTCACGATGCCCAGCCGCGTCCCGAGATCCTTGCACTCCGCCGCATCGAGCCGGGGATCGAGGCTTCTGGCCCATTTGTGCACCGCCTTTTGCCAGTCGCGCATGGAGAAGCTCGCGCTCCCGTCGCTGGCGAGCGGATAGGCCGCGTCGAACACGAGATCCTCGTCGGCCGTCATGATGAACAGGAACGCCATCACGTCGAAGATCCCCGCCGGTCGGCTGGAAATGATCGCGTTGTCCGTGCGCTCGAGCAGATCGACGTGATCCGCGGCCGGCAGCAGCACGTGGCCGCGCCATGTCGGCCCCACCCCGCGCATCGCCATCTCGCGCAGCGCGGCCCCACCGTCCTCCGGAAGTGCGGACGTCGGCACTCCCTCGACCTTCAGACCTTCCGACTTTCGACTTTCAGACACTCTTCGGCCCTCCTTAAAACTTCGCTTCCTGCCGCAGCTCCGCGATCTTCCGCTCGTCAGCCTTTCGACCTGCGAAAAACACTCGCCGCCCACGCGTTTCGAACGACATCCCCTGCTCTTTCTTCGAGCGATTCAGCAGCGCCATCGTGTGATGCTTGTAGTTGTCGGTCGCCTTCGCAAAAAACGCGACCTGCCCGGTGCGAAAGAGCTTTCGTGCGAGCGCGTGATGCTCCTTCGGCACGAGCGCCAGCAGCTTCTCGAGCGATTCGGTGTCGGCGCGGTCCGGATTCATGAATGCGGCCTCCGCCGCCTCCAGATCGAGGTCCGGTCCCTTCTGTCCGCGCTCGAAAAAGAAGGTCCCGCGCTCGACGCCATCGATGCGGAACCACAGACAAGGGTTCTTTTTGCGCTCGAAGTGCCCGAGCGTGAAGAAGGCCGCCGCAAGGCGGCTCAGGGTGGTTTCTTTGACCTGCATACTTGGTCCTGTTGCGTGGTGCAGGGCCTACGCCCCGCCGCCGCCGCCGCCACCGCCCGAGGAGAACGGGATCGTGACGATGCGGATGTTCGACTTCATGAGCTTGCCGAATTGCACGCTCTCGCTGATGCCGCGCACGATGTGCGTGCAGCTGGAAAATGTGTGGCCCGCGATCGCGACCGCCATGGTGAGCGTGATTTCGGCGCCCACCTCGAGCTCGGTGTAGTCCTCGTTGCGCAGCGTCGTCATCGTCAGCGTGCGCTCCGCCTTGCCGGAGGTGTGCATGCCGAAGATCGCGAGATCGCCGGTGGCGGGATCGTAGGCCTCGTCCTCGCCCGTCGCGTCAATGCTCGCGTCGGATGCCTCGATGATGCCGAAATCCTCGGCCGTCACCGAAAAAACGTAGTCGCCGTCCACATCGGCGTTGCCCCAGGAATTCAGTCCCGCCATAGCGGCAGCGCCCGTGTCAACACGCGCCGCTCGGTCGAAAGTCGACCTTCAGACCTTCAGACCTTCAGACCTTCAGACCTTCAGACCTTCAGACCTTCAGACCGTCAAACTGCCCGTAAGGAAGTGCTCCCTTCCAGTTCCCCGGCTGCAGCTGCGCCCGCGCGACGATGAAGGTTTTGAGCGTCTGTCCCTCCGGGCCCATAGACATCGACGGTCCGTTGAGATCCCAGACGTGAATTCCCGGCCCCGGCCGGTTGTCCGGTTCGCCTGGCACGCGATTGAGCGCTCGCAGCACCTCCGGAGTCGCGCGAAGCCGCCGATTCCTCGGCTGCGGGACGCAGAAGATCGCCTCGAAGATGTCGGCCGCGAGCTGCTTGTGGATCCGCGGCTTCGAGTCGTGACTCGAGAGCGTGATCTGCACTGCCACGTCGAACATCACCGCTCCCTCGTCGTTGATGTCCGTGTGCGCGTCGATCTCGAGCACGTGCCCCTCCCCCGCCATCTCCTCGTCGCTGTTGGTCACCAGGATCTGCAGCGGAAGATGCCGACGTTTCAGACGTCGTTCCAGGAAGGCGCCCAGATTCACCTCGAGCGCGTCAAAGGGCGTGCGAATCTCGGTCTTCCTCATCACGAAACGCCCGCCATGATTTCGAAATCGAACGACAGCTCGTCCGCCGCCGATCGCGTCACCCGATACCGCCGCCCCTGAAACTCGCAGATCCAGCCCTCCGGAATCGCCGGATGCTCGTGCGTCTCAAGCGTCTCGACGAGGTCCGGGTTCGACACCCGCAATACAGTCACCGGCGCTGATCGCACCGGCACGCGCGCGCCACGCGAGTTGAGCTGATAGCCGTAGTAAAACTGCCCGACCACCGCCTGGCATTCGATACGCCCGCGATCGCCATCCTCGAGCACGATCGTCTCGGGCGTGAGAGCGCCGGAAACCTTCGCGGCCGCCTGGATCTGCTCGATCACGCCTCTTCGCGGCGCGTGAACTTCACCCTCGGCGCGCCCGCCACCTCGCACATGCCGACGAGTTTCTTCGCCTTCGCGGGAGTCAGCACCGCAGCGGCAACGTCACGGAAACTCTTCACCGGATCGAATCGCACGACCTTCGTGAACAGCTTCGCAAACGCATCGCCCGCCACTGTGCGGATCTGGTCGATCTTTGAGGCATCGACCTTGATCGAAGGCGCCGGCCACGACACCGCCAGCGACAACAGCCCGTCCTTGCTCGCCCACTTGAACGTCTTCCCGCCACTGGCCGACACCTCGGCCGTGCCGAGGCGGTCCACCTCGGCGATGATCGCCGCCTTTCGCTGCTTGAGCTCCTCGCCCAATCGCTCGTGCTCGAGCTCGAGATTTGCGGTTTCCAGGATGTGCGCGTCGAATTCTGCCGGCTTCATGAGAAACCGGCCCGCGTGTCAATCAGCCCGCAGCCGCCGTGACCGCGTTGCAGAACTCCTCCAGAACGACAAAATCCGCGAGTTCCGCCGCGATCAATCGGCCTTCGTGTCGGCTCTCGACGAAAATCCGGTGCTCAGGCCCGGCCCCCCGATTCACGAACTCACACCGGTAGACAAGCGAGACCGGATCCACGTCCGTTCGGAACTCGGCTTCGACCGGGCGGCTTCGTGGATCCGGTCGATAGTCTTCGACGGCCTCCTCGAGCGTTTTGAGGGACTCCATGAGCGCAGCCGCCTTGGCTTTGTCGATTCGATGGACGTGCTCCACTCTGAAGGTGACTCCCTTCTCCGAGACCTCCTCGGAAATTCGAAGACGCGCGAAGGGCTCGTGATTGCCTTCCCAGTGACGGGACACTTTCTCCACGACGACATCGACTTGATTCTCAGTCGGGATCTCCTTCCGAGACCGGATATACGTTATTGTAAGGGGGGAATTTTTCATCGCTCGAGGTCTACCAAATCTCGCCGCTCCCAGCAAATGAGGCTCCGAAAAATCTCTAAAATCCCTGCGGAGTTGTCTTGGCGCCAAGACAACTCCGCACCTACGCGGCGAG
>CALGTD010000128.1 GCA_937901895.1 uncultured Spartobacteria bacterium | reverse complement strand
CGTTCCTCATCGGATGGCTGTTGCTCGGGAACGTGTGGCTTGGAGTCGCGCTTTCGACGAGCTGGCTGCTGCTGCCGTGGCTGGAAATTCTCACGCGCGCGCGGCAGCTGCGCCTGCCATTGGATCGCTCCCTGAGCCGGTGCGCCGCGCCTGATTCCGAGCGGTTGCCAAATCTTCGCGAACTCTCGACCGACATTCGCGATGCGGGATTTGAGGAGGTGGACGACTTCTGCTGGGAGTATGGCGACCAGCGCCAGTATTACCGGCTGTTCTATCAAACCTGCAGCGGCACCGAGGCGGCGATCTGTCTCGTCGAACAAAGCACCATTGCCTTCCACTACCTCGCCGTGACCACCCGCTCGCGCAGCGGGCTCACATTGATTACGTGGAACTACCCGTTCTCCTACGGCCTGCGTCCCGCCCCGACGCTCAAGCTCCACCGCAGCACGGCGGGCGACGATTTTCAGCGTCTGCTCGCCGACCACCGGCTCTTTCTCGATCAGGAACGCATTGGCGTGGACGAAGTGATTGTTACGCCGCTGGACGGTCTCGCGGCACAGATCGAGTCGGACATGCGACGACAGATCGCGCACAACCTCGATCGCGGGCTGCTCAAACGCGACGGTGAAAATTCAATCCGTTATTCGGCGCGGGGATTGCTATTTCTCTGGTGCCAGTTCCTCCGGGATCTGGTCCGCCTTTCCTAATGAATACCCTGCCCTTCCCCCGCCGACCGGTCGATCAGGTGATGACCGAGGAGCGTGCCGCGTCGTTTGCCAGGCGCAGCATCAAATCATCCTCGAAACTCGCGGCGTTGAAACTCGCGATTTCGATGATGGACCTCACGACGCTTGAGGGGAAGGACACACCCGGCAAGGTCGAGCACCTTTGCCGCAAGGCCATCCAGCCGGCGGACCCGCGTTACGAGGTGCCGGCGTGCGCCGCCGTGTGTGTGTATCCGAACATGGTGCGCGCCGCAAAGGCGTTCACGCGCGGGACGTCCGTCAAGGTCGCCGCTGTCACCACGGCATTCCCGAGCGGATTGATGCCGCTGTCGGTAAAGCTCGAGGACACGCGCCTGGCGGTCGAGGACGGTGCCGACGAGATCGACATGGTGATCGATCGCGGAGCGTTTTTGCGCGGCGAATACCGGCAGGTGTTCGACGAGATTGCCGCCGTGCGGGAGGCCTGCGGGAACGCGCATTTGAAGGTCATCTTCGAGACCGGCGAGTTGCAGACCTATGACAATGTCCGGATTGCGAGCGATCTCGCGATCCGCGCCGGAGCGCATTTCATCAAGACCTCAACCGGCAAGGTGTCCCCTGCGGCCACGCTGCCGGTCACGCTGGTGATGCTCGAGGCGATCCGTGACCACTTCTACGAAACCGGCGTGCGCATTGGGATGAAGCCCGCCGGAGGCATTCGCACCGCAAAGGAGGCGATCACCTATCTTGTAATGCTCAATGAGACGCTCGGGGCGGACTGGATGACACCCGACCTTTTCCGCTTCGGTGCGAGCACGCTCGCCAACGACGTGCTCATGCAGATCGCCCGCCTCGTCGACGGCCGCTACCAGAGCGCCGATTACTTTTCCCTGCCGTGAAGAAAGCCAAAACTCCCGTCCCGCATCCGAACGCGGTCCCCCACGGATCCGTGCATATGCTTCGCCTCTGCGAAGGCCTTGCCTACGCGCCTGCTCCGGAAACGACGCCGGTGAAGATTGATGCGACCTACGGCCTCTTCATCGACGGCGCGTTCACGAAGCCGGGCAGAACCTTCGCGACCGTCAATCCCGCCACCGAGAAAACGCTCGCCGAGGTCACGGCCGCCACTGCCTCTGACGTGGACCGCGCGGTGAAGGCTGCCCGCCGGGCGCAGGAAAAGGTCTGGGGCCGGCTGCCCGGCCGCGAACGGGGCAAATACCTCTACCGGATTGCGCGGCTGATCCAGGAACACGCACGGGAGCTTGCCGTGCTGGAAACGATGGATGGCGGCAAGACGATCAAGGAGAGCCGGGACATCGACCTGCCGCTCGTCGCCGCGCATTTCTTCTACTATGCCGGGTGGGCCGACAAACTCGACTACGCCTTTCCGGGAAGGAAGGCACGACCGCTGGGGGTCGCCGGACAGGTGATTCCGTGGAATTTTCCGCTCCTCATGGCGGCGTGGAAGCTCGCTCCAGCGCTTGCTGCGGGCAACACCTGCGTTCTCAAGCCTGCCGAGACGACTCCCCTCACCGCCCTGCATCTCGCGCGAATTTTCCAGCAGGCGGAGCTTCCGCCCGGGGTCGTCAACATCGTCACCGGCGCCGGCGAAACCGGTGCCGCATTGGTGAACCATCCCGGCATCGACAAGGTCGCGTTCACAGGATCGACCGAGGTCGGAAGGCGCATCGCCGCGTCGGTCGCCGGGACGGGAAAAAAACTCACGCTCGAGCTTGGCGGCAAGGCCGCGAACATCGTGTTCGAGGATGCGCCGATCGAACAGGCCGTCGAAGGAATCGTGGCCGGCATCTATTTCAACCAGGGCCACGTCTGCTGCGCCGGTTCGCGCCTCCTCGTTCAGGAGTCGGTGTTTCCGGAAATCATCCGCCGCCTGCGGGACCGGGTTTCCACCCTTCGCGTCGGTGACCCGCTCGACAAGAACACCGACATTGGCGCGATCAACTCCCGCCAACAGCTTGAGAAAATCCGCGAGCTCGTGGACAGCGGCGTCAAGGAGGGTGCGGAACTTTTCCAACCCCGCTGCCGTCTGCCGAAGGCCGGATACTGGTTTGCTCCGAGTTTCTTCACCGGTGTCACTGCGGCACACCGGATCGCTCGCGAGGAGATCTTCGGCCCCGTGCTCAGCGTCATGACGTTCCGCACCCCGGAGGAAGCCATCGAGCGGGCGAACACGACCCCCTACGGACTGAGTGCCGGGGTCTGGACCGACAAGGGCAGCAAGATTTTCAAGATCGCTGCGAAACTGCGCGCCGGTGTCGTGTGGGCCAACACTTACAACAAGTTCGACCCGACCTCGCCCTTTGGCGGTTACAAGGAAAGCGGTTTCGGCCGAGAGGGCGGCGTGCAGGGGCTGCTGCCCTACGTCTCGCTCGAGTAAGACCCCGGGGCGGACTCAGTTCGCGAGAGCCGACTCGAGACGTTCGAGCTGCTTCGCGAGGAGGTCGGGATTCTCGGTCTTCATTTTTTCAACCTGCGCGACGATCGCCTTCACCGTGTCCTTCATCTGGCCGAGCGCGACGCCTTTGAGGAGGCCCGCTGCGGCGGACGACGGCTTCACGAGATTTGTGTAACACAGCACCGCTCCATCACCGTGCGGTTCGACGAGCAGGCTGCCTTCGCTTTCGAGAATGCTCGTCGCCCGCAGCACCTTCCACTCGACCTTGAGGGGATTGCGTGAAGTTGAAAGCACGTTGCGGACGGTATAGGCCTCGTCGGCGAAAATGGGCACGTTCACGAGGTAATCGACCTCAAAGGTCCGCGGATTGATCTTCTTGGAGATTTTCGACTTCTCGCAATTCGGGACGAAGTCCTTCGACTTCTCGTAATCGAAAAAAACAGCCATGAGTTCCTCGGGCTTCGCGTTGACCTTTTGATAGACCCGCACGCGCGGCCATGGGTAGCCCTCGAGGGGTTCCGCCGCCACCACCTGCCGGCCGCCCTTCACCCGCGCCTGGTCCGCCTTCGACAGATCGTCAAGGATGCCTGCCCGAATCCAGCCGCATCCCGCGGCGGCCGCGATGCATACGAGGGGAACGAATTTCATGCGCAAAAATCTCGTGGCGCACCCCCGGCGACGCAATTCTTTTTCGTCGCCACCCTGTGGATGCATATTCGACAGAGCAGCGAATTTCCGCAACGAATCACACCATGACCTTGACCGACGAACAGAAGAACGCCATCGCCGGCTGGATCGAAGGAGGCGCAAGCCTCTCCGACGTGCAGAAACGCATCCGTGACGAGTTTGGAATCGGGCTCACCTATCTGGACACCCGGCTTCTCGTCGACGACCTGAAGGTGAACTTCAAGGATCCCGAACCGGAACCGAAGCCCCAGGCCGCCGATTCGCCCGATGGAGACATGGAGGCGCAACCGCCCGCGTCCGATCCCGGCACGGGGAAGGTGCAGGTCACGATCGATCAAATCACAAAACCCAGTGCTCTCATCAGCGGCCGCGTGACCTTCTCCGACGGGCAGACCGCCGCCTGGTATCTCGACCAGATGGGCCGCCTCGGCCTCGATCCCGACACCGTCGGATACCGTCCTTCCGAGCAGGACATCCTCGCGTTTCAGGTCGAGCTTCAACGCGTCGCTCGCAGCCAGGGCTATTGACGATGAGACTGCTGCTACCGGTTCTTGCGTGTCTGACACTCGCGGCCTGCACGACAACGCGCAAGATCCCGTTGAACTACACACCCTCCGACCGGGGAATCGCCGCCGCACCTGGCAACGCGCGGATCAGCGTGGGGGCCGTGAACGATCGACGCGACACCCCCGGCGCGCCGCTGGGCACCGTGCACAGCGGGGTCGGCGATTCCACGAAGGAGATCTACA
Source organism: uncultured Spartobacteria bacterium (assembly GCA_937901895.1). Classification (GTDB taxonomy): domain Bacteria; phylum Verrucomicrobiota; class Verrucomicrobiia; order Chthoniobacterales; family JAATET01; genus JAATET01. Next base: position 6,547 of record CALGTD010000128.1, on the reverse strand, counting down.
CGGCACAGCCGCTCACTGCGACCGTGCGGCAGTTTTTCATCGACGCACTTCGCAACCGCGGCCTCTACGATCCGAACAGTCCCGAGCAGTTGAACATCGACATCCTCGAATTCGACGCGGACCAGTTCATCCGGCGCGAGGTCGATATCGATCTGCTCGTTGCGCTCCATGACGCGCGGACCGGATACAACCGGGCGGTTGTTCCAGTGCGTGTCGAGAAGATGCAGGGTGGCCTGCTCAATGCCGACAACCTCGTGGTGGGCAATTTTCCCGCATTCCAGAAGTTTGTGGAGGGTGCGCTCTCCGAGGCCGCGGACGAGGGCGTCAATCGAATCGCCCCTGCTCGATGAGGGTGACCGTCAATGGAGAGTCGCGTGAGCTTGCCCGCTCGCGCACGGTATCCGATCTCGTCGAAGAACTCGGCCTCCCCGCTCCCGCCCTCCTCATCGAGCACAATGGCGTCGCCCTTGTCCGCTCGGAGTGGACGCAAGTTGTCCTCGCGGACGGCGACCGCCTTGAGCTGCTTCGCGTGACCGCAGGCGGCTAGCATTCTCCATTTCGCATTCCCAAATTCGCAGTAGTCTTCCGTCATGTTCAGCCGCCTTTCCGACAAGCTGCAGGATGTCTTCAAGGACCTCCGCGGCCATGGCCGCATCACCGAGGCCAATATCACCGACGCCCTGCGCGAGGTGCGCCTCGCCCTCCTCGACGCCGATGTTCACTATCAGGTTGCCAAAACGTTCATTGCCAGGGTCAAGGAGAAGGCCCTTGGAGAGGACGTTCTGCGCAGCGTCACGCCCGGTCAGCAGATCATCAAGATCTTCCACGACGAACTCGTCGAACTGCTCGGTGGCGATTCCGCGCCGCTGAATCTCGAAAAACCTGCGCGCATTCTCGTCGTCGGCTTGAACGGCGCGGGTAAGACCACATCGTCTGCGAAACTCGCCCGCTGGCTGAAGACGCAGGGACGCACGCCGAACCTCATCGCCTGCGACCTCCTTCGCCCCGCCGCCATCGACCAGCTCGCGACGTTGGGCCGACAGGTCAACGTCAACGTCTTTACGCCGGATCCTTCCGAGAAGGACGTGGTGGTCGTTGCCAAAAAGGCACTGGCCTGGGCCCAGGAGGTCGGCGGCAATGTCCAGATTTTCGATACTGCGGGCCGGCAGGAAATCGACGAGCCGCTCGTGCAGGAACTCAAGCGGCTCAAGGAATTCCTCCAGCCTCAGGAGGTGCTCCTCGTCTGCGACGCGGCGACCGGCCAGCAGGCGGTGTCCGTTGCCGAGCATTTTCACGAGGCGCTCGGTCTCACGGGAATCATCCTCACAAAACTCGACGGCGATGCGCGCGGTGGCGCGGCGCTTTCCCTTCGGGAGATCACGAAGCAGCCGATCAAGTTTGCAGGTGTTGGTGAGAAGCCGGATCAGTTTGAGCCGTTTCATCCCGACCGTCTCGCCGGTCGGATTCTTGGCATGGGTGACGTCGTCAGCCTGGTCGAGAAGGCGGCGGAAGCCATCACCGAGGAGGATGCCCTGCGCATGCAACAGAAGCTCCAGAGCGGCGGCTTCGACCTCGACGACTTCCTCCACCAGTTCAAGATGATCAAGCGGATGGGACCGCTTCAGAATCTGCTTGGCATGATTCCCGGCATGGATAAGCTGAAAGATTCCTCGATTGACGAGGGTCAACTGAAACGGGTGGAGGCGATCATCCTCTCCATGACCCCCGCCGAGCGTGCGCGACCGGATATCCTGAACGCGCGTCGCCGGCAACGGGTCGCCCGCGGCAGCGGAACCTCCGTCACCGAGGTGAACAATCTTCTTCTCAGGTTCGGCCAGATGAGGAAGATGATGAAGAAGACGGGCAACCTGAAGAAAATGATGGCCCAAGCCCGCCGGGCCGGAATTCCGGGATTGAAGTAAGCCGCAAGGCCGTCGCTTTCCTTTAAAAACTCAACACTCAGCTCTCAACCAACCAATGTCAGTTGCGATTCGACTCAAGCGCGAAGGCGCCAAGAATCACCCGTTTTACAAGATCGTGGTGGCGGACAGCCGCCGCGCACGCGATGGCAAGTTCATCGAGATCATCGGCTCCTACGATCCGAAGAAGGAGGGCGAGAACTACTCTCTCCAGCTCGAGCGTGCGGACTACTGGCTCGGAGTGGGTGCAAAGCCTTCCCAGACCGTCGGCAGCATCATCAACAAGGCTCGTTCGAAACAAGCTGCGGCGGCCTGACGCGGCCGCGATCCCCTGCTGCGGTGGAGGAATTCCTGCATTACGTGGTCGGACGACTCATCGAATATCCCGATGAGCTCGTCGTCACGCATTCCATCGAAGGGGATCGCACCATTTATTACCTGGCGATGCGCCAGACCGACCTGCCAAAGGTGATTGGCAAGGGCGGCCACACCATCCAGGCCCTGCGCACCCTCCTCCAGGCCTCCGCCCAGAAAAAGGGCGTCCGCGTCGGTCTCGAAATTCTCGAATGAAAAAGCTCCTTCTTCTTCTCGGCGCCGCAGTGGTCTGCCTCGTCTCCCCGGCTTGCGAAATGCATTCCAAGGACACCCTTTCCGAAGCCGGACACGGACACGGCGACAGCCACGCGGAGACTCAGAACGTCGGTCACTGAACCGGTTCCCCAACGCACGCCGGGATCGTGTGGATCCCGGTGGAGTCTCTCTCCAGTCCGTGCGGGGGTGCATATGGCAAACGCGGCAAACGCCCGCGGCTTCGCACACGGAACAGAGAGCGCGATTCGTAAGTCCATCGCACATCCCTCCAGCCGACCCACGGCATCTTCTTCGTAGATAGCCCCCACTGAGCACGCGCCTGTCCGGCGGCGATCCGCGCGGGAACTTCAAACCGATATCGGTATCCCCTCGCCGTCTGACGTCGGATCTCGTTGTCGAAAAGTCCCTCGAGGGAAAGGTGCGCCGTCAGGCAAACTGCGCCAGCGTCTCGTCGAGGTGCTGGGCCACGGAAATGAGGCCCTTCTGGTAACGATTCACCGGCACCGGATCCAGCGCGGCGCGCGCCTCGGCAACAATCCTGCGAGCCGTATCGGTCGCGGCTTTCATGGCACCGCCGGAGATCAGCAGTTCCGCCAGCTCGTCGTGCCCGGACGCATTCTCGTGAAGGATCAACTCCCTCGCCCGCTCCCGACGCTTCTCGTCACGCGACTGGAGCAACAGCAGGACGGGCAGCGTGAGCTTCCCTTTCTGGAGGTCGGTTCCGAGCGTCTTGCCCGCGGTTTCCTCGTCGCCGGCGATATCGAGCAAATCGTCGTAAATCTGGTAGGCGATGCCGAGTTTCGTTCCGTAGGTCTTGAGGGCACCGATGACCACGGGACCGGCTTCGCTGATGAAGGCCCCGAGCTCGCATGCGGTGGAAAACAGCGACGCGGTCTTCATTTCGACGATCTTGTAGTAGTCGGTCGTCGTGAGCTTGAGATCGAAGCGGCGCTGGGTCTGCAGGATCTCTCCCGCGCAGACCGCGGCTGCGGAGTCCGCGATGATCCGGCAGATCTCGTTGTTCGTAAAATGCGTGGACAGGCTGAGCGCATGCGCGAAGAGGCAATCGCCGAGGAGCACACTGAGCGAGTTGCCCCACTTTGCGTTCACCGTCGGTTGATCGCGGCGGGTTTCCGCTCCATCCATGATGTCGTCATGGACGAGCGTCGCGATGTGGACGAGTTCCAGGATCACCGCGAGATCAACGTGTCCGGATGTGATGCTGCCCGTGGCTCCGCCTGAGAGCAACGCAAGGGCCGGCCGCAGCCGCTTGCCACCCGAGTTCATCGCATAGGCTGCGTAACCCTCCACCGCGGGATCGAATGCCCGCGCCTGCTGGCGAATCCGCTCCTCCACGCTGTAGAGGTGCGGGTTGATCAGCTCGAACGTCTGCCTGAATGCCTCCGAGGCGTCCGGTCGAATCGCCTGTTTTCTTGTGAAATTTTTCACAAACTCACTTTGCTTGGAATTTTCGTCCGGCACAACAACGGCGTTTTTGCATGATCACTTTCGCGCACGGCCGATCTGGAGAGCCTGCCGGACGATGAAAAACGGCACAACACAGGCAACCGAAACCGCCACGGCGAGCAGGAGTCCGGGAATGACCCGTGCCCGGTCCCCCGCGACCGCTTCGAGCGCGGTGCGGACGGCCTCGGCGGCCTCCACGCGAAATGCCGGCATCGTTTCGTAGTGCGGGGCGTTATGCTCGTCCCCCGGGCGTGTCGCAATCCCAAAGAATTCCGTTGGCACAGGACCCGGGCAGACGGCGGTCACGGAGATGCCGGTGCCCCGCAGCTCGATCCGGAGGGCTTCGGAGAAACTGGTGGCATAGGCTTTCGTGGCGGCATAGACCGCCATGTCGGGCAGCGGGAAAAAGCTCGCGACGGAACTTACATTCAAAATGGCGGCCCGCCCTGCCGATCGCAGCATCGGCAGAAGCAGATGTGTGAGGTGCGTGAGCGCCCCGATGTTCACATCCAGCATCGCGCGCACCTGCTTCCAATCGCTCGATTCGAACGGGCCATGATCCCCCAGCCCGGCGTTGTTGATGAGAAAGTCGATGCGGATGTCGTGGTCGTGCAGCCATTTCACGAAGTTGCCGCGCGCCGCCTCGTCCGCGAGGTCCACCGCATAGATGAACACGGAAAGCTGCGGAAACTTTTCCGCGAACTCCGCCCGAAGCGCCTCGAGTCGGTCGTTTCGGCGTGCAACCAGGACGAGCGTGTGCGCGACCGGTGCAAGCTGCCGGGCGAATTCCGCCCCCAGCCCGGCTGATGCTCCCGTGACGAGCGCTGTGCATCCCTCGAAAAACCTCATACGCTGCACTCTCGATGATCGTTCAAAGCCTCGCCAGCCAAAAACCGTTCACCACGAAGGATGGCTCGACCATTCGCAGCATCCTCGACCGGACGAACGCCCCCGTGCAAAACCAAAGTCTCGCGGAGGCCCGCGTTCCCGCCGGCAGACGCACGGACCGCCATTACCACAAGCTTTCCGAGGAATTCTATTTCCTGCTCGAAGGGACCGGAGTCATGGAAATCGATGGCGTCGAACGCCAGGTCGCCCCGGGGGACGCGATTCTGATTCCCCCGGGAGCGTGGCATCAAATCAGCGCCACGACCGACCTCGTGTTTCTCTGCTGCTGCGCCCCGCCCTACGCGCACGAGGACACCTACTTTGAGTGACACGCTCATCGGGCCGGGATGACCTGCACCCGTGAACCGGCGCTGTCCACGTCGGGACGCGGCCCGTTGCCTTGAAAGACACACGCGCGGATTTGGACCCCTGAAGATTGCTCCTCCGAGACGGAGGCCAGCCGGATCCCACCGTCGTTGTGCACGAAGGTGCAGTGCGTGAATCGGATGTCGTGAACGCCCAGATTCGAATCGTCGTGAGCAAGAAACGCGCCCCAATCACCTGATCCCTCGATGGCGCACCGATCGAATCGCAGGGCGTGGGAATGGCGTGCAAAGATGCCGACATCGCCGTTGCCCACGAGGCGGCAGCGCGTAAACACGCTGTCCGCGAAATCGTTGTCCAGACTGATTCCCGCGCTGTCGTTGCCGGTCATCGAGCAGTTGATCGTCCGGACATTCCGGCTGTCGTAGTAGGCAACGCCGTCGAAAAAATTGTCATCGAATGCGGAATCACGCACGACCACATCGCGGGACTTCCAGCTGATCACCAGCCCGCCTGATCGATTCCGGTTTGACCTGACCTTCTCGACCACGAGGTCGCTCGTCATCCGGACGTCGATGCCGTTGTTGCGAATCCACGGTTGTTCGCGTCCGGTTTCGGACGACTGGCCGCTTTTATTGCCATCGATCTCGATGTTGGAAACTCGGATGCGACGAATCCGTTGTTCCTCCCGTGGCACCTCGTCCTGCACGCCAATCGCGATCACCGGCTTTTCCACACCATCCGCAAGCACAAACCGAGTGCCCTTCGTCCCCCGGAGATGGACATTCGAGCGCAGGATGCGGAACGTGTCCGGCAGCACGAACTCCCTCCCGGCCAGATCGATTCGCAAGCGGCCCTCGCCGCAGGAGTCTGCCGCAAGTGCTGCCGCGTGTGCGAGGTCGGCATCCGATTCCACGCGGACGGTTTCGGCGTGAATGCAGGCAACGGTGCCGAGGACGAGAAGCGAAAGTCGAACGGTCACCGCTCTTACGATCGCAGGATTTCCGGAAACCGCGAAATGCCGTTCGCACCGTCTCCCGCAAGGAAAGGCAACTGTCCGGGGTGCTTCTCACTATTGTGAAAATGAGCAACATGGAACGTTGGCTAGCAATTCGTTGGGCGATCTCAATTCTCTTGACCCCCCGCGCATAGAATGAAATTTCCGCAGGCGTCACTCATGAAACTCCCCGCCCTTTTTACGTCCGCCGTTCTGGCATCGGCCGCTCTTGCGCATGCCGGATCCTTCGGCGGCCCCCCTCCCTTCACCAACCTTTCGCCGCTCCAGAGCGGCATCGACGGCAGTTACCAGGCCACCTGCCGCGGTGAGAATCTCATCGGCGTCATCCGCTTCGCCTACC
>CALGTD010000127.1 GCA_937901895.1 uncultured Spartobacteria bacterium | reverse complement strand
TTTCCTTACTCATCAAAAACCTCAGCTCTTCTCCTCTAATCTAGGAAAGACCCTTTGATTTAACTATATACATTAAGAGGGCGACCTGCTTTCCTCATAGGAGGAGGAAAAAGATGCAGACGTATGGATTTGAGAGATCGGGAGCTGCGCGCCCTGGAACGAGCGAAGGCAATCGCAGGGCGGTTCGAGGTCAGCAGGCTATGGGTCTACAACATCGACTGCGGATGCTTCGGCAGCGGAAAACCCTCACCGTTGAAAACTTGGCTTTCGCTCGGAAGAGATTTGCTGTTGCTTGCAGCGGCCTTGTTGACATACCGAGCCAATTTCAAAAAGACGCGGCCTTCCATCGAAGTCATAGCAAACAGCCCGAATGTGGCTGCATAGCGAAAAAGAGGAACGCGATAGCCATATCAATTTATCAAAACAGACGATTGTCGAGGTCTTGCTTGTCCTGTGGGGTCGGTTTATTTATTTTTTGATGTCTGAGATCCCGCCGGCCACCGAGACCGCAATAGAAACCGCTCTACTAGATTTTGTAAAAAATCGACTGGCCCTTGGCATATATGATCCGACGCAAATTCGGAGGCCAAGGATGGAAGTCGTTTCTTTCCAGATCGAACTTTTGGAAAAGGACGATTCTCTTGTTCATGTAGCCGGCCCTGTCGTGTTGCGAACTCCCCAAGGTGACGTGGAAAACTTCCTTCGTCTCAGTGTGGAGGTTCAATTCATCGAAGGCACCTGCCACGTTCCCGAGAGCGCGGTCGTTCGCGCCGCTTACATCGTTGAGACGGACCATCCGAACGGTGCGTGCAAGGAAACCGCAGCTCTGGCGAATGCCTAAGCCGTAGCAACAAGGACTGTCGAGCATCAGTCGGGCGTGACGGCTACAGCGCGCCCTCTCCAACCGGGGAAAGATACAGGCAGTCGGAGGTCATTGAAATGGTGAGTGTGCCCGTAGGCGGGCGACCCGATTTCAGGGCGTGCCGGATCGCGTCACCGATGAATTTTTGTGCAGTTCTCTTCATGGGGCGGGCACCCAGCGCCTTATGAATGCCTCTCCTCACGAGGAACTCGAAGGCGGATTCGGATATAGTGAGGTCAATACCCTGTGCCCGAAAGCGAGCCAGTTCCTCGGAAATGACGAGTTGGCCGATTTCACGCTGGGTGTCCGGGGACAATGGTTTGAAAACGATCTTTTCGTCAAAGCGTCCGATAAGCTCCGGGCGAAAAAATTGGTGGAGTTCCGCCAGCACCGCCCGTTCCAACGTGGCAAACGGCAACCGCGTGGGGCGCAGAAGGAGCTGCGAACCGATGTTGCTCGTGCAAACGATATAGAACCCAGAAAGATCGTAAGTCCGATGATCGGCAAGAGTAATGTGCGCCGCATCAAGCATCTGCAAAAAGAGATCCCAGATCAGGCGGTGCGCCTTTTCGATTTCATCGAAGAGAAGAACACCGTAGCGGTGCCCCGAAAGGACTTTTCCGAGGCGTCCGGGATTGCCGGTTTCGTCGCCTATGAACAGCTTCACCGCGTCCAGATGAAGAAATTCCGACATATCGAATCGAAATATAGAGTCCTCACCAAAGAGGTATCGGGAGAATTCCAAGGTCGTTTCCGTTTTCCCCACCCCCGTCGGCCCGAGAAACAGGAACGAGCCAAGCGGCTTGCCCGGCGGCTGCAATCCAAACTGGCCGCGTTCCAGCACGGAGCACACGCGGGGAATGGCGTGGCCTTGGCCTTTGATCTTGGAAAACAGGTGCGGCTCAAGGCCATTAAGATGTTCGATGAGGGCGGGATTTTTCATGGCTGGATGGCGGATTGATTTTGTCTTTGAACCACTGGCGCACGGCGTAGTCGGGCCGGGAGCCGGTAAACCAGCGCGGGAAACGGCCGTCCGGCTGGATCGGCGGAATGAGCCGTTTGCGAAACGGCTTTTCACAATGCCGGATGACGGCGGTAAACTTCGGCAGTTTTCGGAGTTGATACGCCTCGAAGAATGGTTTGATCTTTTTCTGATAGTTGTAGGAGCGTTTGCCCGCCGACCATCCCCACGTTTTTTCGACAACTTCCCGCTCCCCGATATTCTTCGAGGCGATGACAGCCGAATCGTGATTGGCGACGGTAAAGATCAATTCATTGCTTAGATTCAGCATGAGGACATCGGCATGGCGTTTGTCGAGCGCTCCGAGAATGGACGTATAGGCTTGGGTCGCGAGCACGATGGTCGCCTTCGCTTCGCGAATCACGCCCGCCGCCCGATGGTCCGCAAATGCAGATTCCGCGCCGGTGATGATCTCCTGGCCTTCGTCGGCAAAAAGAATGATGAGGTTGTCTTTCTCCCGTTCCTCAGCAGGTTTGTCGAACCGGCTGAGCGCGTGAAAATAATAGGAGAGTTTCAGGATCGTATTGATATATAGTCGCTCGCTCTGAAATTTTTGGGGCATGGCGATGCAGACGATTTTCCCGTCGTCGATCTCGGAGACGGAAAAAGTCGGCTCGTTTGCACAAAAGACTTCCGCGATTTCCGGATTGAGAAAGAAATCGAGATAGTTGCTCAATGTTCCCTGAACGCCGCCCAACTGCTCCGTCGGTTGCCCCAGATAGCCGTCTCGAAAAGCCGTGAGCAATTCCAGTGAACGCTCGTCGCCCATTTCCATGAGGTCTTGCATCATGGCGTTGCTGTCCTCGGGATTAAGTAACAGCCGATGAATGTTTGGAATGGTCACGTAAGCATCGACGTGGCGGAGGATTTCAAATCCTGTTTGAATCGCGAGCTGGGCCTTGGTGCTAAAAAACGGATTCCCGCGCCCGCCCATGAGGGACACAGCGGTGTCCACGATCACCTTCGCGTAAGTCGAGGCGGGGACGTTCAGATTGCCGGTGATGTTGATCGTGTGAGGCGAACGCCAGAGCATGTCCTTTCCGGTCGGCCGGGTTTGCAGCAAAATGAGATCGTTCCCTCGCTCGAAGTGCGTGGCCATCTTCGTCAGGATTTCCCAATAGAGTCCTTTTTGATCGAGACAGATGCCGCCCCAATTCGGGACGTTCTGGAAAATCTGGAACGTGATGGCATTGATCGCGCATTGCGTCTTTCCGCTGCCGGTCCGCCCGGTGATGAGCCAGCCTCGAACGAAATCCTCCAGCGTCCAGCTCAGGCCGCCGAGCCGGACCACAATCCGCCCGGAATTGTCGGTCGCGAAGAAACTCCACGCAGCAAAAGCCGCGCACAGTCCGATGACGCCGAATGAAACCGGAGGCACGAGGAGGAAATATCCGGCCAGCGTCCCGGCCAGACACACGGCGCAAATGAGAGCATCAAGAATTTTCATCGACCGCGCCGGGGTTGAAGGTGGCCTTCAGGAAATCGAACAGTCGGCCTTCCGAATCGGAAATGCTCTGCGTGTAACCTTTGAAATTCACGATCGTCACCGCGGAATTGTCCTCGTAGGTCTGATGGGAAAATCCATCCACGGCGGCGGGCCGGAACACGAAATTCTGGCAAATCACAAACTCAGAGGTCGTGGGTTTGCCGCCGATGTTCGGTCTGCGTAAGGGTCTGTCGATTGGCATAGGAACGGAACCCGTAGGTTTTTGAGTAGCGTTTGTGGGCGGCGCGGTAGCCGCGTTTGATTTTGAAGAGGAGGTTCTGCATTTCGCGCAACGAACGCCGATCCACGGTGGCGGCGAGTTTCTCCACCGTGCGGCTGAGCTTCGGTTTGCGTCGGCCGACGAGCCGCGAAACAAAATTTGCGTTTCGCTGAGTCACGAGAAACTGCCGCTTCGCGACAATGGCCGCCTCAAGATTGCGAATGCTCTGATAGGAATTTTGGAGGCGGATCGCCTCGGCGGTCTGCGCATTTAGCAATGCTTCCAAGTGCGAGGCCGTCAGGCGCGGAGCGAACAGAAGTTTGTCGGCGTCCATCCGCTTAGAAAGCTGCTCGCGCAGCTTTTCCGGGGAATCAAGAATCTGCTCCCACCGCTGGTTTTCCCGTTCAAAGCACGCTTTCAAATAGGCCATCTGATTCCTGTTACCGGACGTGTTTGAGCGGGACATGCTGCATCCCACGTAAGCGCCCTTTGCGGTGCGCGGGCAGAGCGCGACATGAACGTGTAGATTATCCGTGTCGTGATGAATGCCGTAGGCGTAGCCAATGGCGTCGTGCGGATGAAATCTCTCCGCGAATTTCCGCATGATCTTTTTCATCGTGGCCTGCAAGACGCGGTCGGGATTGATATCGGATTCCACCAGCTTGTCGTGAAATGCCGACGACATCGTGAAAACAAGGCGGTGCTGAATAACCGGGTTTTCCGAGGACGAAGGGAATCGGCGAAGATGATCGAACCATGCCGCGGAAATGCGGCGTTTGCGTTCCTCGTTGCCGAGCTGCGATGGGGAGGAACGGGAGCCGTCCGGGTTCGTGAGGATCGTGTGATGAAGGAATCCCCCGGCGTGAACCTGCCCCAGCGTTTCCTTCGAGGCGTAGTCCGCGAATTGTTTGAGTTTCCTGCCGACGCCGGAGTTTTCCAGTCGCTCCCCTTCGCGTTGGCGGACGGAAATTTTCCGATCCGACGTCTCGTCGAGATACTCCAGATCGAGGCGGGACCGCCACGTTGTCTTGAACGGAAAGATCATTCCGTTTTTCACGCGAAGTCCTCCAGGTGCTCCATCAGGCTGTCGAGCTTGCGCTCGATGCGTTCGATGGCATGGGGATCGATTTTGTCCCGCGTGGAAACCGCATAGACGATGGCCTCGAACGTCTCGGATTTCTTTTTGAAACCGAGACGTTCGTGAAGCTCGGCGAAGCGAAATTTCGCTTCGTGGGTGACGTCGAGGGAGAATACGGATGTGCCGGGAGCGGTGCGACGTGGCATTTTATTTAACGTGGTTAAATAATTTTAGAGTTGAGAGAGAATCGGTTTGCTTCGGGTAGAGTAGGCAGGAGACGACGGATTGAGAGGCCGAGGCCAATGACCGTCTATCTCCCGCCCCTCATCAAACCGTGCATGCGGTTTTCTCGCACACGGCTTTCCGGGCTCATTCATCGGATGCGTTTTCATGTGGGCCTTTTCCACGGTGCGGTCAGGGGCAGTTGATAAAGGCCGTATTGTTCGTGCAGTCGTCGGGCAGGATAATGACGGTGCCGGCAGCTAATGAACCCGTTGTGTTTTCTGCACAACCAAATACGCAGGCGTTCCCTGGCGTATTCGTTCGTGCGGCTAAACACCGTTGAGCAATTGCCGTGGTAGAAGTAATTACCCCATCCTCTGACCAGCCGGTTGATGTGACCCACGAGAACCGCGGTTTCCACTTGATGGGTTCGACGATGAGTCATTTCCTTCAAGCTTTGCCGGAGTCGCCGCTGACTTTGCCGACTGGGTTGCACATGCCAATACGGTTTTGTCCTCTCCGATTTGCTGTCCCGCCACAGGGTGGTAAATCCGAGAAAGTCGAGTGATTCGTGATGGACACGAAACCGCCTCGTCTTCTCGGTGTTGAGTTCCAACCCTCGAGCGTTCAGCCACCGGTGTAACCGGGCTTGCAGCCGTTCGCCCTGTCCCGGCCGACACAGGATGACAAAATCATCCGCGTATCGAATCAAGGTGGGACGTTCGGCACATTGATTGACGGCGTGATCGAGTGGATTGAGATAGACATTCGCGAGCAGCGGAGAAATCACTCCTCCCTGCGGGGTGCCACAACGATTGCCGATGCACACCCGGCGTCCGTCCTCTCTTTCCTCCACGACCGGTGCTTTCAACCACTGCTTGATCAGCGACAGAACCGCTCCGTCGCTGATTCGTTTGGCAAGCTGCCGGAGAAGCGACGAATGCGGGATCGTGTCGAAGTATTTCGACAAGTCCGCATCGATCACCTCGGTTTTACCTTTCCGCAAAGTGTCACGGATGGCTTCGACGGCCTGCTGGGCGCGACGCTTGGGCCGAAACCCATACGAATGCGGATGGAAGTCCGCCTCGAAGATGGGCATCAGCACCAGATACGCCGCCATTTGCGCCACACGATCCTTGACCGTGGGGATACCCAGCGGACGCTGACCACCGCTTGCCTTGGGAATCAGGACGCGGCGGACGGGTGATGGCGAGTAACACTTGTCGCGCAACTCCGCCCTCAATTCCGCCAGCCACTTTTCCAACTGTTCCGAGGTCGCCGCGATTTCATCGATGGTTTTTCCATCGACGCCCGCCGCGCCCCCGTTTCGGGAGACGCGTTGCCACGCCTCCGCCAACACGTCCTCACGGAGAATTTCCCCGTAAAGACTCCAGAACCGATAACTCGGATCCGCTTTCGCCTTCCGATATAGCGTGGTCTGAAGTTTCCGAACTTTATCCGGCGTTGGTAGTCCCTTGGGACCATCACCGTGTCCTACCCTTCTTTCCTCCGCATCGAGACGAGTGTCCTCCCTTCGCTCCCCGTGGGTTTTGCTGTCCCACAGATCAACACTACTATGAAGGACTCCGACTTCTCCGCTGGCTCCGACAACCTTGTCGTGAGTCAGGTCACGACTTGAATTGCGGATTGATCTCTGCGATCCGCCAACGGAGATCTCTTCGGTTATTTGGATGCCACTTCTGAACATGCCGTCCACGACCACCCCGCAGGAGGTTCCGGAATCCTTATGGCTGTTTTGACGGATTCCGTCTCCGGCCTTCGCTGGGCCGCTAGCCGCTCGGCTTCTCCTGGACAGTCTTTCGAGGCTCATTGATGGTTCACTTTCGTTACGGCCTGTTCATTCCTATCTCGCTTGCTCTCCACCCCACCTCGCGGTGACGCAGTTAGCGGTAGCTGCCGTCGCGAACAGCCGAACTCGACGGGTGGGACTTTCACCCACGTGGTGCATCCACGTTTCCGAACGCACAGCGTGCCTGACACGCGAAGAACGAAGATTTTTTGCGCGTCAAAAAATCGAAGCCGTGATTTCCAAGGGAAATCACTTTGCTCCATTCCTTATGGGAGGGAGCTCGGTCGGCGGGGTGGAAGGATGCCAACTGGCGGGATGGCTCCAAACGGCTGAACATTTCGTCCGGAACCCCTGTCTGAACATGGTATGCCGGTGTCTTGGAATCAGCTAAAGGAAGCGGCATTCGACCGGGATGCCTATCCTGCCTGCGACCATTTTGGGGTATGGGAAGCCGTCGTGGACGCGGCTGCCTATTCGCGTGGGAGTCGCATGACGGCGCAAGGAAAAGGAGGGCGGGCGGGAATCCACTTGTTCGTCCGCTCGGTGCCCGATGCCCAAAAGTTCTGGCTGTATGTGCTCTTTTTCCCGACATCGGCCGTGTATCAGCACGCGCAGGAATTGAAAGCCGGTGATCGCGTCCGGGTGGAAACGGTTCACGGCAAGAACGATCATGCCGTGGTGAAATCGCTGGAAATCCTGAGATAAAGCCGCCGATTCGTTCCGCCCGGAGCCGGGCCCCCGGCACGCGCGAGGACGGAACGAATGGGCGGACCAAGCCTTGCGTGTCAGGACAAACTTGCTCTTTTGCGGCGTCTGCGATGGCGGAAGGGCCGAGGACTCGAAGCGCCCTCCGTCCTGAGCAGAGGCCGCAAAAGAGCGTATCCCCCGCTCGAATGCGGGAGGAAAAGAATGCCAGTCGGGTCCCGGTAGTGTCGCCGGTTGAAGAATGGCAGGTGCCTTTCTTCAACGGGCGACTCGGGCGCGAGTCGCCTTCCCCGGTGCGCTCATTGCCCGGAGACGGTAGGCACGCGGGGCAAGCCTGCGCCGCCCCCGGTGCCGTCAGCGTCTCCGGGCAATGAGCGCGATCCCTGCGCAAGTGCGCCATGTGCGAGAGAAGGAAATTCATAGCCGCATTCCCTGTTTGTGAGGCTTGGAAAGCCGGTCAGTCGGCCTCGTCCCCTGCTTCCATTCGGTGAGCGTGGAAGCCCCGTCGCCGTCCGGATCGCGGTGGACAAAGCCGGGACTCCGCGTGTCGATTCCCTGCTCCCGCGCCCAATTCAGCGGCATTCCCTCCGGGGAGATTTGGCTTTCCTGCGCCGCTTCCTTCTGCTCGATGCCCAACACGAAATCCGTGCTTCGCTGCGCGTGAGACGCGGCGGAAACGATCATGCGCGGATCATTCTGGAGCTTCTGAATCCATGAGCCGAGATAAGCGGCGGAGTTCTCGAAACGCACTTGGTTGAGGATGCCGACCTCGTTGGACAGGAACGCCGCGCCGAGTTCCGCCACGAGCTCCTCCTTGGAATACCGCTCCGATCCGAACCGGGTTGCCTCGGTGATGCCTTCCCGGTCGAGCCGCGACTTGTGCCCGGTGGCATGCGTCATTTCGTGGAAGAGGGTCGAATAGTAGTCTTCCTGGCTGCGGAAATACTTCTGTGGCGGGATCTGGATCAGGTCCTTATCCGGCAAATAGGCGGCGGAAAATCCGACGTGATGAATCGGGCAAAGCTTTGCGTTCCGAACGATGCTCTCCGCCTTTTCCAGTGGTTGATCGGCGTTTTCCCGGACCGCGATTTTCGGGGCTTCGATCCCCTCGGTCTGCTCGAGATTGAAGACATTGGCCCAGCGGATGAAACGAAACCGGGCGGGCCGCCCGTCCGGTCGCATCACGGGATTTCCGGCATCGTCGCGCTTTTCGAGGATCTTGAAATAGATGATGGGGGTGGATTTTTCGCCTTTCCTGACGTGTCCGCCCAAGTCGAGCGCCTGCTTGAAGCTCACCCAATAGGGAGATTGGTGGTCGCCCAAGCCAAGCATTATGGCGTTGACGCCTCGATACGCCTTTTTTGAAACAAGGTTTTGGGCGCTCACCCACGGCCGCCGCCAAGGCACCACGCCTTTTTCCAACTGCTCGATGAAGCGGTTGGCAATGGCCTCGTAGATGTCCTTCTTCATAGCGCCACCTCCTCACGAGCGATGTCGATGGCTTTCTCTGCGGAGGACAGCGGAAGGGAAAATTCCTCGGCGAGGACGATGGCGAGCGGCTTGCCGTCCACGGTTCGGGTGAAAAGCGGTGTCTCATCCGCGCCGATTCCGCGGTCGATGTAGTCGAAGAAATAGGTTTCAAGAATGCTGGTATGCGGGTCGTTTTTCATGGGGTGATTCGTTTCCGGCTCGCCGGCCTTGATGCGATCGATCGGGGCTCAGGATGTCAGACGCCTCATAGCCGCTGGCTTTGATGAATCGTGTTGATGACCGGGCCTAAGTCCTCCTTGCGAACGGGCACGGGCGAGACGTTCAGACCGGGGTCGATCCGTCCGAAGGCATCACAGACCCAACAGTCCGCGATCCAGGCATTCGTCGGGATGTCGGGACCTGCCGGCATGTAGCAGTTGAAGCGTGGAGAGGAAGCGTTGGGGTCCGCCCCACTGCGGGCGCGATAGATCGCCCCGTAGATGAAATTGGGCAGCTTCTCACGCATGGGAAAGCGATTGCCGGGAATCTCTGGCGATGCGGACGGCCTGAACGGAGGCCAGCAAATCCGCGTTCCAATCTTTTTGATGCGGGCAGTCGGATGAAATTTTGAAACCCGTCCAATCCGCGGTGTCGTCCCATGCTTTTTGCCAGCCGCGCTCCCCGGCGGCGTCGTTGTCGAGCGCGACAACAAACCGCTGGCGCCGGTCGTATGCCTGAAAGAGCAGTTCATCGGGCACGGTCGCGCCGCTGCAACTGACCACCACGAGCCTGTCGTTCCGCCCCGCGAAAAGGGTGTGGTAGCTCAGCGCGTCGATAGGCGATTCGACCGCAACGACGGAATGAGCCTCCCGGAGATTGCCCACGGCGAACCATGCGGTGACCTTGTTTCCCAAGGTCGGGCGAAAAGCCGATTCGTGCCGGGTGTCGCGCAAGGTGGCACCGACAACCTCGCCGCCGTTCGTGCGGTGAAGGAAAACGAGGCTCGGATTCGGTCGATGATCGTTGGCGTAGATCGAGCCTGCATCGTGCAACTCGTCCACGAGGGACGGCTCGATTTTTCGGATTTCGACCAGATACGCGCGCGCAATCGACCAGTTGGAATCATCTCGAAGAGCGTATTTCGCCATGAGTTCCGGGAAGGGCAGCCGCTCATGGCTGGTCTGTTTTCCCGGCGGAAATTTCAGACCGGACCGAACGACGGGGACGGGCCTAAACTGCGTGGCGAGAACCTGACATGCAGCGGGAAAGCCTTCCCCGCTCAGGTGCATCTGAAGGTCAATCGCTCCCGCGCCGCCCGTTCCGGTCTTGTTGTCGAACCAGAGGTTGCCGGTCACGACGATGTTGTGACGGTCGTTCTTTGCCCGAAAACTGGAGCCTTCCGGCCTGGGATCAAGCCCGTGCCACGCGAGCAAGGCCGGAAGTGGAATGGCCCGCAGTTCGTCGGCGTCAATGGAATGGTCGTTCGCCATCATTGGAGGGAAGCTGTCAACCTGCGCGGCTTCTCGCCGCGCGGTCGTCGGCGAAAAGCCCGGAGAGCCAGTCATAGAGAGGCCGCAGATCGCGCCGGAGCGTCTGCTTTTCCGGCTCGGGCAACGCGGCGGTGTCGCCTTTTTGGTGAAGCCACCGCTGGAAGCGATTCATCAGAACGGCGTGCATCGGCAGGACCACGCAGCGGGATTCCACGGCACGCCCCGCTACGGCGATTCCCAGCCTCAAATACGCCTGCCGGAGCGTGAAGCCTTTGAGTTCGGTGACGTCGGGCACGGCCTTCGCCAGCGCCATGTAGCGTTGCGCGGTTCGGGGCGTGCCGTCGAAATACCGCTCCAGCCAAATTTGCCAGTTGCCATGAGCCACCTTGCGCTTCTGCGCCAGAAGCAGGCGGCCCGCGTGCCATGCCGCTTTCAGCCCCGCGTAAATGGAATCGGAACATGCGCGGCAATGGCGTTCCACCGCAGCGTGCAAGAGATTGATTCGCCGGGCGGTGATGGGGACATATCCCTGCTCCATCGCTTTCATCGCCAGCCAATGGTGTGGCAGAAGTCGGTCACGAGATTCTCGACCGCCTGCCGGGAGCATCCGGCCCGCAGGCCAATTTCCTCCAACGTCGCGCCGCCGATCAAATCGCTTCGCACGCAATACAGAACCACCGTGGATCGCAGGCCGATTTGCTCGAGCGTGCCGCCATCGGCGATCCATATGAAGACCCGGCTGACGACTTCACACGCCCGTTGAATGCTGTCGTCGTCGGGCGGAACGGGTTCCAGAAACTCCACGGGATGGCGACTCTCGGCATACCGCAGGTTGTTCTCCAGCTGTGTGGACTCGTGCTCATTCATCTCCGCGACTGTTGCGGAGAAACGGCACCCTCCCCTCCCCGGATTGGGTGTAATTTGACAAGAGGAGAAGTTACGATTTCCCAACTTACCCTTCGTTTTTCGATGAAGTGACCGGCAGATCAGTTGAAGGCTAAACAGGTCTTGGCAATCTCTTACTCCTCTCTAGAATCGAGCCGTCCCTAGAACCTGCCAACCAGCGATTTCCCATGCTCACCAACTTCTTCGAAATTCATTTCGCGAAGCCGACGTTTTCAATAAGACGGTTTCCCTATTCCGAAGAAAAGCTTCGAGCCTTGCGGAGGGAGTTCAATGCGACATGCTCTTTCTTCCGCAACGGCGACTGGATTTACGCTTCTCCAGCTGAAGGGAAACCTGATGATTTCGGCGAGCGGACGACGGTTCAAGTAGACTCAGCCCCAGAAATCGTTCAATCCCTTATCCGGCATGTTATTTTTCGCTGGTTCCGCGACTTTGCCCCAGCGAGAATGCCATTAGAGTTCAATCCATTAACCTTCCGTGCAAAAGCAGAGAGAGGATTTGAATTACCTGCACCGGTTAACCAAGAGGTATCGTTCGACCGTTTGATCGAGGTCTATGTGAAGGCTCTACAAAGCCTCACAGGCTCTGCAAGGTATGGGTTAGTAGTTTCATCTCGCCGACGCTGGCGAGTTCTCTTAACTGTAGCGCAAATGCAGGAATTAGGCTTTCCACTTGAGGGAAAGACTGTCCTTGAGAAAGTGTCATTACCGGGGCTAGAGAACGTCATTGCACCGGATGATTCAGTTCTAGGAATAGTTGAAGCGATTGAAGACGACACCGCGGTAATCCGTTCGAACGAAGGGAGAATCGAGCGCAAGCTCGACAGTCTTTACTTACAAAGAACGCGTGAACAAATCGGCGAGTATGTGTCACATCGAATCGGCAAACACCGCGCTACAGACGCCCTCAATAACATCTATGGAGCACACCATCGCACGCTTGAGCCGAATCAATATTTCGGTGACATTCAAAAATTCGGTTCTTTTTTCTCTGAAAAGGAATATACAAATGCTGACGGAGTTTCATTCACCATTTCTAACAGGCAACTGGCAGACACTCCGGAATTCGATCTCCAAGAAACAACATTGGTATTCGGATTCACACCTGGCTCAGTAGCCCGACAACCAGCGCAGGGACTGAGAGACCACGGCCCCTGTGATAAGGAGAAGTTTGACAAAAAGAGTCCCCATTTCCTGGTGTTATTTCGAGAAGAGAACAGGGCGGCTGCGACTGAGTTTGTT
This sequence comes from uncultured Spartobacteria bacterium, assembly GCA_937901895.1. Lineage (GTDB taxonomy): Bacteria > Verrucomicrobiota > Verrucomicrobiia > Chthoniobacterales > JAATET01 > JAATET01. The sequence continues at coordinate 7,964 of CALGTD010000127.1, read as the reverse complement.
GGTAGATTGATAAACGGTGTTCCTGGAAGCCGGTATTTCCCAAGAGGTCTAAAGAACATCTTTTTTCTTCACGACATAACCTATGACCTCGTCGTCGTTCCCGGCCATCGTCCTGAAGATTATGAGAGAGCTATTAGCTCTGCGATTGACGCATCAGTTCGGAAATATGACCTTGCGATTGCGGAGTTCTCCGATACCTCTCACAATTTGACTGGGCGTCTGAATCCCTACTTTCGAGCCAAGGCGAAGTTGATGGCCGCAGGAATACCAATGCAGGGCGTTCGAACATCCCACCTCCGCGGAGACCGTAATCGACACGGTTTCACGCTCGGCCCTACTGCATTGCAGATCTATGCCAAAATGGGCGGAGTGCCTTGGATTCTAATGGCAGGCCACACAGTGGACCATGAGTTAGTCGTCGGAATAGAAAGCTCAATTAAACGCGCCAACCTTTGGACTTCAGTAGAACAAAGTCGCGTAATCGGCCTGACCACCTTCTTTCTTGGTGATGGCACCTTTGTTCAGGGACAAGAGCTTAAAGCAGTCCCCTATGAAAGCTATTTGGAGGAACTGGTTAAAAGTCTGGCTACTTCACTTAAAGAGGTCTCGGAGACATATTGGAGAAAAGGAAATCAGGTGCGAATTGTATTTCATGTCTTTAAGCCATTACGCGATGTTGAAATTGAGGCGGTTCAAGCGGTGGTTAAGCAATTTCCGCAATATCAAATTAATTTTGCGTTCGTCACCATTTCCCAGAGTCATCCGTGGCTACTCTTTGAGGATGCAGTGGAAACCAATGGCAAATGGGTCGTCGCTCTCTGCAATCGTGGTCGAAACCTTGAGATTAGTCCGACAGAATGCTTGCTCCAGATCCAAGGCCCCGCAGATCGTCCCAATACTCGACACCGCCCTCCGTCGCCAGTATTGATTCGCCTTCACGAGCGTTCAACATTCCGCGACCTTCAGTATATTGCTCAGCAGGTTTTGGATTTTGCGTTCATTTGCTGGCGGACCTACTATCCCATCCATGAGCCCGTCACGCAGTTCTACTCCCAGCGGATAGCCAAAATTAGTTCCCAACTTGCCGATACGCCGAACTGGGACCCCACAGTTGTTTCGAGCCATTTTCGTCGAAAGCAATGGTTTCTGTAAGCGAACAAGATTTGTTATGGGCAAGCTTTCGTGATAGCCCTGAGCTTATAGAGCTTTCGAAGCTGATACTCGCGACTGGCGCGCAAATCTCGCCCGTATCGAAAAGTTATTCTGTCCACATTGCTCAAGCAATCGCCGCGGGAGACAAGACAGAATTTGAGGCCACATTGAAGCGAATCGAGGCTTTGCGGTTAACCCCTGAAGCCACTTGGCTCTCGGATGACGCTCTCATCTTTCTGTTACTCGTCGGACTGCTCAAATTCTCTCTGACGTTCTCCAAGATGGGAGAGATTTTAACCCTGCGCGAACGGGCCGCAGACGAATTCTCGCAGCTTGTCAACCAAGCTTATAGGGACATTTATATCTCTAATCTATCCATAGATCTGCAATCAGGATTCATAAAAGCAGTTGCGCGCGACATATCCGGGAAAGGAGGCCTAGACAGGGAGGAGGTTCCCGCTGTTCGCCATTCTTACACAGTGAACGGACGCCTTCATGCATTTCGACCTTTCTTTAAGCTGTTGGTTATTCGTGCTGACGCCTTGGCGCTAGAGGCAGCCGATAATGAAAAGGTCGAGACCACATCAACACTAATCAAAAAACTTCGCGACCGTTACAATGATTTTTCGGCAAAGGATTACTGGAGATTAGTGACGGCTCTTCCTATTCGAATTTGGTTAGCGTTGATCGTTCTAATAGTTGCTGTTGCCGTATTCCTTTTAAAGTTCCCTACGGCATATAATCTTGTTTCCAAACGGTTCTTCAGTGCTCGTCCTTTGGAATTCCATGTCACCACAATCAATGGCGAGCTTCCGAAACAAATAATTGGCTATTTTCAAGGCATCAGTCCTGTCAGTTCAGATATCTATTTTGTAGATGTAGAATTGCCTGCCAGCGATTCGGGATTAGAGCTTATAGCTTCGACACAGGTCTCAATCATATCCGAAGCACTTTTGATAAAAACCGAACGAGCCACCAAAAGTGTTACCATAGCGCCCGGAATACGAACGGATAATGGGTTTGTATGGAATCTCGATTCACTGAAAGGCCCCGTAAGTATTCTACTTCGAGGAAATAGCAACACAGATTTTCTAAAAGATCCTCCGCCGCTAAGGATTTCGGTAAAATAACTGTTCCTGACATTTCGCTAAGATCCGCTTTTGATCAGCGTCTAAAAAAATCTGTATCGAACCATTACAAGATTATCGAACTCTATGGCAGAAATATAGCATCGCAACCCGAGCGAGTGTCCTTGCCGACATCTAGCTCTCGGAATGCCACAGGGTGCGTGGACGTTTTACAAACCCTTATGCTTCACCCGAACAAGGCTACGCTCTACGTCGCTATCCTCTTACAATGGTGGACCCGCCGGACGGCATGAATTTTTAGATTGCGATTCTGGCGGACGAACTGGCGAATCTCCTCCGGATCGAACCGCACCAGACGGCCGAGATGCACGTAGGGCAGGCCCTGTTTCTGCAAATTCTGAACGTGGCGCACGGTGCAGCGGAAGAACGCGGCTACGTCCTCGTTCGTCCAAAGCGTGCTCTCGTTCTGGTTCTCAGGCGGCTGCTTCGTCTCCATGTAGAGAGGCGAAGTCGTCAACCTGAACGTGGAGTTTTCGGAACGAAAAGCGACGCATGTGTCGTTTTCGCGGGAATGCGATTTCCCCCGTTTGCACCAAGCCGCTCGCCTTCAAACCTCACAGCGGAGAGCGACCGTGCTAGGAAGCATTGACGCTCCAGACTCTTCCGAGTATTTTTCCTAGCGTGGAATCTCTGGAAGATCTGCTGAGCCGGCCAGAAGGCAAGACGCTGGAATTCAAGCGTGATTTGAGCTCGCCGGACGGAGTGCTGCGAACGCTGGTGGCATTTGCAAACGGAGCCGGGGGCATCCTTCTCGTGGGTGTCGAGGACGGCACGAAAGCCGTCCGGGGCGTGGCAGAGCCTTCAAAGGAAGAGGAACGGATTGCGAATCTGGCCAGCGATTCCATCCGTCCGCCGCTCGTCCCGGAAATCTACGTGCTGCCCTGGCGAAGCGTTTCCGTCATCGCCGTCGAGGTTTTCCCAAGCGGGTTGAGACCGCATTACCTCAAGGCGAAGGGCGTGCCTGCCGGAGTTTATCTTCGGGTCGGCTCGACCAATCGCGTCGCCGATCCGGCGCAGGTGCAGGAATTGCAACGATCGGTCCTTGGCCGGACTTTCGACGAATCGCCCATGTCGGAACTCGACTCGGAAGCGATTGACTTCCGAGCCGCTTCCGAGTGCTTCATGCCCAGGCGAAAAATCGCGAAGAGGGATTTGAAAACGCTGCAAATCCTCGTGCGCCACCAAGGCAAGGACGTGCCCACCGTGGGCGGGGTTCTGCTTTTTGGGAAAACGCGGCGCGAATTTTTCCCGGAGGCCGCCGTCCGGGCAGCCCATTTTGCGGGAAATGACCGGACGCAAATCATCGACTCAGAAGAATTGGACTGCGCCCTGCCGCTGGCCGTCGAGGAAACGCTACGGTTTGCTCGGAAAAATCTCGCGAAAGCGACGGAAATCTCCGGGAGCCGGCATCGGGAAAGCTGGGCGTTTCCCCTTGTCGCCTTGCGCGAAGCCATCGCGAACAGCCTGGTCCACGCCGATTATTCGCTGAAGGGCGGTCCGATCCGGTTCGCCATTTTTGAAAACCGCATCGAAGTCGAAAATCCGGGCCTCCTCGTCCCCGGCCTCACCACATCGGATCTGCAACGCGGGATTTCCAAGCTCCGCAACCGCGTCATTGGCCGGGTCTTTCACGAACTCGGCCTGATTGAGCAATGGGGCAGCGGGGTTCAAAGGATGAATCAGGAATGCCGGAGCGCAGGTTTTCCGCCCCCGGTCTTCGAGGAGCTGGGACATGGCTTTCGAGTCACGTTCAGCCGCGTCAAATCCGGCCCCTCCCAAGCCGACGCCAAAGACGCGAAGATTCTCGAAATTGTCCAAACGTCCCCCGGCCTGACGACCGCGCAGATTGCGAAACAGATCGGCATTACTCCGAGGGCGACGCGCGAGCGTCTTTCGAGACTCGTGGAAGCCGGGGCCTTGTCCGTCGTGGGGAGCAGTCCGCGCGATCCGAAAAGAGCCTTTTATCCGGTGGGAATGAGCTAAAATTGGCTCGAAGGCGACAATGACCGTCCGCGAAGCAGACGAATACCTTTTTGGAGAGGAATGGGCGCGCATCAACGCTCTGCCCCTCGAACAGCGTATCGAGGTTCTCTGTGACTATTGGGACAGCTTCGACACCGCCGCGGATTTGTTCTGGCCGGAGGAACCGCCGCCGGGCGCGGTCGGCCGGGCGCGGTTTCCACTCTGGGACCCACTCGATCTGCCGAAACCCGTCACGCCCCGCTGACCTCCTTTCCCGGATGTCTCCGATCTCTCGCCTTCGCAGCGGACAGATTTTCGCGGAAGCGATTGCTATTTTGTCGCTTCGGAACGGGCTGAAACGGTAGTCTGCCGCTGCCACTGGCAAGCGATTGCGGCGTGCATCAGACAGGAAGAAATCGACCCCCGGTGCTCTGGCGTCCGCGTTTCGACCGGCGCACCAAAGGCGGCAGCATCGCCCCGTGAAGGCTCGCACGCTCGGAAACGTCGCTGGCCCGATGCCCGATTGAGGAATATACTCTCCCAGCCATGAAGCTGCTCGACGTCAGAAAGTTTGCGTCACCGGAAACCTACATTTCCGGCATGACGGCTTTGTCCATCCCCGATGCCGGGCGGATCGGTGGGGACTGGCACTTTATCGCGGCGCTCTGTCGCCCCAACTCCCGCATCCAATCGGCGGGAGCGAACGGCAACATGGCCAATACCAATGCGTTTCTGGGACAGCGGATGATTGCCGATAAAGCGGAGGTTCTTCGCAGGCGAGGAATTGATCTCGGAACGGCCACCCACGTCTTTTGCGCCACCCATCCAAGGGCGATTGCCGACCTTCTTTACAACAGTCTGGCAAAAGACATCTACCCCGCCCATGTCGCCGTGGACGGCGGCATCTTCGAGGAGGACATCGAATTTGCCATGCTCGACGAACTCATGAAGCGGATGGCCCCTCACCTGACCGCCCGCCAATTGGAAAACCTTCTGCGATGGAAAAGTGAGCACTTTGCTCCGGTGAAAGATGGAGTTGCCGCCTAAGACTCCCCAAGACGCCCTTCATCAATCCGTGATGCGCGAAATCTGTTTCAGCGTGTCAGACACTCCGATGGTTCTCAAAGGGGGAACCGCTCTCTTGCTCTGCTATGGATTGGATCGCCCCTCGGAGGATCTGGATTTTGACAGCTCCAGGAAAATGGGGCTGGAGCGGCGAATCACGGACGCTCTCAAGGGGCGCTGCCGGATTGACGATCTCAAGACGCTCAAGGATACCGACACGGTCCAACGCTTGAGATTGAACTATTCCGATCTGCAAACGGGACTGGAAGGAAGCCTCAAGATCGAAACGTCTTTTCGGGAATCGCCCGACCCCTCTCAGGTCGTCGTGAAAAACGGCATCCGGGTCTATACCCTCAACAAGCTCTTTATCCTAAAAACCATCGCGTTCTACGAGCGAACCACCGCCCGCGATTTTTACGATTTGGCCTTCCTGCTCGGAAATCAGTCCTTCTCTCCTGATTCCTCCTCGCTTGCGCGGCTGCACGCCGATTTTTCCAATCCGAAAAGGTTCGCGGAGCTCGAACACCAATTCCGCCATGTCTTCGAGGCCGATCCCCTTCTCTCGAGCCGCGATTTTGATAAAGTGATGATTTCGCTTTCGGAGCGGATACAGCAAGCTCACCGCCAAAGTCACAATCCCCACTAAAGGTCCGCTCAAAAGGCCGGATTCTAAAATGCGACGAGGGATATGAAGAACGGGGGAAACGGCGGCTCACACCGCCATTTCCCCATCATTCGTTCAAGCCGCCATCGGAAGCGAGGTTGTTTCCTCGGTTTCTGGCGTCGGTGCCGGCTTGGATTCCTCGGGCATAGTGCTGAACCATGCTTTTGCTTCCTCCGGGGTTACAAGCTCCCGGTAGTGCTGGAAGATGATGTCCGCTGAGTTCCCGGCCTCCAATGCGACACGGGCCGTGTCATTGATAACCGCCAGCCTGTAACTGATATAGCTGTGACGGAAACCATTTTTCCTTACGGCAAGTCCGGCCTCCTTCGCGAGCTGCGTGAGGATGGTCCGCGGAGCGGCATAGACGTTGATCGGTCCGGATTCTTGTCGATACGGCGCCAGCCACGCACGCAAGGCGTTATGCAGCGGCACGAGACGGCGGGCCTTGGTCCGCACTTTCTTGGAGGCCACTTCCACGAATCCGCGCTCGAAATTGATTTGCTTCCAGTCAAGATTCTTGAGTTCCGAGACCCGCGCCCCGATAAACGCGGCGCACACCACCCAAGGCAACAGCTTCGGCCGCTTCTCCTTGACTAACATAAGCAACTCGGCCAGTTCCTTCGGCGTATAAATCTCCACTTTCGTCGGCGGCTCTTTGTAGAGCATCATTCCGTCGAATTCCGTGGGCCTGTCCGGCGGCAGATAGCCATTCTTCTTCAGCCAGTTACCAAAGCTAATGAGTATCTTGCGAACATTGTTCTTAGTGGCCGGCTTCCACGACTGCCTCGAAAGCCAACTGTCCAGTTCCGCAGTCCGATAACCGACAATGCCTTTTCCGGGAAAGGATTTTGTCATCCTCCCCAACTGGTGACGGATATTTTCTACATGGTCGCTGCTAACGCCCATCTTCTCCCGGCAATCCGCAAACGACTCGATTAGTTGCGACACCGTTTTGACTTCAATCCCTAGCGGATGGAAGTCGCGATAGAATTTGACCGCATCCAAAAGCGGCGTTCCCGCTAATATCTTATAGGCCGCGGCGAATACCTCCGCACAAACGTGAAGCGGAACCCCCGTCGGCTCGACGTGCCTGCGGGCGACCGCATAGCTCTCAAGATCGGCGATGCCGAGTTCTCCAACCTCCCTCCCCGTTAGCGCCAATCGGCCAAGAGTTACCTTCGCCTCCTGCCGGGCGTCGGACAGTTTGGCAAAAGTTTTCCGCTGGCGCGTCCCTCCTTCGTAATACGATAGCTGGAAAACCTGCTTATCCCGGTTGGCTACCGTGTAGATTTTGATTTCGTGAGTTCCATTGCTGACAATGACTGGCTGGCTCATGTGGTTTGATTTGTTGTCAACCACGTGTCATGCAAACCGCCGGATTCCGCGTAACTCTCTGATTATCAAGTAGAGTTATCTAGTCTTGGCGTTCGACTAACATATACATGCCTCCACGCCCTCCATCCGTCTTTATTGGATCGTCGCTGCTCATTATCAGTTTTGCGATACCTCTCTTTCATTTCGTGTTTGGCAGCACTCACGCCAGCAACAACACTATATTTTTCAGCTTCTTTCTTATTATATCGGCCATATCCATATTTCACGGAAGCAGCACTGCACGAATATACGTAACGATTTTAGTAGCTTTACTTTTAGTATTTTCTTTCCGAGATATTACATCTGGCAGACATACGATAACGTGGCTATCAGCAGTTCAGTGTTCCCTCGATATTTTGGGACTCATTTTGGTTTACCTTCCTACTTCAAGCAGGTGGTTCCATGCACGAAAGACTTATTTAATACAGTCGAACAAGGCGCTGCAGCCAACCCCTAGCCGCGACGCGCCGGCTTCGCACGACCGACCGGATTCTCCAAAAGACCTTTACTAGAGTTCGGACGCCCGATCGGGGTGGCTGAGCTGGGCGTTAGGCCATAAATATGATTGGTGAATTTGCCGAACTTTTTGATTGGCTTCG
>CALGTD010000126.1 GCA_937901895.1 uncultured Spartobacteria bacterium | reverse complement strand
CTGCTGCTGGAGGAACCGCTCCCACTGATACTCGTCCCAAAGCTCGGGACACCCGGAATCGTCGTCAGGCATCAAGTCCTCCTTAAAGCAGCCCCCGTGCCTCTGCAACGGGTTTTTCGCCCGCCTCGCGCCGCGTTTGCTGAAGTCGCAACTGCCCGCATGCAGCGGCAATGTCGTGCCCCTTCTCACGTCGGATCGTCGCGGCTACTCCGGCACGACGCAGCACGGCCATGAACGCATCCTGCACGGGCTCGGACGGACGCGACCATTCGAGGCCTTCGACGGTGTTGTAGGGAATCACATTCACCTTCGCATCGAGGACGCGCGCATGCCGGGCAAGCGCGGCAGCCTGCTCCGGAGAATCGTTCACTCCTTCGATGAGGATGAACTCGAACGTGATCTTCTGCTTCTTCCTCGCCCGGAAGGCCGCGCATGCATCCAGCAGCTCGGCAAGCGGATATTTGCGGTTCACCGGCATGATCCGGCTCCGCACTTCGTCCGTGGCTCCATGCAGGGAAATCGCCAGCCGGATCTGCAATGGCTGTTCTGCGAGATCCCGAATTCGCGGAGCGAGTCCGCTCGTGGACACCGTGATATGCCGTGCACCGATGCCCACGCCCCACGGCGCGTTGATGATGCCGATCGCGCGCAGAAGGTTGTCGAAGTTCGCGAGCGGCTCGCCCATGCCCATGAAGACGATGTTGTTCACCCGCTCGCCCGATTCCGCCTCGACACGCAACAGCTGATCGACGATCTCGCCCGCCTCGAGGTTGCGCTTCCAGCCATCAAGTCCGCTCGCGCAGAAACGACATCCGTAGGCGCAGCCGACCTGGGACGAAATGCAGATGGTGCGTCGATCCGACGCCTCGCCGTAAAGCGCAGGCGACGCAGGGATCAGCACCGTCTCGATCATCTGTCCGTCACGCAGGCGGAACAAAAACTTCTGCGTCGTGTCGGCGGAGCCGGTTTTTCGCACGATCTCCAGCGGCCGCTCGTCGAACTCGGCCGCCAGCCGCTCCCGAAATACCGCCGGCAGATTCGTCATCTCCCCGAACCGAGCGACACGCTTGTGGTAGATCCACTCGATCACCTGCTTCGCACGATACGCCGGTTCACCCAGCCCGGTGAAGCGGGCCGCAAGCTCGTCGAGCGTGAGCGATTTGATCGATTCCACATCCCCACGATAACATTCGCCAGCCGCGCCGGAAGGTGGAAAAAGAGTCGCCGTGGATCCGCTGGAAAAAGCCGTCGAACTTCGCCGCACAGGCGTCCCCCACGTGCTCGTCACCGTGGCGGCCACTCGCGGAAGCGCACCGCAGGACGCCGGCGCCAAAATGGTGGTCACCCCCGACGGTCTCGCGGCGGGCACCGTCGGCGGCGGAAAGGTCGAGGCGGCGGCGATTCGCCACGCGACGGCGATGCTTTCCGACCGGACAACCTCCCCCGAACTCGTAACGTGGAATCTCCGCCGGGACGTGGGGATGACCTGCGGTGGCGAGATGCAACTTCTCTTCGATCCGTTTCCCGGCACCGCATGGACGATCGCCGTATTTGGAGCGGGGCACATCTCACAGGCCCTGATTCCCGTGCTCGCTCCGCTTGCCTGCCGACTGCTCTGCGTTGACCCGCGTGCCGATTGGCTCTCCCGCATTCCGGCCTTTCCGAATCTTCGGACCATCCTCACCGATTCCCCCGTCGATACACTCACGGAGCTGCCGCCGGACTCGTTTGTTCTGCTAATGACCCAGGGACATGCGACCGATGTGCCGATCCTGCGGGAGGCTCTGCTGCGGCACTCGTTCCCCTTTGTCGGAGTGATCGGCAGCGCCTCCAAGCGCGCCATTCTCGAGCGCGAACTCCGCGAAAGCGACGTTCCGCCGGATCGCATTGCCTCGTTTCAATGCCCGCTGGGGCTCCCGATCGGGACGAACCACCCGCAGGAAATCGCCATCAGCATTGCCGCGGGGGTGTTGAAGGCCCGCGACGAGCTCCGAAATCCCCCGGCTATGGGTCCAAATCCTTAACGCCGTCAAAAAACTGGCGCCGATTCAGCGACGCGCTATCGTGAGCGCGAATGGGTCGTAAGCGTGTGCGGGTCGGGAAATCCGTCCTGGGTGGAAAAAATCTGCTGTTTGTGCTCGGTCCGTGCGTGATGGAGAGCGCCGCCTTCACCAGGCGGATGGCGCGCAAGCTCCATACCATCTGCGCGGACGAGGGCATTTCGTTTGTCTTCAAAGCCTCGTTCGACAAGGCGAACCGCAGTTCGGGCACGTCGTTTCGCGGACCGGGCGTTGAGGAGGGTTGCGCGCTGCTTGCCGAGATCGGTGGCGAATTCAACGTGCCCGTGACGACCGACATCCATACCCCCGAGCAGGCCGCCATCGCCGCGCCCTTCATCGACCTGCTCCAGATCCCCGCCTTCCTCTGCCGTCAGACCGACCTCATCGTTGCCGCCGCCCGGACCGGACGAGCGGTGAACGTGAAAAAGGGCCAGTTTCTCGCACCGTGGGATGTGAAGAACATTGCCGCAAAGCTCGAGGGAGCCGGCTGCTCGGATTTCTGCTTCACCGAACGCGGCACGACTTTCGGATACAACAACCTCGTCGCCGACATGCGCTCGATCCCATGGATGCAGGAACTTGGGCATCCGGTGATCTTTGACGCCACCCACTCCGTGCAGCGCCCTGGCGGAGCGGGAACCACCACAAGCGGCGATGGCGACCTCGCCCCCGTGCTTGCCCGTGCGGCGGTGGCCGCGGGCTGCGACGGCATTTTCATCGAGACCCACGAAAATCCCGCCCGCGCCCTCTCCGACGGGCCGAACCAGATTCCACTGCGCAAACTCCCCGCGCTTTTGCGCCAACTCCGATCGATCCGTGAAATCGTGGCATAGATTCACCGCAACGCTTCTCGCCGCAACCTTCGCTCCTCTCGTCTTCGCTCAGGAGGACACCGAAAAGCCGGCGAAGGACCAGAGAAAGCCCGCTGATCCCGAGGAGGCGGTGCTTTCGGACATCCCGCTGGGCCAGCCGATGAGCGCGCTTGTCATCCCGCAACGCGGCGAGGATGGCAAACTGCTCTCCCTGTTTCGCGTCGGCACCGCCAAACGTGTCGACGACAAGCACATCGAAATGACGGATCTCAAGATTGAGATTCACAATGAGGACGGCACCACTTTCCATGTCCAGATGCCGGAAGCTGTCTTCGATCTGGAAACCCGCGTGCTCAAGAGCAGCTCCCCCACGCAGATCCGTCGCGAAGGCTTCGTCATCGATGGCGATGCCGCGGAATTTTTTACGAAGACCAGATTCGGTCGGATGACCGGCAACGTGAAAATGATCATCGACTCCGACGACATCGAATGAACAGACACCTCTTTACTGCGGCCCTTCTCCTGTTTGCGCCTCTGGCTCCCCTGCCCGCGCAGCAGGACACACAGACTCCCACGATGAATCCGGAGGCCGACCGTCCTGCGCGCCGGTCGAATAACAGCGGTCCGGTCAATCTGAAGAAGGATCGTCCAAAGAACGCCAAGACGGAAATCACCGCGAAGAAGGAAGCCACCTTCGACAACAACAGCAGCGTGGCCGTCTTCGAGGGCAGCGTCGTGGTGAAGGATCCCCAGTTCAATCTCTTCTGCGACAAGCTTACGGTGAACCTGAACAAGGACCGCAAGGGCATCGAAACCGCCGTCGCCGAAGGAAATGTCACCATCGTTCAGGAGAACAAGAACGACAAAGGCGAGACGGTGAAGTCCGTCGGCCGCGCGGGTCACGCCACCTTCACGCCCTCCACCGGGGATATCGAGCTGCGTGAGAACCCGTCCATTCAGCAGGGCATCAACAACCATATTTCCACCGAGCCGGGAACGATCATGATCCTGAATCAGGAAGGCCGGCTGAAGACCCAGGGCGGCAGCCGCACCATCATTATTGACGCCACCGAGACCGGCGGACTCTGATGAGCGCGACCCAGACCATGCCTGCCCCCGCCACCGCCGATTCCTCAACCGAGAAGCCCCTTCTCGAGACCGACAAGCTGGTCAAAATCTACGGCGGCCGCGCCGTGGTGAACGGCGTGGACATCAATGTGAAGAAGGGCGAGATCGTCGGCCTTCTGGGACCCAACGGCGCCGGCAAGACCACGTCGTTCTACATGATCGTCGGGCTGGTGAAGCCGAATGGCGGTCGCGTGTTCTTCCAGGGGAAGGATGTGACCAACCAGCCAATGTATGTGCGCGCGCGCCACGGCATGGGCTACCTTCCGCAGGAGGAGTCGATCTTCCGCAAGCTGACCGTCGAGCAGAACATCATGGCAATCCTCGAGACGACCAATCTCTCGAAGGCCCAGCGCAAGGCGCGCTGCGAGGAGCTGCTTTCCCAGTTCGGCATCGAGCACGTCGCCAAGCAATACGCACTCACGCTCTCCGGCGGTGAGAAACGCCGTCTCACCATCGCGCGTTCGCTGGTCACCGAGCCCTCGCTGCTCATGCTCGACGAGCCGTTCAGCGGCGTCGACCCGATCGCCGTTTTCGATGTGCAGCAGATCATCACCGATTTGCGGAAATCCGGCCTCGCGATCATCATTACCGACCACAACGTCCGCGAAACGCTCAACATCGTGGATCGCGCCTACCTCATCTACGAGGGACGCGTCGAAAGCCAGGGCAACAAGGACTTCCTCCTGAACGATCCGATCAGCCGCAAGCTCTACCTTGGCGAGAGCTTCCAGATGTAACACCCCCACCTCATGCCTGCGAAGAATCAGCACCGCGTCAGTCACATCACCGTCGGGCAGTTCTACGCAAACCACGCCGAGTTCCTCCGTCTGAGACTCGAGGGGCTGTCGCTCGGGATGAACCGCCCGATCCGGGAACCCACCATCAACCGCCCCGGCCTCGCCCTTGCCGGGTTTTACAGCTACTTCCCGAGCCGCCGCATCCAGGTCATCGGAAACTCCGAGCTCAGCTATCTGCGCTCGCTGAAGGCCTCCGTTCAGAACGAGCGCTGCCGCCAGCTCTTCTCGCGAAAGATTCCCTGTCTCATTGTCGCGCGCGACGCGAGCATCCCTTCGAGTCTCCTCCAGCAGGCCGCCGAGCACGAGACTCCCGTCTTTCGCTCGCCGATCATCACGATGAAGTTCATCAACGCGGCCACCATCGCGCTCGAGCTGGAGTTCGCCCCCACCGCTTCCGAATACGGCAGCATGGTCGACATTCAGGGCATCGGCGTCCTCATCCGCGGCGCGAGCGGCATCGGCAAGAGCGAGTGCGTGCTCGGTCTCATCGAACGCGGCTACAGCCTCGTCAGCGACGACATCACCAAGGTCAAGGTGATCGAGAACCGCGAACTGATCGGCATGTCCGCTGAACTCACCCGCTTTCACATGGAGGTTCGCGGCATCGGGATCATCAACGTCGCCTCCATCTTCGGCGTCGGCAGCGTCCGTCCCGAAAAACGTCTCGACCTCGTCGTTTCACTTATCGATTGGCACGAGGTGGATGACGTGGATAGACTTGGGATCGACCGAGACTACTACGAGATTCTGGGAATTCGCGTCCCGCACGTTACCGTGCCGGTGCGAACGGGGCGCGATCTGGCGCGACTCGTGGAAGTCGCCGCACTTGATCAGAAGCTTAAGAGCATGGGTCACAACACCGCACTCGAATTCAACCAACGCCTGCTCTCCATGATGCAGCAAAACCCTGAAAGATAATGGGACTGCTCTCGCGAAAAAAATCCGCCGGCGAGACGAACCGCTGCGCACGCGAGGTGATCGTTCAAAACCGAAACGGTCTCCACGCGCGCCCAGCGGCAATGCTCGTCAAGGTCTCCAGCCGCTTCCGTGCCGAAATCTGGGTGGAAAAGGACGGCGAACGCGTCAACGGCAAGAGCATCATGGGCCTCATGATGCTCGCCGCCGGCAAGGGCTCCAAACTCGGCATCGAAGCCGATGGCCCCGACGCCGAACGCGCGGTCGAGGAAATCGGCGCCCTCATTGAGAGCCGCTTCGGCGAGGAGTAGGTGATCCCTGGCCTTCGGCCGAGTGCGTGACCGGGCGCTCCCGGAAATCACGCATCCCGGGCCGGGTCACTAATCACTGGCCACCCGTCTGCAATCCTGATACCGCTTTGCCGGTTATGGGCGACGCTGTCGGGTCCCTCGAGAAAAGATACGAAGGAATTCCCGTCGCGCCGGGCATCGCCCGCGGAGCCGCGCTCGTTCACTGGATCGAGGAGGAGGAGATTCCCTTCCGGACCATTCCCCAGAAGGCGATTCCCGGCGAGATCGCGCGTTTCGAGGCCGCCCTCATCGCCACGCGGGCGGAACTGCTCGAGATGCAGCAGCGCATCGCCGAGGCAATCGGCGCATCCGACGCGAGCATCTTCGATGCCCACCTCCTCGTCGTCGAGGACCGCACCCTCATCGACGAGGTCCTTCGCAGCGTCGAAACCGAGCACCATAACGTCGAACACGCCTTTCACACCATCGCCCAGCGCTACTGCAAGACGCTGAGCGAAATCGACGACCCCTACCTGCGCGAACGTGTCGTCGATATCGAGGATGTTTCCAAACGCGTCATCCGCCACCTGTTGGGCAAATCCACCGCCGGACTGCAGGATCACGGCGAACCCCACATCGTCGTCGCCCACAGCCTCACCCCCTCCGACACGGCGCTCATGAACCGCTCGCTGGTCCTCGGCTTTGCGACGGACACCGGCAGCAAGGTCTCTCATGCCGCGATCATGGCCCGGTCGATGGACATTCCCGCGATCGCGGGTTTGCAGGACGTCTGCTCGAAGGTCGCGACCGGCGACATGGTCCTCGTGGATGGCTACCGCGGCATTCTCGTCGTCCATCCCTCCCCGGAAACCCTCCGCGAATACGAGGCCTTCGAGAAGGAGAAGGACCTTGTCGAGGAGCGGCTGGAACTCATCCGCGACACCTCGTGCACGACCAGCGACGGGCGGCACATCATCCTCTCGGCAAACATCGAGCTCCCGGAGGAAATGGACGATGTGATCGACTACGGCGCGGAGGGCGTCGGACTCTATCGCACGGAATTTCTCTACCTGAACCGCGAGAAGTTTCCCGACGAGGAGGAGCTTTATCAAAATTACCGCATCGTGGCCGAGCGGTGCGCTCCGCACAGCGCCATCATCCGGACGCTGGACATCGGAGGCGACAAGGCCACCGCTGGGATCGACCTCCCGCAGGAGGAGAACCCGTTCCTGGGATGCCGCGGCATCCGATTCTGCCTTGAGCACCCCGACCTGCTCCGGACCCAGTTGCGCGCCATTCTCCGCGCGTCCGCGCATGGCAGCCTGCGCCTGATGTATCCGATGATCTCCGGACTCGGCGAGGTGCGTCAGGCCAATGCGATTCTCGAGGAATGCCGGCAGGAGCTCCGCCGGACTGGCACCCCGTTTGACGAGAATCTCGAGGTCGGCGTGATGATCGAGATTCCCAGCGCCGCACTGTCGGCGGACCTTCTCGCGAAGGAGGTCGATTTCTTCAGCCTCGGCACGAACGACCTCATCCAATACACGATCGCGGTCGATCGCGGAAATGAGCGCATCGTTCACCTCTACAAGCCGACCCATCCATCGATCGTGCGGCTCTTGAAGATGGTCGTCGACGCCGCCCGGGCAAACGGCATCTGGACCGGCGTCTGCGGGGAAATGGCGGGCGACATTGTGCTCACCCCCCTCCTCCTCGGTCTCGGCGTGGATGAACTCAGCACGAGCGCCGCGCTGGTTCCGCGGGTGAAAAAGGCCGTTCAGAGTCTCGACATGCCGGCCTGTGAAGCACTCGCCCGCGAGGCGCTTCAGGGAACCACCTCGAGCGACATCCTCCAGCTTTGCCTCGATCTGGCGCGCTCGCGCTACGACGAACTGATCAGCTGATCAGTCCGTCGAACGAGATCCCCGGGATTCCAATCAACGCGAACGTTGCTGCCGCTCGCGTTCGTCGTCCATGCCGGAGCGATCCTTATACCAGAGGATGCCGTGCTTGCGCAGATTGACCACGAGCGCCTGGAGGTTCTCCGCCATCGTCCGATCGGAGATCAGCGTGCCGATCGGCCCCTTGCCGTTCCGCGCCTGCGCGATCAATCCCCGGATGTCGGCCATCGTCTTTTCGAACTCCGCGGCGGCGCGCTTCGCCGTGTCGAGCGTATCCCCGGTCTTTTCGACCGTCTTCGACACGTTCTTCACCGCCTCGGAGGCCTCCTTCACGGCCGTGGATGCATCCGCCATGACGGTCTCCAGATTCTTCGACGCCTCGGCAAACTCACCCGAGGTCTTCTTCAAATTCGCGAGCGTTTCCTGCACGTCGCCGATTGCCTGCTTCGTGAGCACTTCCTCGTTCAGCTTCGTCACCAGAGCATCAACCTTCTGAATCGCGCCACGGATATCCTCCATCATCCGTCCACCTTCATCCGCAAGGCCGCCGAGCCCTCCGGAGTCCTTGCGCCCGATCACGGTCGTCCCCGGTGGAATCGGGACGTATTGCTCCACATCGAGGTCGTGCGGCATGGTGATGTCCACGTAGCTGTCCCCCAGCAGGCCGGAACTGCCGATCGTGAATGCCGAACCCTCCGGAATCTGCACCCCGTCGTAGATCTTCAGGATCACGTAGACCCCACGCATGTTGTCGAGCACGAAGGGTCCGTCCTTCACCGCACCCACCTTGGCACCCGCGAGCAGAACATCGGCACCCGCGAAGAGGCCGCTCGCGTTTGGATATTCCACACGCAACTCGTAATACGTCTTCAGCCCGTCGCCGAACCGGCCGAAATAAACGACCATCGCGCAGATGACGACAAGCCCGAGGAGCACAAATACCCCCACCCGCGCCTGCGTGATTTTTTCCGGATTTGCCATGATCTCAGGTTGTTCTATTCGGCCTCGTGCGAGCGTCCATCCACAAAATCCCGCACGACCGAATCATCGGTTTTTGAAAGTTCCTCGAGCGTGCCGTAAAACCGCACGCGCCCCTCATGGAGAAGCGCGACGCGGTCAGCGATGTGATTGCAGCTTACCATGTCATGCGTCACCACGATCGAAGTGACGTGCAGTTGCCGCTGCATCCGCCGGATGAGGCGGTTGATGCTGTCCGAGACGATCGGATCGAGCCCGGCCGTCGGCTCGTCGTAGAGAATGACCTCCGGCGGCCACACGATGGCCCGGGCGAGCGCAACGCGCTTGCGCATGCCGCCGCTCAGGTTCACCGGCATCTTGTGCTCGTGGCCGGTCATATTGACCAGTTCCAGTGTCTCCCGAACCTTTCGCCGGATCGTTTCCTCGTCCCGCTCGCCGCGCTCGCGAAGCGTGAACGCAACGTTGTCGAAAACCGTCATCGAGTCGAAGAGTGCGCCATCCTGGAACACCATCGCGATTTTTCGACGCACCGGCTCGAGCGCGCGTTCCCCGAGCTGCGTGATGTCCACGCCATCCACGATCACCTGCCCGGACACAGGCTTCATCAGACCGATGAGGTGCCGCAGAAACACACTTTTTCCGCCGCCGCTCCGTCCAAGCAGAACCAGGGTCTCCCCGCGGTGCACGGGGATCGAAAATCCGCGCAGGATCTCCTGCCCGCCGATGCGCTGCACGAGGTCCTTCACCTCGATCATTGCAGCCCCGCTCATCCGCTCACCCCCGCCGGGAAGAAAATGTTCAGCGCCATCGTGAGGAAGAAATTCGCAATCAGCACCGAGAGCGACCCGATCACCACGGCCTCCGTGGTCGCGCGACCGACTCCCACGGCTCCATCCCTCGCATAGAGTCCCTCGCGGCAGCTGATGAAAACGATGATCAGCCCGAAGACGAACCCCTTGATCAATCCCATGAAAATATCCTCCGCCTCGGTGAAGCGATACATGTTCGCCATGTAGTAGGCCGCGCCCACACCGAGCACCTTCGTCGCCACGAAATAGCCGGAGGCGATCCCGAAGAAAATGCACTCGCCCACCAGCAGCGGCATCGAGATCAGCATCGCGAGCGCACGAGGCACGACGAGATAGTCGACCGGATGGACCGCCAGCGCGCGCAGCGCGTCGATCTGCTGCGTCACTTTCATCGTGCCCAACTCCGCACTCATCGCCGCGCCCACGCGTCCCGCGACCATCAATCCCGTGAGCACCGGCCCCAACTCCCGGCACATCGCGACGGAGATCACCGGCCCCACCGCCGACTCCATGTTCAGCCGCGCAAATTGAAAGAAGGTCTGTGCCGTGAATACCGCGCCGGTGAACGCACCGGTGACGATCACCACCATCTGCGATCCGAATCCGATGTGGCTGATCTGCCGCAGCACGAGTCCGAAGCGGATTCGTCCGGCGAATACCGAACGCACCGTCTCTGCGGCCAGCTCCGCGACCTGCCCGAGATACGAGCAGAACGCAACGGCCACCGCGCCGGGAAGCGTGATCAGACCCATGCCGTGGGGGCGGATGTGTGGGCGGGATTCCGTCGGATTTCCCGCCGGCTCACAGGCTCAACTTCTGCGTCTTTTTCTTGTTCGCATCCACCTCGGGTGGAAGAGCGCCCACAAACTTCGCCTGCAACCCGGCCTTGTGGAAAATCGATTTCAACGAGACGAGATCCGGAGCCTGCCGATCGAACTCCATGTAAACGATGTCGTGGTTCGTATCCACCTTGTAACGAAGGCCATGCAACGTCTCCAACTCGAGCGCCAGAGCCATCATCTTCTCCGGGCTTCGGACGCCCGCAGCATACACCTCGACTTCGATCATGATCGAATCATCCGCCCGCTCCCTCTGGGTGGCAAGGCGGTTTTTCCCTGCGACTCAAACCGGCGGCGTCGACCGGCGGATTCAATCGCTCCCTGCTCCCAGCGGAACCGGCGCAGGACGCTCCTCTCCACGTGTCGGCGTTCCCCTCAGGATGCCCTTATCGTCGACGGCTAGCGGATCGATCGCAACGAAGCGCCGGTAGTTGTCTCCGTCGTTCACCTTCTGATGATAGACGAACCAGAGCTTCCCCGCGCCGTCGGTTGTCACATCGCCATGGCCGGGGCCGAACACCCCGTCGGTCCGGTGGAAAACCGGGTTGGAAGCACTCTTCTCAAACGGCCCTGTCGGCGAATCGGATGTCGCCATTCCCACCGCATAGTTCGGACTCGGCGCGCCGGTGCCGGAATACAGCAGGACGTATTTTCCGCGGTGTTTGAGAAGAAACGGGCCCTCGGTCACGGGACCGTTCACCGTTTCCCAGGGCTGATCGGGTTCGATGAGTTGAACGGGCTCGCCGGAGGGCGTCACCGGATCGCTCATCGGCTGCACCCAGATGCGAAACGGCCCGTCGGTCCGCACGTAATAAAGGTAGAGTCGGCCGTCGTCGTCGCGAAACAGGTGGCCGTCGATCGCGGGAGTCAGAAGATCCGCCACAATTTCATAGGGCCCCTCCGGCTTGTCCGCCACGGCAACCCCGACGACATAGTTCGTGGTGTAGTAGAGGTAGAACCTGCCGTCCTCGGGATGAAAATAGAGGTCGGGCGCCCACACCCTTTCGCGATCGGTCTGAAACGCGCGGCCCGCCTTGGTCCAATGCACCAGATCCTTCGACGTATAGATGTTGTAGCCGTCGGTCGGCGGCTCGGTCATCGAGAGGTAGTAGGTGCCGTCGTGAATCAACACCGTGGGATCCGCGCAATCCGGATCGATCACCGGATTCGTGTAGGTTGCGGCCGAGGAGGAAGCCGCTCCGAGCACGGCAGCGTGAAGTGCGATCCAGGCGACTTTCATTGCCGGTGAGAATGCCCCCTCATGCGCACCGGATTCAATCCTTTGGTCCGCATTGCTGGCACCGCTTCGCAACTGTCGCGTCCCCCCGGGGAAGTTCGATGCATTCGGAAACCCGCGCACTGAAGCGGCTTGCCACGGCACGACAGCGTGCGAACAATTCTGACTGCGCGATGCCAGAACTGAGCCCAACCGAAAGCCGGAAGCCCATTGGAGATCCCCCTTCCTCCGTCTGGTATCAGTGCCAGCGCTGCGGAAATTGCTGCCGGTGGCCGGGTTTTGTGCGTTTGAATGACGCCGACATCACGGCCATTTCGAACTTTCTCGGAATGGACGAACGGGTTTTCATCGATCGCTATACCCGCCTGCGACCGAGGCGCGACGGCCTCGCTCTCATCGACAAGCCCGACGGCGAATGCGTGTTCCTCGACGGGATCGACTGCACGATCCAACCCGTGAAGCCCCACCAATGCTCGGGGTTTCCCAACGCGTGGAATTTCCCCGGCTGGCGCGACGTGTGTGAAGCCATCGAAGTCCGGACGTAAAATCAGCAACGCCGGGTGGCCAGTCGGCGGCGGGTGGTGGCGGCCTTGAAAGAGCCGCTCACGATCGGCGAGACTGCGCTCTTCCATCCGCCATTCTCGCCACCAGGCGGAAAACTGTTCTGGAAATTCATCAGCACCTACAACCGGTGTTTCGCGCAGATCGCCCGCTGGCGCCGCCGCGAGGGTCGATCGGGGATGACGAACCGCGGCTGACTGCCTGCTCACGGGCTACACCTCCAACCGCGGGGACATGCTCAGGATCTTCCCGATACTTCTCGATTGGGCGCGACTGGAACTTCGTGAAGGCTGGCGGAGCTGGCTGGACCCTGCGGAGTCGGAATGCCCGAGCGGCGACGTCGAACCGGCCCCCCCGAGGAATCAAAGCTGGCAGGTGCGGGGTGATCATGGTGGCGTGAGGGGGTGTCGTCGGGACGTCCGGTGACACGGGTCCGGATATCGCCAGAGCAGGGCTTGCGCCGCACGCGGCCTTCCTGTTCAGCGAGGACAGGACGTGGTGGACGATCTCGCGCTCCGAGGCAGACGACCTCAGTTGACGGGTCGGAGGAAAACGACCTTCTTAATCTGACGGGCGGAGCCGTCCTGTCCGACAATCCGCACGCGGATCACGGTTTTGCCCTCATCCAGCTTGAAGCGTTTTTTCCATTTCGCGTTCTTCCCGGAACGCAGGGACGCCGAATACCTCACTTTTCCCAGCCGGACTTCAACCCTGGCTACGGGACCACTAAATGCGTTCCTTTTTACGAAGAATGCGCTCCCTCCAGACGACAGTCGCACGCTGGTCTGTTCGACGGCGGTATTTCCAGTGGGATCAGAGGGATCCACCGTGATACCGATTATCCGCCCCGCTGGAGCCGACTGTGCAAAGAGGGGCGAGGCAAAAACGAAGGCTGAAATCACACTCCCGGCTGCCCAGCAAAAAGCCTTCATCTGGAGTAGCGTCAGGCATCGCGCGGAGCTTTGCAAGGACATGACTTCGCGCAGTTTTTTGGAAGAGTCGGGCGCGGCGCGCGCAATCTCGAAGTCAGGAGAGCAGCGCGGCGTGCCGACGCACGTCGATCTTCACGACGAGCCGAGATTGCTTTTTGAGTAGTGAAAGACGCATTGATGCGGCTTCACCGGCTGGATCTCGCAGTCGATGCCGTTCAGAAAGATGCACTCGCCATTCGGCTTGTCGATGAGGGCGAGCCCGTCGCGTCGCGGCCTCAAGCGGATGAATTTCTGGATGAAATCGAACTCGCTCATCCTGAGAAACGCCGAGATGGCGGCGATGTCCGCATTGTTCAATCGCACGAAGCCCGACCAGCGACAGCAGTTCACGCAGCGGCGGCACTGCCATCACACGGTTGCAGCCCCGCTCGCCTCTCTGCTAGAACCCCCGCCATGCGTCTTCTCGTCACCGGCGGCTGCGGGTTCATTGGCAGCAATTTCGTTCGATTCGTTCTGGAACACTATCAGCCGGAATTCGTCACCAACGTGGACGCCCTGACCTACGCGGGTAATCCGGAAAATCTCGCCGGCATCGCGGAAAAATACGCAGGCCGCTACGAGTTTCACCGCGCCGACATCGCCGACGCGGCGGCAATGGACGCCATCCTTTCGAAGCACAAATATTTCGCGATCGTGAACTTCGCAGCGGAGACCCACGTGGACCGCAGCATCGACTCGCCGGAAAATTTCGTGCACACGAACGTCGTCGGCACCCAGGTGCTGCTCGATCTCGCCCGGAAGCACGGAGTGAAGCGTTTCGTCCAGATCTCCACCGACGAGGTCTACGGTTCGCTTGGGGAAACCGGGCGTTTCAGCGAGACCTCGCCCATCGATCCCAGTTCGCCCTATTCCGCGAGCAAGGCCGGCGCCGACATGCTCGCGCTCGCGGCATTCAAGACGTTCGGGCAGGAGGTCGTCATCACCCGCTGCTCCAACAACTACGGCCCGTATCAGTTTCCCGAGAAGCTCATCCCGCTCATGATCACCCGCGCGCTGCGCGACCAGAAACTCCCGGTCTACGGGGATGGCCTGAACGTCCGCGACTGGATTCATGTTGAGGACCATTGCCGCGCCGTCACCGCCGCGATGCTCGAAGGAAAGCCGGGCGAGGTTTACAACGTCGGCGCGGATTCCGAGATGCGAAACATCGACGTGGTGAAACTGATCCTCGAGACGCTCGGTAAACCGGACTCCCTCATCGAATACGTCGCCGACCGTCCCGGCCACGACCGCCGCTACGCGATCGACTCGCTGAAAATCCGCGCCGAGCTCGACTGGAAGCCGATCCACCGCGCGCAGGACGGCATCCGCGAAACGATCCAGTGGTATGTAGCGAACCGTGCGTGGTGGGAACCCATTCTCGCCCGCGGATGAAAATCGCCATCATCGGTTCCCGCGGCCGCGTGGGCGGCGCGCTAGTCAGGCTGTGGCAGGATCGCCACGAGATCACCGCGCTCGCAAAGCCGGACATCGACCTGAGGGATCCCTCGACGCTCGACGCCGCCCTGGCAGACCGGAAGTTCGACTGGATCGTCAACTGCGCCGCGCAGGCAAATGTCGACGCCTGCGAACGGCTTCCCGAAGAAGCGCGCGTGATCAACACCGTCGCGCCGCACCGCATGGCGGAACGCTGCGCGAAGACCGGCGCGCGATTCATCCACCTCAGCACCGACTATGTCTTCGACGGCCGCCAGCGCGAGCCCTACGACGAGGAGAGCAAGCCGAGTCCGTTGAGTGTCTATGGCCTCACCAAGGCCGACTCGGAGGCCCTCGTGCTCGCAACGCTCCCTGAAGCGATCGTCGTCCGCGTTTCCTGGGTCTTCGGTCCGGAAAAGCCGAGCTTCGTCGACATGATCCTCGGTCGCGCACTTGCGCACGACGATGTCGCGGCGATCGGCGACAAATGGTCGACCCCGACCTACACGACCGACCTCGCCGGCTGGCTGGACGGTCTTATTGGCCTCGACGCACCGGGAGGCGTGTATCACCTCTGCAACTCCGGCGCATGCACCTGGCGCGAATATGGCGAACACGCGTTGCGCTGCGCGGCCGAGCTCGGACTCCCGGTCAAAACCACGTCGGTCCGCGCCCAGTCGCTCGCGGAAATGGATGCCTTCGTCGCCGAGCGCCCGGTTTACACCGTGATGTCCACCGAACGCGCGGCAAAGACGCTCGGCGCGCCGCTGCGTCCATGGCAGGACGCGGTCGCCGAATACATTCGCAACCATCCGCCCTGCTGAGGATGCCACTCGCGTCGTGGCCCGGAGGCCGCAGGCCCCAGGCGGCTACACGAAAAAGCTCACGACGAGCACCGCGAGAACGATCGTCGAAACTGCCGCGTAGAGCCGGTCGCGCGACGCCGCATATCCCCAGGCAGCCAGCGCGACGCGAATGAGCGGGTTCGCGAGCAGCAGAAGCACGCCCACCTGGATCACCGAGTCATCGTTTCCGGAAATCGCCGCCTTGAAGATGGCAACGGGATGCCGCAGATCGCCCGGCTCGCCGGTGAACTTGTGGTCGCCCGGGCGTTGATTCCAATCCTCGATCAGAAAAATCGTCCCTCCGATGAGCATGACGGCTGCCGCGAGCAGCACGCCCCACACCATGATCCGCGCAAGCAGGGTGCGCAGGCGCTCCTCGGAGGCATCTCGATTCTCACTGGTCGATGGGGAAGTCATACGAGTCACAGAAACCGGGCTGTCAGCCGAGGCCCTTCTGGATCATTTGAATGCCAATCGCGACGATCGCGATGAGAAAGATTGTCTTCAACACCTTCACCGGCACCACCGGCAGGAGCTTCGCTCCGAGGAAGGCGCCTCCGAGCACACCAAGCGCCACCGGAAAGACGAGCACCGGGTCGAGGTAGCCGTTCTTCAAATAAATCCCGATGCTCGCCGCGGCCGTCACACCGATCATGAAGTTGCTCGTGGTGGTCGTGACCTTGAACGGAATCCGCATGATCTGATCCATTCCGAGCACCTTGAACGCGCCGGAGCCGATGCCGAGCAGACCGGACAGAATGCCGGCCACGACCATGACGAGGAATCCCCAGCCCACGTGCTGCACATGATACACGCCGCCGCCCTCCGACGCCGGAAGCTCCGCGTCGAGCCGCAGTTTCTGCGCGACACGGTTCACCGGCAACGCCACCCCGGCGGAATCCTCCTTCTTGCGTAGCGAAAGTCCCGCGGTCGCCAGCAACGCGAGACCGAAAATCAGCGAGAGCAACCCCGCATTCGCAATGCCCGCCAGCAGCGCCCCGCCCACTGCGCCCAGCGTCGTCGCCACGCAGAGAAACATTCCGATCCGCATGTTGCTGATCCCGTCCCGCAAATAGGCCGCCGCGGCTCCGGACGATGTCGCGATCACGGAGGCCAGCGCTGCTCCCATCGCGTAGCGAATGTCGATGCCGAAGCCGAGCACGAGGACGGGGGTAATGATGATCCCGCCTCCAAGCCCGATCATTGCGCCGATCGTGCCGGCGAGAAACGCCGCCACCGCCACCGCAAGATCGAAGCCGAGTTCATTCACGCGGGAATTTGAACCACAGCGCGTTCCGCGGACCCAGCACAAATAGCCTCGCCAGAAAATCTGCCGGCAAATAGAATTGGCCTAAACATAATTCCTTATGAAATCCATTGGTGCACTCCTGGTCGCCCTCGGCATCGTATTTTCGACGATGTCCGAGGTTCACGCGCTGACGTGTTATCTCCTCACGGAAAGCAACGAACTCGTCACATTCGATTCGGCAACGCCGGGTGGCGCAGGCGCTGCGATGCCGATTACCGGAATCCCCGCGGGCTACGAGATGGTGGGCATCGATATTCGAACGACGGTGCAACCGGGATTTTCGAATCCCGGCGTGGGTTCCCTGTGGGGCCTTGCCTACGATGATGTGGCCAACACCGCCCTGCTTTACGTGATCAATCCAACTACGGGAGCCGCCACCCAGATTGGCCTGCCGCTGGTCGGAATTCAGAAGGGATCTTCCGGATGGTTCTTCGGATTCAATCCCGCCACGGATCGCATCCGTGTGCTGAATTTCATCTACAATTACGAGATCAATCCCAACACCGCGACCTTTGTGCGGCAGTCCGATCTGAGCGGGTTCAATCCCAATTCCGACGGATCCTCCTTCACCACCGCGTCTTTTGGCGGCAGCAGTCAGATTTATTTTGTGGATCAAAATCCAAACGACAGCCTCCGCACCTCCACCGATATCTCGACCGGAGTCACGTCCGTCGTCGGTGATCTCGGAATTCCGTTCACCACCGCCGCGGGAATGGACATTGCCGGCAACCTGATGCTTTTTGCATTTAAAGACGGTGCCACGACCACCCTCTACACGGTGAATCGAAATACCGGCGCCGCGACAGCCGTGGGAGGCATCGGTGGAAATCCCACAACGCGCGCTCTTACCATCGTGCCGGCCACCTTCCCTCCCAAGCTCCAGGTCAAGGTGAAGATCAAGGGGAGGAAGTCCTTCTCCACCACCAGGACGAAGGTGAAAATCAAGGGCACGGCGAGCACGAACTCGGGGGCGATCGAACTCGTCGAATACCGCGTCGGCAAAGGCAAGTTCAAGAAGGCCAAAGGCACGAAGAACTGGCGGTTCACCGCGCGGCTGAAGGGAGGCATCAACAAGATTCAGGTGCGCTCCGTCGTCGGCTCCACGACTTCGAAACCGGCGAAGCTGAAAATCAGGCAGCTCTCCCCCATCAACCCGGTGTAAACCCTTCCTCAAACAAAACGGCCCGGCAATCGCCGGGCCGTTCTGGTTTTCGAAAGGGACGCCGGCCGCTCTACCAGCTCAATTCCTTGAACCGGCGGGCGACCTCTTCGACGTTTGCACGGCTGTTGAAGGCCGAGATCCGGAAATACCCCTCGCCGGCGAGTCCGAACCCGCTGCCCGGAGTGATCACGACATTCGCCTCCTGGAGAATCGTGTCGAACATCTCCCAGCTCGTCTTCCCCTGCGGTCCGCGCACCCAGATGTAGGGCGCATTCCGGCCACCGTAGACGGAGAGTCCGCACTCCGCCGCAGCCGTGCAAAGAAGCGCGGCATTGCCCATGTAGAGTTCGACGAGCGCGGCGACCTGCGCCCGCCCCTCGTCGGAATACAGCGCCTCCGCGCCACGCTGGGTGATGTAGCTCACGCCGTTGAACTTCGTTGAAAACCGGCGGTTCCACAGCGGATGCAGCGGCTTCTTCTCTCCGCCGTCCGTCGAGCATTCCAGTTCCTTCGGAACGATCGTGAACGCGCACCGTGTGCCGGTGAATCCACCGTTCTTCGAAAAGCTCCGAAACTCGATCGCGCACTTCCGCGCGCCGGGGATTTCGTAAATCGAATGCGGCACATCCGCATCCTGGATGTAGGCCTCGTAGGCCGCGTCGAAGAGGATCACCGACTCGTTCTCGAGCGCATATTTCACCCACGCCTCGAGCTGCGCACGGGTCGCGGTCGCGCCGGTCGGGTTGTTCGGGTAGCAAAGATAGATCAGATCGACCTTCTCCTTCGGGATCTCCGGCACAAAGCCATTCTCCGCGGTGCAGGGGAGATAAACGAGTCCACCGTAGCGGCCCGCGTCGTCGGCTTCCGTCGTGTGTCCCGCCATGACGTTCGTGTCGACATACACGGGATACACCGGATCCATCACCGCGATGCGATTGTCGTGACCAAAGATGTCGAGAATGTTTCCGCAATCGCACTTCGAGCCGTCGGAGACAAACACCTCGTCATCCGCAACCTCGAGCCCCTTCGCGCGATAGTCGTTCTCCGCGATGGCGTGCCGCAGAAACTCATAGCCCTGCTCCGGACCGTATCCGTGAAATCCTTCGCGCGTGCCCATTTCATCGACGGCGCGATGCATCGCCTCACGCACCGCGAGAGGCAGCGGCTCGGTCACATCCCCGATTCCGCATCGAATCAGTCGTTTCGCAGCCTCGGGATTCGCATCAGTGAATGCCTTCACCCGCCGCCCGATTTCGGGAAACAGGTAACCGGCCTTGAGTTTCAGGTAGTGGGAATTGAGCTGGGCCATGTGGAGGGTCGAGAGTTTGAGGGGGAAGCATGGGGAGAAAAGAAAAATTCCTCGCCCCTGCCCCACCCGCCTGCCCTGCGGACGGTGTGCGGAAAGTCAGACCGCAATCCGGACCAGCTCCCGGCAGAGCTCGTCCGTCGTGGCAAAATGCCGGACCGTGCCATCCCCGGAAAGAATTCCGAAGCCGTCTCCATACGCGGCACCATTCACCACGCAGAAATCCGTCCGCGCCTCCTGAATCTGGCGGATCGCCGCACGCAACGCGTCCTCGCGACCGCCGTCCAGCTCGTATTTCCAACCCACGATCCTCGCATCGGGAAAAACCTCCCGAAGGAGCGGCAGCACCTTCCTGGCAGGCCGCAGGACGAGGGTCAGCGTCCCGGCACGGCTCGGGATCTTCGCCTCGGTGCGAAGCCCTCCGCTCTCATCCTGCACCACGTTGGTCTCGTAGTCACACAATGCCGCCGCGTGAAAGATCGCCGAAGCCGTCGGGATGCTCCGCAGCTTTTCGAGCAGGTCGTCGTTCGTCGAGAATGGTCGCACGTCAACGGCCTCATGCGGGCGCAGGGACGTGGTCGCAGCCTCTCCCTTGAAACAAACGACCTCGCGGCCACCCGCGGCGAGCGCATTCGCCAGCGTCAATCCCAGCGTGCCCGTCGAGAAGTTCGTGATTCGCCGGACTCCATCGATGGGAGCGATCGCGGGACCGCAGGTGACGACGACCGCCATGCTCAGCGCGGCTTCATGTGCGGGAAGAAGAGCACATCCCGGATCGACTCGGCGCCGGTGAGCATCATCACCAGCCGGTCGATGCCGATGCCGATACCTCCCGCAGGCGGCATGCCGTGTTCGAGCGCCTCGAGGAAATCGTTGTCGAGTTTCTGCACTTCGCCGCCGCTCTGCTCCTCGAGCCGCTGGCGCTGGACAATCGGGTCGTTCAACTCCGAGTAGCCCGGCGAAATCTCCTGCCCGTTGATCACCAGCTCGTAGACATCGACGACCGACGGATCCTCGGCATTCTGTTTCGCGAGCGGGACCAGCTCCTTCGGACAATGCGTCACGAAAAGCGGATCCATTGTCTTCTCCTCGACGAGCTTTTCGAACACGTGCTGCGTCACCTCGTAGTCGGCCACGCACTGCGAAACATCGAGACCGAGCTCCGCGCAGCGTTGGCGTCGCAGTTGCGGGGTGAGGTCATACCAGTCGGGAATGACGCCTCGAATCAGATCGGCATAGCGCGCCCGTTTCCACGGACGTGTGAGGTCGATCGTCTTCGTCACATTGCCGTCGGCATCCTTGTGCTCGATCTTCATTCCACCACAGACGGTCTCTGCGAGGTGACAGATCATCTCCTCGACGAGGTCCGCCATCTTCTCGAAATCGGCAAAGGCCCAGTAGGCCTCGAGCATCGTGAACTCCGGATTGTGACGGCGCGAGATTCCCTCGTTGCGGAAGTTTCGGTTCAACTCGAAAATCTTCGGAAATCCGCCCACGAGCAGCCGCTTGAGGTAAAGCTCCGGCGCGATGCGCAGGTAAAGATCGAGCCCGAGCGCGTTGTGGTGCGTCTTGAATGGCTCGGCCGCCGCACCGCCCGCGATGGTCTGCATCATCGGCGTCTCCACCTCGATGAAACCACGGTCCTCGAGGAATCTCCGGATCTCGCGAACGATCCGGATGCGCTTAAGGAAAACCTCGCGCGAGTCGCCGTTGGAAATCAGGTCGAGATACCGCTGACGGTATTTGATCTCGGTGTCCTGCACACCGTGCCATTTGTCCGGCAGCGGCTTCAGGGACTTCGCCAGCACCGTGAACGATTTCACCCGGATCGTATTTTCACCGGTGCGCGTGACGAACCCCTCGCCCTCCACGCCAATGAAATCGCCGATATCGAGGTTCTTGAACACTGCGAACGCCTCCTCGCCGATTTCCTTCGCGTGAAGGAAGATCTGGATCCGCCCGGTCGCATCGGACAGATCGAGAAACTGGCTCTTTCCCATGTCGCGATGCGCGGTGATCCGGCCGGCCGCGCGCAACGCGGCGCCCTCGGAAAACTTTGCGCGGACCTCGGCGATCGTTCCGTCCGTCTCGTATCCGCGTCCGAACGGATCGACGCCAGCGGCGCGGATCGCGTCGAGCTTCTGGCGGCGGATCGCGAGGAGTTCGGAGAGTTCGGTGCTTTCCATGTGCAGTGCGTGCCGGTCCGTCAAAATTACATGCTCATTCCGCCATCGACGGCGAGCACCTGGCCGGTGATGTAGGAGGCCTCCGGGCTCGCGAGGAACCCGACGGCTGCGGCGATGTCCTCGCTCGCGCCGAAGCGGGCCAGCGGAATCTGCGCCTGCGCACCCTTGCGGATTTCCTCGGAAAGCACGGCCGTCATGTCGGTTTCGATGAACCCGGGGGCGACCACGTTCACCGTGATGCCGCGCGAGGCCAGCTCACGCGCGACGCTCTTGGTCATGCCAATGAGGCCAGCCTTGCTCGCGGCGTAGTTTGCCTGTCCGGCGAGGCCCATGAGCCCGCTCACGGAGCTGATGTTGATGATGCGCCCGCTGCGCTGCTTGACCATCGCGCGCAACACCGCGCGGGTGAAATTGAACGCGCCCTTCAGGTTCGTATTGAGGACGGCGTCCCAGTCGTCACTGGACATGCGCATGGCGAGCGTGTCGCGGGTGATGCCGGCGTTGTTCACCAGAATGTCCGCTCGGCCAAAGTCCGCGAGAATCTGCTCGCCCACCTTCTGCACGGCGTCGAAATCGGCGACATCCACCGCGTAGGGCTTCGCCGCATCCGGATGCGCGGCATTGATCGCATCCGCGACCTTTTGCGAATTCGACTCCGTGCGACTGACCACCGCGACCTTCGCGCCGCCGTCCGCAAAATGCCTGGCAATCGCTTCGCCGATCCCCCGGCCCGCTCCCGTAACAATGGCTACCTGATTCGAAAACTTGGACATCGCCGGAGCTTAACCATTGAGAGCACGAAGAGCACAAAGGAATTTCAGCCCCAGCGAGGCAAACCGTGCAGCGCGTCGAGCAAGTTGCACGGCGTTTCGTGCCATCTGCCCGCCCTTGCCGGACTGACAGGCTGAGGCTGCGATTGCGAGGCCTCGACTTCCAGCGCGCGCCTGTCTTCATCGTCGCAGGCATTGTGGTGATCGATTGCAGCCATCGCCGCACGACGGATTTTCATGCGTTGAAGACCATCGCAGTTGGTTGGCTGGCAGGCAATCCTCACAGGACTTGATCGCAACCATGGCCAGGCTGATCCTCGAGGAGGAAAATCGCCGCATGTCCGGAAGGATGCCCGGACAAGGAAAAAGCCAGCCTCTGAAGGCTGGCTTTGATCAATATTGGAGGCGGTCAGGGGTTGGCTGCAGCGCCTTGTTTGGCTCATTCATCATCGAAGTCCTCTGGGAAGCGCTTCTTCAATACCTCTCGAATCTTTCGAGTATCATTCCGAATGTCTTTCAGCCACGCAAATAGCCATACGACGAAAAGTATGGAAAATATGCTGTATCCGATCATAAGGCAATGAAAAACAAGACCATAGCAACAATCAGACCGACGGTAGAGAGCATTGCTAGATAGCAGGCTCCGCTAGGCGCGCTGAACCCTGGATGCGAGGGGAAGATAGGTTCCCAAAATGGTTGCGACCATGTTAGCCACCAGTCCGATTCTGGCAATCCCGGCAATAGGAAGGGCAGGAAGAATAACAGAACAGGTAATGTTATCCCACAGAGGGTTGAAACTATCGCCCGCTTGAGAACGGAAATGCTGGATAGGTGTGGGGAGGACGGCATGATTTTGATGACCAACGCCAAACTCAGCTACCCCGATCAGGCGCACAAGCTCTGGTGTGATGTGGATGGAGAGGATGGACGGTCGTGAAAGTGACGCGTGGCGGCTAGGGGTTAGCTGCAGCGCCTTGTTCGGCTGACTTTAGGTTTTTGGGAGT
>CALGTD010000125.1 GCA_937901895.1 uncultured Spartobacteria bacterium | reverse complement strand
TTGATGGCGCGCTTTGTGTCGATCAGCAGAACATTGTCCGGTTTGAGGCGATCTTTGATGCCGACAAGAAAGTCCGGAAAAAATTGGTGCCCGTTCGGCAACGTGGTGGCGACTGACCACGGCTTGTGCGGCTCATTCCGATGCCACCAAAGCACGTGACCGTCCGGATCGAGATCGAGCAGATTCGCAAACTTACGCTCCCACTCGTTCAATCCCGAAGGTATCACCCCGTAAACATTGTGGCGCGAAGGGGGCAGCTCCGTTTCCGTATATATCGCTTCCGGCAACGTGCCCGATGGTATCGCCTCCGCATATCTGGCCAGTGCCTCGCGCTCTGCTTGCCGAAGCAGTCTCGGGTTCTGCACGAGAATCAACGACAAGGCGGACTCCAACGCATCGTCATCTCCAGCGATGGGCAGTCCGGCCCTCTGATACTCGTCACGCAGGCGCTTGATGAGCTCGGCGTGTAATTCGCGCGGATCGATCATGCCGAACTGCAAAAGCATTTGCTGCGCCTGCTCGTCGGCTTGTGCCAAGTCCAGCGCAGCTTGAATACGTGCCACGGCGTCTTCCTTGGCCGCAAAAACATCCTGCTCGCGACGCAATACGTGCACTTGTTCACGCGTCCCCGCGAGCAAGGCATGGTCGTCGAATCGGATTCGTTGGGCCACAAGGCACGCGAGTCCGTTCGTGACCGCTTGGATCCGCTGCGTTATGAAGCGCTGCGGCATTCCTTCCCGCAGAGGATAGCGTCTCCCAGCACTCAACTGCACTACGGTCGGACCTGTAGATGTGGATGGATTCTGAGAGAGTGCCTGGCCGGTCGTCCCTTCTAGCAGACCGAACCATTCCTCTTGCGTAACGTCGGGAATCGCTACGGACGGCATGACTTCCACCACTCCCGTCGTGGAGACCGGCACTGCAGACGGAGGAAGTAGCAACGTCTGGCCGTCCTTGACGACCTGTAGCTGATTTTCACCCGCGACGTTCACGACGAGTGCGTAGGGCGAAACTCGACCGAACTCGGTTTTGATTTGATTCACCTTTTGAGCAGCCGTGGTCAGTCCCGCCTGCATTTCGCAGTCGGCGAGAAACACGTAAGCATTGCACAACAATGGCGAAAGTTCACGACCTCGGCAGCGCGGATGCACCCGAAGAATACGCCCGACGATTTGTGTTCCGAAATCCGGATCCACTACGCCGCGCATCGAAACAAGCGTGAAAGCACGAGGAGCATCAAAGCCGAGTGCCACCGCCATTTTGAAGATCAGAACTTCCTTTTCCTCGTCGACCGCAAGTGCCAGCAAATTTGCATCCGGTTCGTTGCTCGTGTGCGTAGCGATCTGGCTTTCTGAAAAACCCAAACCCATGAGTTTGGTGCGCACCCGCTTTTCGCTATCCTTGCTGGAATCCACCTGCACCAACATCAACGGCACGAGGTTGATGCCATGGGCCTTGAGCTCCGCCTTGATGCGCTGATGCAACAGTGCGCCCTGAGAGAGCGCGGTGCTTTCGAAATCTACGATTTTGCTCTGATTGGTTTGTTCGGCAACAAAAGCGATCGAACGAACACTCGGTTTGATTAGTCCCTCTGCCACCGGTTCGTCCCGACCAATTGTGACGCGTCGTAGATGAACAATCCCCACCGCTTTCTTAAACTTCTCCGCGTCTTCGTCGTCCGGCGTCGCGGTAACCAGCAAGGTGAACTCGGGCCGTAATACCGTTCTGAAAAACTCCAACGCCTGTGTGCCGTGCCCGAAGCCATGGTGAGCCTCGTCTACAATGACTCCCACCTGAAAGCCCTCTTCCCGCAAACCGGCGACCATCGCATCAATCGATGGCGTGGATTCGGAATCCGCTCGAATTTTACGGGCATCGGAGTCGCGCGCAGCCACCGACTGCCATGTGGCGACCCATGTATCTCCGCTTCTGGTGCTGCTCGACTGCCGGTCTGTCTTGATGGACCTAATTCGCAACCCGGGGAATTGCTCCCGCAACGAAGATTCGCTCTGTCCAATCAATCCTTTGAACGGCGCAAACCAAAACCAAACAATCCTCATCCCAGGATCACGGCTCAACGACTCGGCGACACTTCCCGCGATCACAGTCTTTCCCGAACCAGTCGGCGCATTCAGCAACACCGCCCCATTGTGAGCAATCGCTCCGGCACGATCCGCCGCGGTTGTGAGCGCCCGCAGCTGGCCTGCGAGATATCGAAAACTCTCGAGGATTTGGTCCCTTGCAGTCTCTTGATAGGGGCGCAGTGAGATCATGACTTTCGACCGAAGCGTTCGAGTAGAAACTGAGGAACAGGGCGCACACTGACGGCCTTCGATACATGCTGCGCGACCAGTTCCGCCTGCCAGGCATAGATGGTTGCACCCACGGTCAGCAGACCTTTGCGATCAAGTTCAGCCAGCGTCGGCGCATCGACACGTGGAAGATAGATCAACCTGTTTTCTTCACTTCCCGCCTCCCAAATAGTCCCGGTGGGATGCGCTGGATTGAGCTGCTCGAGATGGAGCATCTGCAGGGCAATCCAGATGTGCTGGTGCGATAAACGCGTCAGCACCTTGCCGCGCGGAATCCTTTTCGTCCGAAGATAGACGAAGTCTCCGGGGATACCTTCCACGTGCTTCAGTTTATCTTTGGTTCGATAATCGTAACCGGAGATCACGCGCGCCAAGCGAACCTGGCAAATATCGCGACAGACGTTCTTGTCCGGCTCGTCGACGGTCGCCTCCGTGCTGGACACCAAAATGAATCGCCGATTGCCGCCGTCCTCCGCATTCAAGGCGAGCACCGCATGTCCCGTGGTTCCGGAACCGGCAAAGAAATCGAGCACGGTATCATCGGGCCCGGTTGCTTGAGCCAGCAACCCTTGGATGAGGGACAACGGCTTCGGATACGGGAAGTTCTTGTTTCCGAGAATCTGCTTCAGCAGAGCGGTGCCTTCATTGGTTCCTCCGACCTCCAGCGATGTCACATCCTCTGGAGCCGCCTCTTTATCCGCGCTGGGCCGGATCCACGTCGAGAAGGGCTTCTCTGTGCGCTTCACTTCGGAGAGGTGGCGCTTGTAGCGCGGCTTGCCATAGCCGATCGTCTTTCCCACCCAGAACTCCAAGTCAGGAATATCGCGCCGCAGATTGCGTGGCGCCGTGCCGGCATCAATCGCCGCCAGCAACTCCTCCAATGTGTGATAGCGAACCGTTCGAGTATCCCCGGGCCATAGAATCTTATTTTCCCGAATCAGTTGTTCGATCGTCTTAGCACGTGTCTTCTGATCGCGCTTAATCCGCGTTTCTGAAGCATACGCCCATACGCTCTCGGGATCACAGGGATACCAGACATCCCGCTGAGCATCATGAATCGGGTAAAAAGTATTAGGCCGCTGTAAGCGCGTCGCCCGTTTCCCCAAATCACTACTTATCCATGGACCACGAGGATCATTGTCCGGATTGGCGTATGCGGATGTGTCTTTGGCATGACCTCCAAACTCAAACCCGGGATTCGCATAGCACAGCACATATTCGTGATCGATGCTCCGAAAATACTCGCGCGAGTCGTTCGCACCGGAGCGAGTTCTCCACACAAACGTGCCGACCTTGTTCCCGGGAAACACTTCATCCATCAGACATGCAAGGCGGTGAACCTCTTCTTCACCGATGCAGACGAAGATGACTCCATCATCGGTGAGCAGCTCTTTCGCGAGCTGGAGCCGTTGGAACATGAATTCCAACCAAACCGAATGCCGATAGCGATGCTCTCGATCGAGAAAGCGGTCGTTGTAGATGAAATCACCTGCACCAGTGTTGTAGGGCGGATCGATGAGGATGCACTTGATGCGCCCTTTATGCGAAATGCTCAGGGCCCGCAGGGCGTCGTAGTTGTCGCCCTCGATCAGGATGTTTTGCCACGTCCCTTCTCCAGAGGAAAGCTCTGTGTCCGCCTCAAGGGCGACAAAATCCTCGTTCAGCGAACGATCGACCCCGATCAGCGACTTGTCCTGCTCCCAAACCAAGCCGAACCGCCGTTTGTCCCGGGCGTGTAGCAGAGCAATCAGCTGCTCCCGAGAGAGGTCATCATAGTTACGAGCCATGGACCTCTCCACTTCGCACCACCGATACCAGGGTGTCCAGCCAACACTACCGTTGACGGGGTGTATGCCCTCGTCGCCGCCCGCTATCTTCGCGCGTGGCAAACGACACGGCGAAGCGCCTGCAAATG
>CALGTD010000124.1 GCA_937901895.1 uncultured Spartobacteria bacterium | reverse complement strand
TCGTGCGGAACGACCGGCCCTTCGGTGAGCTGCTGGCCCTTCTTCACGAAGTCGCCCTTGAACGCAATGATGTGCTTGCTGAGCGGAACGAGATGCTCCTCCTCGGCGCCGGTCTCCGGATCGCGCACGATGACCCGGCGCTTGCCGCGCACGGTGCCACCGATGTCAACGATACCGTCGATCTTCGCGATTTCGGCGGCATCCTTTGGACGGCGCGCCTCGAAAAGCTCGGCCACACGCGGCAGACCGCCGGTGATGTCCTTGGTCTTCGCGATCTTTCGGGGAGTCTTGGCCAGACGCTGACCGGCCTGGACCTTCGAACCCTCCTTGACCTCGATGTGGGCTCCCGCCGGAATCGAGTAGCTCGCGAGGACTTCCTTGTTCGCGTCGACGATGACGACCTGCGGGTGCAAATCCTCCTTGTGCTCGATGACGACGACACCCATCACACCGGTGGTCTCGTCGACCTCCTTGCGAATGGTGACCGCCGGGATCATGTCGCGGAATTCCACCTTGCCCGATTTCTCGGTGATGATCGGCACGTTGTAGGGATCCCACTGGATGAAGGTCTCGCCCTTCTTGACGGGCTGTCCGTCGCCAATGCTGATCACCGATCCGACAACAATGTTGTAACTCTCGAGCTCGCGACCGTCCTTTGCGTGGACGGAAACCGAGCCGTTCTTGTTCAGAACGATGAAGTTTCCATCGAGCGCCTGCACGGTGCGCAGATCGTTGAACTTCACGATACCGTCGTTCTTCGCCTTGATGATGGGCTGCTTGAACGTCTGGCTCGCGGTGCCGCCGACGTGGAAGGTTCGCATCGTGAGCTGCGTTCCGGGCTCGCCAATCGACTGCGCGGCAATGATGCCCACAGCCTCGCCGAGCTTCACCTCGCGACCGGTCGCGAGATTCAGACCGTAGCAGCGGACGCAGACACCACGCTTCGATTCGCAGGTGAGCGCGGAGCGGATCTTGAGCTGCTCGACGCCGATCTTCTCGAGGCCGAGAGCGATCTCCTCGTTGATGAGCTGGTTCGACTTGACGATGATCTTCTGGGAAACCGGATCCTTCACCGTTTCGCAGCTCGTGCGACCGATGATGCGCGTGGAGAGGCTGACAACCTCCTCGTCACCTTCGTAGATCGGGCTGGCAACGATGCCGTTCACCGTGCCGCAATCGTCCTCGGTGATGATGACGTCCTGGGCCGCGTCCACGAGCTTGCGGGTCAGGTAGCCCGAATCCGCCGTCTTGAGCGCGGTGTCGGCCAGACCCTTGCGGGCGCCGTGCGTCGAGATGAAGTATTCGAGCACCGACTGGCCTTCGCGGAAATTCGAAATAATCGGACGCTCGATGATTTCGCCGGACGGCTTCGCCATGAGGCCGCGCATGCCAGCGAGCTGCTTGATCTGCGTGCGATTGCCTCGGGCGCCGGAGTCGACCATCATGAACACCGGGTTCATTTCCGGCCTTCCGTCGTTGTGCTGGAGCGTGCGGAAAAGGGCGTTCGCCACCTCTTCGCCGGTGTGCGTCCAGATGTCCTGCACCTTGTTCTTGCGCTCGCCGTCGGTGATGATGCCCCGGCGATACTGCTTCTCGACCTCGGCAATTTCCTTGTAGGCCTTCTCGACGAGAGCGGACTTTTCCTTCGGAATCATCATGTCCGAGACACCGATGGAAACGCCGGCCTTCGTTGCCGCCTGGAAACCAACTTCCTTGAGCCGGTCGAGGGTCTCGACCGTCTTCGCCTGGCCAGCAGTCTGATAGCAGCGCCAGATGATGTCGGAGAGCTGCTTCTTGCCGCAGACCTTGTTGAAGAAACCGAGCTCTTTCGGCCAGATCTGATTGAAGACGACGCGCCCGGCGGTCGTCTCGAGTGTCTTCGAGTCGGCGTCGCCGTAAACCGTCTTGCGGCCGTAGTCCGGATTCTTGAGACGGATCGGGCTGTGCGTCTTGATCGAGCCCTCGCTGAGCGCGAGTTCCACCTCCCAGGCGTCTCCGAAGAGCGGCAGACGGCCGGTGTCGGGAATCTCACCCGGACGCGGGCTCTGCGTGAGGTAGTAGCAGCCGAGCGGAATGTCCTGCGACGGCGTGGTGATCGGCTTGCCGCTCGAGGGCGAGAAGATGTTGTTCGGCGCGAGCATGAGCAGACGCGCCTCCATCTGGGCCTCGATCGACAGCGGCACGTGCACCGCCATCTGGTCGCCGTCGAAGTCCGCGTTGTAAGCGGTGCAGACGAGCGGGTGAATACGGATCGCCTCGCCCTCGATGAGGAGCGGCTCGAACGCCTGGATCGACAGACGGTGGAGCGTCGGCGCGCGGTTCAGGAGCACCGGGTGACCTTTCGTCACCTCGTCGAGGATGTCCCAAACCTCCGGCGTCTGGCGCTCGATGAGCTTCTTCGCGCTGCGCACGGTGTGCACATAGCCGAGTTCCTTGAGCCGGCGGATGATGAACGGCTCGAAGAGAACCAGCGCCATCTTCTTCGGAAGACCGCACTGGTGGAGCTTGAGCTCAGGGCCAATGACGATGACCGAACGGCCGGAGTAGTCGACGCGCTTGCCGAGCAGATTCTGACGGAAGCGGCCGCCCTTGCCCTTGAGCATGTCGGAAAGCGACTTCAGCGGACGGTTCGCAGCGCCGGTGACGGCACGGCCATGGCGACCGTTGTCGAACAACGCGTCCACCGCCTCCTGAAGCATGCGCTTTTCGTTGCGGATGATCACCTCCGGCGTCTTGAGCTGGAGGAGCGTCTTGAGACGGTTGTTCCGGTTGATGACACGACGGTAGAGGTCGTTCAGGTCGGACGTCGCGAAACGACCGCCTTCGAGCGGAACGAGCGGACGGAGATCCGGCGGGATGACCGGCAGCACCGTGAGGATCATCCACTCGGGCCGGGTCTTCGAGGTCGCAAAGCCCTGCACGAGCTTGAGGCGCTTGGCGAGCTTCTTGCGAAGCTGCTTGCTGCGGGTGGCGGTCATCGCCTGCTCGATCTCCTCCTGCAGCGTGGCAAGGTCGATCTGCTCGAGGAGCTTCTTGATGGCCTCGGCGCCCATGCCGGCGACGAAGTTGTCTCCATACTGGTCCTCCGCTTCGCGGAATTCCGTCTCCGTGAGGAGCTGGCACTTCTGCAGCGGCGTGTTGCCGGGATCGATGACGATGTAGTCCTCGTAATAAATGACGCGCTCGAGCTGGCGGCTCGTCATGTCGAGCATGAGGCCGATGCGCGAGGGCATGCACTTGTAGAACCAGATGTGCGACACGGGCACCGCGAGTTCGATGTGGCCCATGCGCTGACGGCGCACGCGCGACTGCGTAACCTCGACACCGCAACGGTCGCAGATCGTGCCCTTGTGCTTGATGCGCTTGTATTTTCCGCACGAGCACTCCCAGTCCCTCGTGGGACCGAAGATGCGCTCACAGAACAGTCCGCCCTTCTCGGGCTTGAACGTGCGGTAGTTGATCGTTTCCGGGTTCTTGACCTCTCCCTTGCTCCAGCTGCGGATGGCTTCAGGCGAGGCGACGGTAATCCCGACCTCGTCGAAACCCTCCGGCTTGGAGTCCACCGCGCCGGTCAATTCTCTCAGGCTGTTTTGAATCATTGCTCGAATAATCTCAGGTTTCGCCGGTTCAGGCGGCGGCGGTATCGGTGAGCGCAAACGGATCCTCGCCCCCGACCTTCACGTCGAGGCCAAGACCCTGCATCTCCTTGATGAGAACGTTGAAGGACTCGGGCGTTCCCGCGGTAAGCGAGTTGTCCCCCTTGACGATCGACTCGTAAATTCGCGTGCGGCCCTGCACATCGTCGGATTTGACGGTGAGCAGCTCCTGGAGCGTGTAGGCGGCGCCATAGGCCTCGAGAGCCCAGACCTCCATTTCTCCGAAACGCTGGCCGCCATACTGCGCCTTTCCGCCCAACGGCTGCTGGGTGACGAGGCTGTAGGGACCCACGGCGCGGGCGTGGATCTTGTCCGCGACGAGGTGTCCGAGCTTGAGCATGTAGATGTAGCCAACGACAACCTGCTGGTCGAACTTGTCGCCGGTGCGACCGTCGTAGAGGGTCGCCTTTCCGGTTTCCTCGATCCAGGTGTAGCCGTCGACCTTCTTCGCTTCGCGGAGATATTCGCGGATCTTCGGCTCGCTGATACCGTCGAACACCGGCGTCGCGACCTTGAATCCGAGCGCCTTCGCGGCAACGCCGAGGTGCGTTTCGAGCACCTGTCCAACGTTCATTCGGCTCGGCACGCCAAGCGGATTGAGCACGATGTCGACCGGAGTGCCATCCGCGAGGAACGGCATGTCCTCCTCCGGCACGATCTTGGCGACAACGCCCTTGTTTCCGTGGCGGCCCGCCATCTTGTCACCGACGCTGAGCTTGCGCTTGCTGGCGATGTAGACCTTGACCTGCTTGATGATGCCGGGATCGACGTCGTCCCCGCTCTCCACGAGGCCGATCTTCTCCTCCTTCTCGCGCTCGAGGTCCTCGAACTTGTGCTCGAACTGGCCGATGATCTCGCGAATCTTGTTGCGGATCGGGCTCGGGTCGATTTCGACGTGCTGATAGACGCCGGCGAGCTTGCGGAGAAGCTGCTTGGTGATCTTGCGATTGGCCGGGATGATGATTTCGCCCGTCTGCGCATTAACGACATCGAGCGGAATCTTCTCGCCGAGCAGGACGTTCGACAGCGCCTCGGTAAGCTGCTCGTGCAGTTCCTCGGTGCGGCGCTTGTGATCCTCCAGGATCATCTTCTGCTGCCGCTTGCTCTCGGTGGGCGTCATCTTCTGGCGCGTGACCTCCTTCTTCGAGGAAACCTTCACGTCCATGACGATGCCGTAGGTGCCGGACGGCACGGTGAGCGACGTGTCCTTCACGTCCGCCGCCTTCTCACCGAAGATGGCGCGCAGCAGACGCTCTTCCGGAGCGAGTTCGGTCTCGCTCTTCGGCGTGATCTTGCCGACGAGGATGTCGCCGGGCTTGACCTCCGCACCGACGAGAATGACACCGTCGTGACCGAGATTGGCAAGGGCCTCCTCGCTCACGTTCGGAATGTCGCGCGTGATTTCCTCGGGTCCCAGCTTCGTGTCGCGGGCGCCGATTTCGAATTCGTCGATGTGAATGGAGGTGTAAATGTCCTCCTTCACGACGCGCTCGGAAATGAGAATCGCGTCCTCGAAGTTGTAGCCGTTCCACGGCATGAACGCGACGAGCACGTTGCGGCCAAGGGCGAGTTCACCGTTCTCGGTGTTCGGACCATCGGCAATTACATCGCCCTTCTTCACAGCCTGCCCCTTGCGGACGATCGGCTTCTGGTTGATGCAGGTGCTCGCGTTCGAGCGCATGAACTTGCGCAGTTCATACACGTAAACGCCCGCTTCCGGATCGTTCTTGATCTTCTTCTTGCCCTCGGGCAGTTCGCCGTCCTTGGTGATGATGATGTGGCTGCCGGTCACCGAGGCGACCTTGCCGTTCGACTCGGAGACAATGACCGCCTTCGAGTCGCGGGCCACGCGGCCCTCGAGTCCGGTGCCGACGAGCGGCGCGTCGGAAATGAGAAGCGGCACGCCCTGGCGCTGCATGTTCGAACCCATGAGCGCACGGTTCGCATCGTCGTGCTCGAGGAACGGAATGAGGCCCGCCGCCACCGAAACGAGCTGCTTCGGCGACACGTCCATATATTGGATCTGGTCGGGAGCCGCCTCGACGAATTCCCCGCGATAGCGCGCGGAAACCGTTTCCCCGAGGAACCGGCCCTTGTCGTCGACCGGGGCATTTGCCTGGGCAATGTGGAAATTTTCCTCCCGGTCACCGGTGAGGTATTCGATCTCGTCCGTCACACGGCCGTTCACGACCTTGCGATACGGCGTTTCGATGAAGCCGAAATCGTTGACCCGGGCATACGTCGAAAGCGAGCTGATGAGACCGATGTTCGGGCCTTCCGGCGTCTCGATCGGACAGATGCGGCCGTAGTGCGACGGGTGCACGTCGCGGACCTCGAATCCGGCACGGTCGCGGCTGAGACCACCAGGTCCAAGCGCGGAAAGACGGCGCTTGTGGGTCAGCTCCGACAGCGGATTCGTCTGATCCATGAACTGCGAGAGCTGCGAGCGGCCAAAGAAATCGCGCACCACGGCGCTGAGCGCCTTCGGATTGATGAGCTTCTGCGGCGTGATGTGCTCGGTGCCCGCATCGTAAAGGGTCATGCGCTCGCGAACGAGACGCTCCGTGCGGGCGAGACCCACGCGGCACTGGTTCGCAAGAAGCTCGCCCACGGTGCGGACGCGGCGGCTGCCGAGGTGGTCGATGTCATCAACAATGCCCTCACCGCGCTTGAGCTCGAGCAGATACTTCATCGCGGCGACGAAGTCTTCCTTCGTGAGCACGCGGATGGCTTCGTCCACCTGGATATCGAGCTTC
Source organism: uncultured Spartobacteria bacterium (assembly GCA_937901895.1). Lineage (GTDB taxonomy): Bacteria > Verrucomicrobiota > Verrucomicrobiia > Chthoniobacterales > JAATET01 > JAATET01. The sequence continues at coordinate 1,459 of CALGTD010000124.1, read as the reverse complement.
TGGTTGATCTTGTGACGACCGACCCGTCCGAGATCGTAGCGCTTCGGATCGAAGAACAGACGCTTGAGCATGCTGCGCGCGTTCTGGACCGTCGGAGGATCGCCAGGGCGGAGCTTGCGGTAGATATCCTTGAGCGCCTCCTCCTCGTCGTGCGCCGGATCCTTCTTGAGCGACTTGATGACCGTGTCGTCGTCCTTCGTGTCAACCACCTCGACCGACTTGTGGCCGAGGCTCAGGAGCTGACTGACCGTCGTCTTGTTGAGCGGCTCGAAGGCGCGGGCAACGGTGATTTCCCCGTCCAGAACATCGGCGATAAGAACCTTCGTCGCGATCTCCTCCTCATCGAGTTTGTCGCTGAGCTTGAGCGTCTCGATGTCGTAGAACAGGCTGATGATGTCCGCGTCGCTGCCGTAGCCGAGCGCGCGCAGGAAAGTCGTCGCGAGGAACTTCCGCCGGCGCTTGCGGCGGTCGAGATACACGTAAAGCAGATCCGAGGTGTCGAACTGCACCTCAAGCCACGAACCGCGGTCGGGAATGATGCGGAAGCTGTGAAGCAGCTTGCCGTTGAGGTGGATGTCCGTCTCGAAACAAATGCCAGGCGAGCGGTGCAGCTGGCTGACCACGACGCGCTCCGCGCCATTGATCACGAAGGTGCCCTGCGGCGTCATGAGCGGAATTTCGCCCATGTAAACCTTCTCCTCCTTCGTGCTGTGCTCGTCCTTGTAACGGAAGGTCACATACAGCGGCGCGCTGTAGGTCTGCCCCTCGCGTTGCGACTCGAGGGCGCTCATCTTCGGCTCGCCGAGCTCGTAGCTCACGAAATCCAGGCTCGCCTTTTCCTCAAACCCGTAAATCGGGAAGAACTCGCGGAACACCGCCTGAAGGCCGATGTCCTTGCGCTTGGAGGGCTCCACACCCCGCTGGAAGAATTCGTCGTAGGAATTGATCTGGAGTTCGATCAGATTCGGCGGCTGGATGGACTCCTTGAGTTTGCCGAAATAGAGGCGTTCGGGACGGTCAGACATGGGCAGTGTGGACGGGTTGCGCAATCGCCAGTTCAGGCAAACGATTGCCCGCAGCCGCTAAAGACAAAAAGCCCGCGCGACGGGTGAACCTCGTCGAGGCGGGATAGAAACTGGCGGCGGCGCGTAATCGCTGGCTCAGAACCTTGGGCAAAAGGGTGAACGGAGAAAATAATACCGCCCGGGCGCGGCAGGCAACGACTTTTTCCGAAAATTTTTCGAAAATTGCCATGCCCGCCGCCAACCCGGCCGGCGATGGAATTACTTGATTTCGACCTTGGCGCCGGCGGCTTCGATCTTCTTCTTGATCTCTTCCGCTTCTTCCTTGGTGACGCCCTCCTTCAGGGGCTTCGGTGCGCCTTCGACGAGGGCCTTCGCTTCCGCGAGACCCAGACCGGCGACGGCGGCACGAACTTCCTTGATGACGGCAATCTTGC
>CALGTD010000123.1 GCA_937901895.1 uncultured Spartobacteria bacterium | reverse complement strand
CGCAGAGGACTGCGGCGAGAGTGAGTGCGGATGTGTTCATGGGGTGTGTGGTGGATTTCTGGAACGAGAGGTGAGGCGGAACGGACGAAGTTGGATGCGGCGTCGGCGTTCCTCAGGCCCGCGTTTTCCTGCGGAGGAACAGGCAGAGAACCCCAAGACCGATTCCGGCGAGCACGAACGTGCCCGGCTCGGGGACGGCCTGCCCGGGATTCTCGTAGAGGAACAGGATGTCGGATTCCGAGAGGGCCGTATCGTAAACCTGCACGTCGTCGATGAACCCGCCGTAATAGTCCGTCGGCGAGGAGCGCCCGAGCCGCCCGACCTCGAAATTATTGAAGGTCGGAAACGCGAGGCTCGCTCCGCTCAACGTCTGAACCCCGAACAGCTCTCCATCGACATACAGCCGGAGCTGGTCGCTCTCGGCGGTCAGGTCGATCGTCATGACCAGTTGGTGCCACTCGTCGTCGTTGATCGGGATGCCGCTCGACGTATTGACCCCATTGCCCGCAGCCCGGTTGCGCGCATATGCGGCGCCCGGATCGATCCCGCTGCTCGCGTCTCCCGTGCCGGAGTATCCGAGATCGGCATACCGGTCGTTGACCGTGTCATTTCCAGCAAAGACGACCACATTCCGCGTGCCGACGCTCACCGAGGTTTTGACCCAGGCGGAGAACGTCAGCTGTTGCGATGTGTTGATCGAGGGGAAGAAGTTCGCGTCGCCCATGTCGACGAAACCGGAACCGTCGTCGAACAGGTAGGCGTTTCCCGAAATTCCCGGCATCCCGGGAAAGACGCCGCCGGAAATGGCCCCGACGGAACTTCCCGGAACGGAATTGAGTGCAATGGTCGCGTCCTCGTCCTCATCAAATCGATACCATGCCACGAGGGAAGCGTGACTGGGCAGGGTGAGTCCGAGGGTGGCCGCGGCGATCAGGAGGAAATGTCGGTTCATGGGGATTGGATGCAGGGCATGCGAAGGACGCAAACCGCCCTTCGACAGGAGTTACGGATTCCCTGTCCAAAACCCGACAGAGTTTTTCTTCGTCAGCGACGATCGGATGCGGACCCGGCATCCGTTGACTCTCCGCCACCCTGCGCCATGAGGCTCTCGGCCTCACGCAGGAGAAGCAGGACCGCGTGCTGGTTATACCAGAGGGTGCCGTCGGGATTGCGGATCGCGAACGGCCTCCCGATCCACGAATCGACCTCCTTGCGCGCCTCCTCGACAGCCTTGCGGGCGGCGTCGACGTTTCCAAACTCGAAATCGATCATCGCGAGAAGCAGATGGTTGGAAACCCTGCGGTGCTCGCTGTTGGACGCCATCCCGAGGCTCGCTCTCGCGCGCTCGGCGGCCGTCTCGAGGTCGCCGTTCCGGTAGGCGAGAAGCGCGAGGGAAAACTGCTGCCACGCCAGAAGATGGGCGCTCTTGTCCTTCCTTGCCAGCGAGGCCTCGAGCACCTCTCCGAGGGGGGCGAGTTTCTCCAGCGTCGGCTGATCGGCGCGCTCCAGGAGCGTCGCCTTGACCACGTGCTCGGCGACAATCGGATTGGACGAACGGGCAAAGCGCTCGATCGCGAGCCGGCGGAGTTCCTCGAACTGTCCCGGCTCCCCCCACTCGCTCACGGCGGTGGCGATGGAAAGAAACTCGAAGGAAATGCCCTCGGAATCGGTCATGTCCACACTCGTGAGCACGATGCCGAGCAGGTAGAAGCGCTTCGCCGCCACCTGCCAGCGCCCCTGCATGAGGTTCCAATTGGCCACTTTTGTGAGGACGTTGGCGGCCTCGAGCGAACGCGGGACCCGGTCGGCGGGAAGCCCCTCCACGAGTTTGTCCGCCTGTGCCACCTCGTTGTATCTCAACAGCACCGCCGCCTGTCTCACGAGATCGGCCGCCTGGGCGTATTCGCGAAGCCGCACCTCGTTGGCGGTCGCCTGCTCGGCCACCACGCGCAACCTCGCCTGCTCCTGACGCGCCTCGCGCTCCCGCAGGAAGAGCCACATCGCAACGCCGAAGCCGCCCAGCAGACCAAACAGCGCCACAGCGCCCGCAGCGAACACGGCGCGGTGACGGCGCACCGCTTTCGTCAGCAGATACCAGCGGCTCGGCGGCCGGGCCAGCACCGGCTCTTCGCGAAGATGGCGTTGCACGTCCATCGCGAGCCCGTTGGCGGTTTCGTAGCGACGCTGGCGTTCCTTCTCGACCGCCTTGAGCACGATCCAATCCAGATCCCCCTCCAGCAGCGCCGGCAGCCGCTGTGGCTCCACCCCACGCTCACTCGCGACTTTTTCCAGCTCTCCGGCCGGCATCTCCCTCAGCATCGCCGAGGGCCGCCGCACGCGCCCCTCGCGGAGGATGCTCCGAATCTCCTCCACGCCCCGGCCTTCAAGCCGCTCGAACTTCGCCGGAGGACAGCCCGCGAGCAATTCACACAACAAGGCGCCGAGACTGTAAATGTCACTGCGCGTGTCGATGTCCACGCTTCCCTCGGCCTGCTCCGGGCTCATGTAGATCGGAGTGCCAATGAACTGCCCTGGCTTCGTGGCGGTCGATTCCGGATCGATCCCTCCGGCGGTGGCCTTCGCGATGCCGAAATCGATCACCTTCGGAACCGCGCGACCGTCCTGCTCCCGGACAAGCACATTTGACGGCTTGATGTCGCGATGAATCACGCCCTTCTGGTGCGCGTGCTGAATCGCCTCGCACACGAGAACGAACAGCTCCAGACGCTCGCGCAAACCGAGCCGCTTGCGATCGCAGAAATCCGTGATCTTCTCGCCATCCGCCAGCTCCATCACAAAAAACGGCCGGCCCGATGCCGTGGCACCCGCATCCAGCACGCGCGCGATATACGGGTGATCCATCAGCGCGAGCGCCTGACGCTCGAGCTCGAATCGCGCAATCACGCTCTCGGTATCCATCCCCAGCCGGATGATCTTCAACGCGACCTTCCGCCGCACCGGCTCCTCCTGCTCCACCAGATACACAACGCCGCACCCGCCTGCTCCAATCCGCTCGATCAGCCGGTAGCGGCCGATCCGGGCACCCAGTTCCTCCTCTCCATTGGACAGGACTCCTTCGGCGCGACCGGTCGGTGGTTGCACGGGAACCGCGAAAAACTTCTCCGCGTCGGCGCGCACCTCGAGCATCCCATCCAGCAGCTTCCGCAACTCCGGATTTCCCCCGCACACGTAGTCGAGAAACGCGCGCCGCTCCTCGTCATCGGTCAGGCCGGACGCCATATCGAACAGCAGTTGTTCGATCGGCACGCTCATTCGTCACCGGTCTCTTCGCGAATCATCCGGAACAGTCGGGCCTTTGCAAAGGCCCACTGCCGCTCGACCGTGCGCTCGGTCACGCCGTCCATGGCCGCGACCTCCTTGTTCGTCAATCCGCCGAAGAACTTCAGCGTGATCACGCGCGCGCTTTCCGGATCCTCGCGTTCGAGACGGCCCAGCATCTCGTCCACCATCAACACGCGCTCATCCAGCGTCGTGTCCGAGATGTCCAGTCCCGTCGAATCGATATCGATCGTCCCGGCGTTCGAGCCCCGCTTCAGGCTCATCTTCGCACGGGCGCGATCCACGAGGATGTGACGCATCGCCTGCGCTGCAACGCGGAAAAAATGCGCGCGGTCGTTCCAGAGACGGCTCTCGCTGCCGGAAAGCTTGATCCACGCCTCGTGCACCAGCGCAGTCGCCTGCAGCGTGCCCTGAAACGCCCCCTTCGCCATCAACATGCGCGCCACGTTGCGGAGTTCGTCGTAAACAAGCGGCAACAGTTCCGCCGGCGGCAGACAGCCGTCGCCGCTGGAGGTTTCAAGAATTCGTGTGAGCTCGTTCAACGGTCCCGGGAGGTGAATCGTCGTGAAGCGGCAACTATTGGACAAAATGCCGCGCCCGGAAAGCGGCTTTCCTTCCCGGTCGGAAACAGCCAGGCATGGCTGATCCATCACGGACACGTGCCCAAGCAACGAACCGTCGACATCAACGAGTGGCGCGCCGAGGTAACTCACCGCGCCGAAACCTCGCCGTTGTGCGCCGGCGAATCCAGAAGTGGACAGGCCCTCGCCCGGCCATTCCCAACGGCGCTCGCTTACCATGCCCACTTCGAGAAGTCGCAGCTGACTGCTGGATTTCTCACCGGGCGACGCCCGATGAATTGACGCCATACCAACACAGCCTTAGAGGTTTCCCCCGAATGACTCTCCGTCGCACGATTTTGCTGTTTGTTCTCGCGTGGACGGTGGCGGTGACCCTGCTCCACGGCGCACTGAATCTGAACCTCTTCTCGCGGAAGCCCGCCGCAGGAGGAGCGAAATCCGGGCGCATCGGATTCCTGCCGGTGACGTGTCACCTGACGTGCCCCGTGACGGACTTCATCAACAAGCAGGGCGAGGGCAGCATCTTCGAACCCCTGCGCTTCGCCAGCTGGCCGGAACTCAAGGAGGCCTACCTTTCCGGTTACACGAAGGCGACCTTCATCCTCGCGCCGATGGCGATCGCCCTCCGCGAGCAGGGCGTTCCGATCAAGATCGTCTACCTCGGCCACCGCGACGGCTCGGCGGTCGTCGTGCACAAGGATTCCGACATCCACAGCATGCAGGATCTGCGCGGGAAACGGATCGCCGTTCCCAATCGCTACTCGAACCAGCGGCTCCTCTTCTTCCGCGCGCTCAAGCAAGCCGGCATGAAGCCGGATGACGTCGAGATGATCGAGATGCCGCCGCCCGACATGCCCGCCGCGCTGTATGCGAAATCCGTGGATGCCATTTCCAGCGGCGAACCGTTCATGGGCCAGACCGAACTGGACGGCTACGGTCGCGTGCTGTGGCTGACGAAGGACGTGTGGCCAAACTTCATTTCCTGCGTGCTGGCCGTGAGCGAGGACGCGATCGAGAACGACCGCGAGTGGGTGCAGGAGCTCGTAAACGGCATCGCCCGCAGCGGCAAGTGGCTCGACCAGGACATGGACAACCGCATGGATGCCGCGAAGTTCGTCAGCCGCAATTATTACAACCAGAACCCGCGGCTTCTCGAGTTTGTGCTCAGCAAGCCGCCCGATCGCGTCACCTACACCGAACTCGTCCCGCTGAAGCCGGACTTCGAGGAGATCGAGCAGCTCGGACGCGAGTCCGGCATTCTCGAAGGCACCGCGCATTTCGACGACTATGTCGACCCCTCCTTCGCCGCGGAGGCAAACCGGCTTTCGGCCTACGACTGGAAAAACGAACCATGAACCGCGCGACAAAGATCCTGCTTCCGCTCGGTGTCGCGGCGATCGCGCTCGTCGCATGGCATTGCGGTGTCCGCCTCCTGCGTAGCGACCTCTTTCCAACTCCGCTCGACGTCGTTCGCGGCATCGTGGAGCTGGCGCAGGCCGGACTGCTCCTCAAATACATCGTCGCCTCGCTGTTCCGCGTCACCTGGGGATTCGGACTCGCGGTGCTCATCGGCGTCCCGCTTGGCCTGGTCCTCGGCTGGTATTCGCGCTTCTACGCAGCGCTGAATCCGCTTCTCCAGATCCTGCGCCCGATTTCGCCGATCGCGTGGATTCCGCTCGCGATTCTATGGTTCGGCGTCACCGATGCCGCGCCGATTTTCCTGATCTTCCTTGCAAGCGTTTTCCCGATCACGGTCGCCTCCTGCGCCGCCGTCCACAACATGCAGCCTGTTTATGTCCGCGCCGCCCGCAACTTCGGACTCGGCACCGTCGCGCTGTTCCGGCAGGTGATCTTCCGCGCCTGCCTGCCGCAAATCCTGACCGGCCTGCGCATCGCGCTCGGCATCGCGTGGCTGGTGGTCGTGGCGGCCGAGATGATCGCGGTAAACAGCGGCCTCGGCTATCTCATCATCGACGCCCGCAACGCCGGCAAGCGCTACGACCTTGTCGTCGCCGGCATGGTGTTGATCGGCCTGATCGGACTCGGCCTCGACTATCTCGTGCGACAGCTGGAAAAATTTGACGAAGTCCGCTGGGGTTACGCCTCCAACTCCCGATGAGCGACTCCGTCATTTCCCTGCGCGACGTCTGGATGACATTTCCCGGCAAGCGGCCCGGCGAGCAGATCCATGTTCTCGAAAGCGTGAATGCCGACATCGCCCGCGGCGAATTCGTCTGCATCGTTGGCCCGAGCGGCTGTGGAAAATCCACGCTCCTCAACATCGTCGGGGGTTTCCTCACGCAGACGCGTGGCGAGGTCATCGTGGAGAATGCTCCCGTCACCGGCCCTGACCGGCGCCGCATCTTCGTCTTCCAGGAAAACGGCGTATTCCCGTGGCTGACGGTCGCGGACAACATCGGCTTCGGATTGCGTGACCTGCCCGCAGACCAAAAGGCGGCGACCGTCGCCCACTACACGGAAATGGTCGGTCTTTCCGGTTTCGAAAAATCGTATCCGTGCGAACTCTCTGGCGGAATGCGTCAGCGTGTCGAGATCGCCCGCGCGCTCGCCGCGAATCCCGACATCATCTACATGGACGAGCCCTTCGGTGCTCTCGACTTCATCACCCGGCTCAAGATGCGCGCCGACCTCGTGCGGATCTGGCAGACCGAGAAGAAGACAATCCTCTTCGTCACCCATGACATCGAGGAGGCCGTCCAGCTTGCGGATCGCGTGCTCGTCATGAGCAGGCGCCCCGCCACCATTCAGGAAAACATCGTCATCGACCTCCCCCGACCGCGGGACCTCGATTCCCGAGGCTATCTCGAAGCCCGCGACCGCATTTTCAAGGTGATGGGAATGAGCCTGAAAATCGGAGCCACCGCGGGGACAACGGCCTCCGCAAACCCGTGACAAATTTCCGGCGGTCGGGTTGATCCAACAGGCAACCCGCCAAAGCGCCCCGCTTCGACAGCAAGCGCGAAACGACCTGATCTCAGTTCAGACGCCTCCTCCACTGCGCCATCTTCGAAACTTTCTCTGATTCATCAGCAGGAGCGTGAGGGAGCGAAGCTGTTTGTTCATGGCGTGGCCCAGGCGCTCTCCAGCTCGAACACGTCGAGTTCGGCAAACGTCGTCTCACCGCCTTCGCTGGAAACTTCGACGCGTCGATTCTGAGGATCCGGAAGCACACCGAGGGGAATGAACGCCTCTCCGTTCGAAGCAATCACTTCGATCGTTGTCCGATCGACGTAGATCGCGAGGTCCAGCGCGCCCGCATCGAGGCGGGCCTTTGCAGTTACTCCGTTGACGGAGAGTTCCCCGGTGGCGGCATCGTAGATGACTGGAATGCCGCGCACGCTCAGCGTCACTTTGCCGTCCGCGGGCGGTCGCAACTTCGCACGAACTTCCACAAGCTCCGCATCCACGCCGGGCAGGCGCTGTGTTTCGCCGGATTTCAACACGAGCGGCGCGAACGATTCCTCGGCGGCACGCAGGGACTTCAGCTCCTCGACCGGCGTGTAAGTGAGACGGACACCCTCCGGCGTGGTCCGCAACCTCAGCTCCATCGGGATTCCCATGCACTGATTGAACGGCATGCCCGGTGAGACCGCGCCGCGCAGCCAGGGGATGAGCACGCGCCGGCCCTTCGGCTCGTTCGCGAAGGTCTGCGCCGCGTAGAAGACGTCGCCTCCGATGCCGCGATGATGCCCCTCCTCGATCGTGAACCGGCGGCCGTCGAAGTCGCCGAGACCATATTCGCCATTGGCGCCGAAGATCACCCACTTCGTTTTCTTCGGATCACCATCGACCGGCAGCTCGAAGAAGTCGGGGCACTCGAAAAGAAACCCTCCCTGCCCCACACGACTGCCCCTCAAGGCCTGCGTGCGTGTCCATTTCTTCAAGTCCGGCGAGGTGAAGAAAAAGACGACGTGGCAACCATCCTCCTCGCCCCACAGGGCCATCACCCACTTCCGGGTCGGCTCGTGCCAGTAAACCTTCGGGTCACGATTTCCGGCGGAGATTTCGTCGATGATGGGATTGCCCTCGTATTTCGTGAAGGTGCGGCCGTCGGTGCTGCAGGCCATCGCCTGCGTGTAGGGCCTCGGCTCCTTCGCGTGCTCGCCGGCGGCCGTGTAGAAAAGCACCATCGGCGACCGCCCGCCCCGGCCAAATCCACTCGTGTTCTTTTCATCCACGACCGCGCTGCCGCTGTAGATCGTGCCCAGCTCGTCGGGAAACAACGCCTCGCCGACTTCGCGCCAGTGCACGAGATCGCTGCTCACCGCGTGCCCCCAATGCATGTTCCCCCACTCGCGCCCGTAGGGGTTGTGCTGGAAGAAGAGATGGTATTCGCCGTTGTAGTAAACGAGACCGTTCGGGTCGTTCAGCCAGCCGCGACGCGCGGAAAAATGAAACTGCGGCCGCAGCGGCTCTGCGTAGAGGTCGCCGGTGCCGGGAACATCCGCTGCGTTGGAAATATTCGCCAGCGCCTCCGAGTCTGGCGGCAACCGGTCGACCGTCACCTCGATCGTGCGCCCCTTCCATTCGGCAACATCCAGCGGCGCCCACCAATCCGGCTCGCCATCGGCGAGTTCGATATCGAAACGGCGGACCTCCGCTCCATCGACGTGGACCGTGATCCAGCGCTTCGGCGCGCCATTCTTCACCGGGAAGTTGAGCCACCGGGCGGCGACGGGAATTTGCCGCGTCGCATTCACCTGCGCGATCGGCGGCGCCTGATCGGTCAACGCGATCCGATCGACGTTGATGTGCCCCCACTGGCCGGTCGCGTTGTCGACGATCTCGAGACGCGCGCGCTTCCCGCGCAGGTCGCGCACGTCCCACCCCTGCAGCTCCAGCTTTTCATCCGCTGAGCCGGTGGCGGTGCGAACCACGTTCCCGTCGACCACGAGGTTGATGCACGTCCTGTCGACGTCGTCTCCGCCGCCGATGAGAAACGAAATGTAATCGTTGGAAATCGTGAACTCGGGCGAAACAAGTTTGCCGGTCGAGCCATCGCCGCCGACGTAGGAATTCGCGAGGCCATCGCCCTCGAACCCGCTCACCGCCTGCTGATCGGGCAGCGTTCCTGCGGCGGGCCTTGATCCAAACGCGTCGCCCTGCACGCGCCACGGCGCATAGCTGTCGCCTTCGAAATCAGCGAGCACGGTCTCCGAAGCCACCGTGGGCGCCGCGATGAGCGCGGCGAAGAAAACGAGGGGGAGAACCACTTTCATGACACCAGCTACGAAAGACAGACGAAATCGGTGGTCTCCGCTTTCGAAAAAACGCCGCGGGCGGCGTTCACGCAACGGTTTCCGAAATAAAGGAGCGCCCCGGGCGTCACCATGATCGTGCCACCATAGCCCGGTTCCGGCTCCACCGCGAAGAGAACGTCGTCGGCACTCATGAGTGCCGGTGGCCACGAAGTCCGCAAGAAATACGGGGGACTGTTGGGAAATCGTAACCACTGACAGCCGAAAGTTGAGCGCGTCGACGCCAGCTTCGAAGTGCGTCAGAGAATCAGGGAGCCGTGCGGACGTCCGACGTTGGAAAAGTGCTCCCACCGGGAATCGAACCCAGATTTAAGGTTTAGGAAACCTCCGTTCTATCCGTTGAACTATGGGAGCGTCGGAATTCGCGGTGACGCTAGCCCGGAGAGGCTCGCTTTTCACGCGGGAAATTTTCCAATCCCTCTCGGCCGGTGTCCGGACCTTCGACATTCGCCCGGGGCGTGGTTAGAGTGCGTCTCGATGCTGCATGTCGTTCTCGTCGAGCCGGAGATTCCGCCAAACACCGGCAATATCGCGCGCCTCTGCCTCGCGGCCGGAGCGCGTCTGCATCTCGTCGAGCCGCTCGGATTCTCGATCGATGACAGGGCACTGCGACGCGCAGGAATGGACTATTGGGAGCAGGTCGATGTGCGGGTCTGGCCCGATCTCGAGTCGCTTCGCGCGGAGGCGGACGGCCGTTTCTTTTACTTCACGACGAAGACCCGGCGGAGCTTGTGGGACGCGGCGTTCCAGGACGGGGATCATCTCGTCTTTGGCCGGGAAACGAAAGGCCTGCCCGAATCGCTGCTTGCCGTGAACGAGCCGCACTGCCTGAACATTCCGATGCAGTCCGGCGCACGCAGCCTGAACCTGTCGACCGCCGCCGGGATCGCGCTCTACGAGGCGAAGCGCCAGATCGAGCACGTCCTCGTTCCGTCATCAACGAATCCCAACTAACCCGCATGCCCGCCATCGAAGTCCGCGATCTGCGGAAAGTTTACCGCGTCTATCGCAAGGAGAACGGCCTGATGGGCGCGATCAAGGGACTCGTCCGCCGGCGTTACGACGAGACCGCGGCCGTGGACGGGGTCAGCTTCACGGTGGAGGAAGGGGAGTTTGTCGGCTTTCTCGGCCCGAACGGCGCGGGCAAGACCACCACGCTCAAGATGCTGTCCGGGCTCGTCGAGCCCACAGGCGGGGACGCGCGCGTGCTCGGGTTCGTGCCATGGCAACGGCGCAACGCGATGAAGCGGCAGTTCAGCCTGCTGATGGGGCAGAAGAACGCGCTGTGGTGGGACCTTCCCGCGCGCGAGTCGCTGGAGTTGAACCGCGCGATCTACGGGATCGATCGCGCGGATTTTCAACGCACCGTCGACTCGCTCGGCGCGATGCTCGACGTGACGGACAAACTCGGCGTGATGGTGCGCGAATTGAGTCTCGGCGAGCGCATGAAACTCGAGCTCATTGCCGCACTGCTCCACCACCCGAAGGTGCTCTTCCTCGACGAGCCGACGATCGGCCTCGACGTGATCAGCCAGAAAAAGGTCCGGGAGTTTCTGAAGACCTACAATGCCGAGAACCGCACGACGATCCTGCTTACCAGCCACTACATGCAGGACATCGCCGAGTTGTGCGAACGGGTGATCCTCATCGACCACGGCAGACTGTTCTTCGACGGAAACCTCGAAGCGGTGCTGGACCGGTTCGCGACGACGAAACTTCTCGATGTGGAATTCGCCGGCCCGTGCGACGGGGATCTGACTGCGATGGGCCGTCTTGTCGAGCGGGAGGAAAACCGCGTCCGGCTCGAGGTGCCGCGCGACCAGGTCGCCGACGCGTGCCGGAAGCTCCTCGCATGCGGCACGGTCACGGATCTTTCGGTGAATGAAATTCCGATCGAGGAAATCGTGCGGCAGGTGTTTGGCGAGGCGCAGTCGAATCAGCGGGCCTCTTCCGACCGCGCGAGCGACCGGTCGTGAAACGCCACTCCCGTGCGATTGTCCCTCGTGAACACAACGACCCGCCAGCCGTCGCGTGCCAGATCGGGAAATTTCGCCGCGTAACGTTCGCCCAACCTGCGCGCCACCATTCGCTGCGATGCCTCTCCACCGGGCATCGCGCCGTCAGCCAGCGCGACAAGAAATGCCGTCCATCGCGCCGACGGATACAGTCCACCCGTGCCGCCGAAAGGTCCGTCGGTGAATGTTCCGTCTCCCCGCGCAGCTTCGCGAATCAAGTCCATCCGTCCCAGCCCCTCGCCCACCATCACGGCAACCCGGTGCGATTCCGGTGATGGCGACACGAACATCGTCCATCGCTGATTCAAGCCAAGCAGCTTGAGCAGCTTTTCAGGCGTGGTGTCGTCAGTGGGATTGAGCGGCGAGAACACCGCGAAGGAAATCGTCACGGTTGCCACGCAGACCGCGACCACACTCCGCCAGCCCCATGGCTCAAGTTCGGTTGCCTTCATTGCGGAAATCGGAAGGAGCGGAATCAAGGTCACGAGTCCGATCCACGGGAAGAGGGCGATGTCGAAGCACACCAGAAATCCGACCTGCATTCCTGCGAGCATTGCCACGCTGACTCCGCGCACCCACGCCGGGCGCAGCAGCAGGCCAGCTCCCGCGACGAGCTGCGTGAATACAACGGCGAACGACAGGAGGGGCAGGAGATTTCCATTTGCGGCGATGGCGGCGGCGGACGGCCGCGCGTATTCCACAAGTCGCAGCGCATTCGCGAGGGCATCCCCGCCCAGCCACGCGCCACCGACCAGCTTGTGAACGGCGGTGACGAGATACATCGCAGCGATCTGCACGCGATAGATCGTCCACACGCCCGGCAGCCAGCGCGCGGGACGCGCACTGCGGCGCAGGAGACTCCATCCGCTGTCGAGCGGGAGAAACACGCTCCAAAGAAGTGTCATCCGCAACAGAAAGTCGCCGCCATTGGTCACGCAGGGATTCCGGTGATGAATCGAAAGCACGAGAAACCACGCAAGCAGCGAAGCAAGCCGTGGCCGGATGCCGAGGGCGATCGCCGCACCGCACGCTCCGTAGACGGCGAGAAACGCAACCGCCCACCCCTCTCCGTCGGCGAGATTGAGCAGCGATGGGCGCCACGGCTCCTGCAGGCTGGAGGGAAACAATCCCGCATCGGTGAGGAAGATCCCTGCATCCGGGATTCGCGTCGCGGCATCGACCACAACCAGCACTCCGAGGCAGAGGCGGAAGGCCACCAGCAGCCACTCCGCAGGCGGCGGAGCCTGGAAGATCGAGGCTCCCCTGCGCAGTGCCACCGAAAAATTCGCCCTCACTGCCCGACGCCGCTCAGCCGGCAGGCTTCCTCAAAGCTCGATTCCCGCTCCAGCAGGCTTGCGAGGTAGCTGTCTGACCGGGCCATGGACCCGATCTGCGCCAGTCGCTCCGGCCGCTCGAGCCGTGAGAAGATCGCACGCGCGATCTGCGAGCGCGGAACGGATTTTTCGCCGTAACCGTCCGGTTTATTGCTGGACCAGAATTTCACGTATTCCACACCGTCGCGGGTTTCCCGGCCGAGGTAGACAACCAGATGCCCGCGCTCGTGCGCGCCCACCGCGTCGCGCCAGAAAATCTTCATGAAATCCCCGGGGCGCGCCTCGTCCCACGAGGTGAAGTTCCTGCCGAGCCCGAGTTCGTGAAACCATCTCGCGGTGCCCGGGCCATTCGCATTCCAACGCCCCCATGCGCCCTGACCATCGCGTTGACCGGCGGGGAGCAATGCCCGCAGTTCGTCCTCGCCGATGCGAAGCCGGCCGTCGACCTGAGCCCGCGCGACGACCTCCAGCAGCACGAGATAGGTGGCGCCCGAGCAGTAGCTCGGCTTTGCTGTTCGCGGATTCACGATCAGCCGTCCGTTCTCCACGCGTGCGGCCGAGCGCAACGCCGCAGCGGCCTCCCGGCTCACGGCGTATCCGCCGCCCCTGGGCATCGCGTCGATCGCAGCGAGAACCGCCGGGTTCCAATCGGCCGCGCGGGCACACACCGCAACGGCAAGGCAAAGGAGGATGGGAATTCTCATTGAGACGCCAACCGGAAGAAATACCGTGTCGCCGTGATCGCAAAGCGGATTTTCCTCACGCTCATCCTCGTGCTCGCCCTGGCGGCGGGCGTCTGGGTCTGGCACTGGACCTCGCCCAGCAAGGTGCTGCCAGCGAGCGGCGGCCTGTATTTTCCCATCGAGCGCGTCATCGAGGTGCCTCAATTCTTTCAAGGCGATCCGCGCTGGGCCGGCGATCCTCTGGGCCCGACGACATCCACACTCGGCGCGGAGGGCTGCGCCGTGGCTTCGGCGGCGATGGTGCTCGCGAGTTACGGCGCCGACGTGGATCCGGGGCGGCTGAACCGGTTCGTCCAGGCGATCGACGGCTTCACGCCGCAGGGCTGGCTGTATTGGGAGGCGGCTGCGGAATATCCGCCCGGACTCGCCCGCCACGTCTACGAGGATGATGCGTCGTTCGCGCTTATCGACCGGAATCTGTTGAAAGGAAACCCCGTGATCGTGCGCGTCCGCTATCCGAGCGGCGTCACGCATTTTGTCGTGATCGTGGGAAAACGGGGCTTCGACTACCTCGTGCGCGATCCGGGACGCGGAGGGGAAAAGGGGGTGTATCCGCTCCGGGAATTCGGACGGCCGATCGAGGCGCTTCGGTTTTACGAACGCCGGCCACCACCGCCGGGCGGCGGGGACACCGCGTAAAACATTTGAAGTTTTGCTAGCCCAAAGGAAGCTTGTTTCCAGCCTGCCTATTTTCATGAAGCCCATCTTCCGTCTTGCGTCATCGAGCCTCCTGATCGTCGCCCTCGCCGCCTGCGAAACCCGGCCGACCGTGCACGACCCGGAGGAGCCTGCCGTGCATGGCACACCGACCCCGACGCCCGAGCCAACGCCGGAGGTTTTCCCAACTCCCACTCCGGATCCGAATCCCGCGCCGCTGCCCACTCCGGCGCCCGCACCGGTTTCGAAACTCCCCTACGGGATCCCCGTTCCCGGAAAACCGGGCTTCGTGCAAAGCCCGTTCGCTCTCGACTCCGGATATGTCGACGTGCGCGGATTCCCGCCAAACACCGAGGTCAAGGATCCCTACTCGGGCAAGGTATTCCTTGTGCCGTAGCGGGATCGCACAGCCTCCGTTCGTCGGGAAATCCGACAAACACAGGGAAAAAGGATTGAGTCGTTGCCGGATTCATGAATCTCTATCCGGGTGTCGCCACGACTTATGAAAACTTCTTCGCTGATCATCCCGGCAGCCATCGCCCTCGTCCTGTTCTCCGCGTGTGAGCAGGAGACCCGGGAGCGCAGGCGGCAGGATTCCGCAGCGCAGACGGGCGGCAACGCATTTGGATACACGCCCACCCAGGGAACGGCCACCGACTTCGTCACCGACGCAACGCCGACTCCCACTCCGGATGTGGTTGAGACCACTCCGACCACGGTGGAAACGACGCCTCCGCCCCCGCCCGCGGTGACGGAGCAGCGCAACATCCCCTACGGCACGCCGGTGCCCGGCAAGCAGGGTTTTGTCACCAGTCCGTTCGCGCCCTACGCGGGATACGTGGACGTGCGCGGATATCCGCCGAACACCGAGGTCAAGGATCCCTACTCGGGCAAGATCTTCCTGGTCCCCTGAGCCCGATCGCAATTCTCGGCCCCGGCCTGATTGGAGGGTCGCTCGGTCTGGCGTTGCACAAGCGTGTGCCCGACGCGGAGATTCGCGTGTGGGCCCGTCGTGACGCATCGTTCCCGACCATTCGCCGGCTTGGATTCGCAGTCGTGGCCGATACCGACCTCGAACGAATCGTTCGCGGCGCCGGGGCTGTCGTGCTTTGCACCCCGGTCGAGACCATGCCGGAGCTCGCGGAACGGATGTTGCCTCATCTCGCTCCGGACGCCCTCGTCACCGACGCCGGCAGTTCCAAGACCGATGTCGTCGCCACGCTCGAGGGAATTCTGGGCGCACGATTCGTCGGAGCCCACCCGATCGCGGGCTCTGATCGCACCGGGATCGAATTTGCCGATCCGGATCTCTTCGAAGGCGCGAGCTGCGTGCTGACTCCGACCACGACCACGTCCGCAAACGCACTCGCCGCGGCGCGTGAACTCTGGTCCGCCGCCGGCTGCCATCTTGTCGAGATGCCACCCGACGCGCACGACCGGGCTCTTGCCCGCACCAGTCATCTTCCGCACGTCGCCGCGGCCGCGCTCGCCGCGCAGATCGCCTCCGGAACGCCGGACTGGACGAAACTCGTGGGCGGCGGATACCGCGACACGACACGAATCGCCGCGAGCGATCCGTCGTTGTGGACCGGAATCCTGCTCTCAAACCGGGGAGAAGTTTCGTCGGCGATTGCGGAATTCACCCAAATCCTACAGACTCTCCGGGCGTCGCTGGAGGCCGGGGATGCGGATGCTGTCCGCGCGCTGCTCTCGGAAGGCCGGGCGGCCCGCGAACATTTCGATGCATCTTAAGGTTTCCAAAACGTCGTCCCTCGTCGCCGAACTCACCGTCCCCGGCGACAAAAGCATTTCCCACCGCTCGCTGATGATCGGCGCGCTCTCGAACGGCCCGTGCCGCATCACCGGCTTCCTCGAGGGCGAGGACTGCCTTGCGACGATGACCGCCATGCGCAAGCTCGGCGTCGAGGTCGAGCACCCCGAGCCGGGCACGGTGATCGTCCACGGCGTGCGCGGAAAATTCACCGCCCCGGATTCGGACATCGATTGCGGAAACTCCGGAACCTCCGTCCGCCTGCTGTCCGGCATCCTTGCCGCGCAGCCATTCCGCACGCGGATGATCGGCGACTCCTCACTCAGTCAGCGCCCAATGCGCCGGGTGATCGAACCGCTCACGCTGATGGGCGCAAAACTTTCCGCGCAGGGCGAGCGTTGCACGCTTCCGCTCGAAATCGAAGGCGGTCCGCTGAAGGGCATTCGTTACGAGATGCCGCACGCCAGCGCGCAGGTAAAAAGCGCGATCCTCCTTGCGGGAATGTTCGCCAGCGGCCGCACGACGGTCGTGGAGCCCGCGCCGACCCGCGACCACACCGAGCGCATGCTCTCGGTCTTCGGCGTGAATCCACGACGCAACGGCCGTGAGATTACGATCCACGGCGGCCAGACCCCGGAATCGTGCGATTTTCATGTGCCCGGGGACATCTCCAGCGCCGCCTTCTGGCTCGTCGCCGCAGCCGCCATGCCAAAGTCACGACTGCTGATCAAGGACGTCGGCCTCAATCCCACACGCACTGGAATCCTGAAGGTCCTCGTGCGAATGGGTGCCCGTTTGCAGGAAATCGTCGAGGTTGCCCGTCGCGGTGAGCCCGCCGGCATCATCGAGATCAAGGGAGGCCCGCTCACCGGCACCACCATCGAAGGGGAGGAAATCCCGAACCTCATCGACGAGATCCCCGCCATTGCCATCGCGGCCGCGCTGGCGAAGGGAAAAACCACGATTCGCGGTGCCAGCGAATTGCGGGTGAAGGAAACCGACCGCATTGCCGCCGTCGCGACGAACCTCCGGGCCATGGGGGTGGAGGTCGAGGAATTCGACGACGGCATGGAAATCACCGGCGGCGCAAAGCTCCGCGGCGCAAAGCTCCAGTGCTACAATGATCACCGCATTGCCATGGCATTCGCCATCGCAGGCCTGTTCGCAAGCGGAGACACCATCATCGAAGATACCGAGTGCATCGCCACGTCGTATCCCGGTTTCGAAGAAACCCTGCGACTCGTGCGCTCCGGCAAGGCCGTTCCAAGGAAATCCGCCGAACCTCGCGGCTCCATGGAGTCGAGCGTTCGGCGAAACCGCGCGAAGCATTCCGAATGAGCCGCATTGTCATCGCGATCGACGGGCCGGCCGCCTCCGGCAAAAGCAGTGTCGCGAAAGGTCTCGCGGAACAACTCGGCATCTCCTACCTGAACAGCGGAGCCATGTATCGCGCCGCGACGTGGCATATCCTGCAGTCCGGCATTGATCCGTCCGACACCGCACAGGTTGTTGCCACGATCCTGACGGCCGATATCCAGACCGGATTCGAAAATGGCCGTTCCGTCATTTCCATCGATGGATTTCGTCCCACTGAGGAGTTGCGCGATCCGAGAGTCAACCGGTCCGTCTCCGCCGTCTCCGCTGTCCCGGAGGTGCGGGAACAGCTGGTGCGCGAGTTTCACCGGCTTGCGCGCGAGCACGATTGCGTCGTGGAGGGGCGCGACATCGGGTCCGTCGTCTTTCCCTCAACTCCCTACAAATTCTACCTCGATGCGAGCCCCGAGGAGCGCCAGCGCCGCCGCGCTGCCGAGGGCCAGAGCGATGAAGTCTCCGCCCGCGATCGCAGCGACTCCTCGCGACGCACCGCGCCGCTTACGATCGCGGCGGATGCCTCCGTCATCGACACGACGCACATGGATCTCGGTGAAGTGATCGCCGCGATTCATGCCGAACTCGCCGCGCGCGGCTGTCCGGTCGCGCTCGATCCCCGCCGGGCATGACGATCATCTACAATATCTTCTACACCCTCGCGAAGTGGCTCGCGCGGCTGTTCTTCGACTTCCGCGTCATCCATCCCGAGCGCATTCCAGAGGAGGGTGGCGTCATTCTCGCATCGAACCACCAGAGCTATTTCGATCCGCCGCTCGTTGGCATCTGTTCGCATCGCGGCGTCCATTATCTTGCCCGGAAGACATTGCTCCAGTGGCCGTTCTTCGGCCCGCTCTTCCCCGCAATGAACGTGATTCCGGTCGACCGGGACGGGAATGACATGGCCGCGTTGAAAACCGTCATCCGAAAGATACGCCAGGGCGAAGGAGTGGTCCTCTTCCCCGAGGGGACGCGCACGCGGGACGGAAACCTTCAACCAGCCCAGGCCGGCGTGGGCCTCGTCATCGCAAAAACCGGCGCGCCCGTCGTGCCCATGCGCATCTTCGGAGCCTATGAGGCGTTCCCCCGCGGCGCAAAACGCGTGCGTCTCCATCCGATCCGTGTCGTTGTCGGAAATCCGATTCATTTTTCTCCGGAGGAGCTCGCAGGCGCCGACCGGGAAACCTACCGGCGGCTCGGGCAGCGGGTCATGGACGAGATTGCCGCGCTCGAACTCGAGCCAGAATCGAAATGATCGACCGGTCGACGTTGATTGCCGCTATTCTCGTCGCGACCATCCTGTCGGCCGGATGCATCGTATCGGCCCTGTCCCGCCCCCCCATCGCGACCGTGTCTGTGGAACGGATTGCCGCCACGCCGGAGGAAACCAGCGAACCCCTTCCGCTCTTTCCCGGGCGGGACTGAACTATTCCTCCGCCGGACCGACAGGAATCTCCGAGACCCGAATCGTCCCCACCCGCGTCGGCGTTCCGCATTGCACATACGGCTGCACCCATCGCACCGTCGCATCGATGCGCGATACATTGGGCTGCGACCGGCTTCCGGTGGTAAACCTCCTGCTCAACAGACTCCACCCCTCTCCGTTGACGCGTGAGCTGCAATGCTCCGCGCCAATTTCCTTCCGGTTCTCATCCAGAAGTTTCACGCCGGCCTGAAAGTTGCGCCCCGGTCCGATAGGAGCGCACCAGATCGTGACCTCGTAGGTCGTATCCGGGCGCAGTTCGATGGGCTCGGCTTTGAGCAACGCACGGTCGCCGCGGACATCGAGTTCCAAAGCGGCACCCCGACCGTCCGGAGCGCCCTTTTCGATCCACTGAAAGGTCGATTCAAACGTCCAGCCCGGAAGACCTCCATCATCACCGGGCGCATAGGCCGGATTCCGAACCAGGTTCCCTCCGCCGTCCGCCGCCGCCGGCACGGACCAACCGATAAAGCTTTGATCCCCGCCTCCCGCGGGACGCAGCATGGCATACACTCCCGTAGCCCCGGCAGGCAGCGCGCCCTTCCAGAATCCCGCAAACTTTGCACGCCGGACCGTCGTGATCCGCCGCCGTTCGTTCGGGGAAAACTCCGCGATCAGGTCCAGGTCATATTTGCCGTCGAGTGCCGGCACGTCCTGGATCGGAACGATGTATGACGACCGACCTGCATCCGACGTCTCCGCCGCGCCCATTCGCCAGGCAACACCCCG
Source organism: uncultured Spartobacteria bacterium (assembly GCA_937901895.1). Taxonomy (GTDB): domain Bacteria; phylum Verrucomicrobiota; class Verrucomicrobiia; order Chthoniobacterales; family JAATET01; genus JAATET01. The sequence goes on along the minus strand of CALGTD010000123.1, from coordinate 9 downwards.
CGCTCCATC
>CALGTD010000122.1 GCA_937901895.1 uncultured Spartobacteria bacterium | reverse complement strand
GAAGATGGCCGCGGCGGTGACGGAGCGGACGAAATTGGTTTTCGTTTGCACGCCGAATAATCCGACGGGGACGGCGAATTCGGAAGAGGAGCTGCTGGCGTTTGCGCGGGGGCTGCCGGAGCACGTCGTGGTGGTGTTTGACGAGGCGTATGCGGAGTTCCTGGAGCGGGCGCCGGATCTCCGGCCGTTGTTGCGCGAAGGACGAAAGGTGGTGTGCCTGCGGACGTTTTCGAAGATCTACGGACTGGCGTCGTTGAGGATTGGCTATGGGTATGCTTCGCCGGAAGCTGCGGCGTTCCTGAATCGTGTGCGGCAGCCGTTCAATGTGAATGCGATCGCGCAGGCGGCGGCGGTGGCGGCGCTCGACGATGCGGAATTCGCGGAGCGATGCGCGCGAGAAAATCGCGCCGGCTTGGCGCAGTTGGAGGATGGGTTTCGTGCGCGAGGATTGGAATGGGTGCCGAGTGTGGCGAATTTCGTCCTGGTGAAAGTGCGCGACGGGGCGCGGGTGTTCGATGCGTTGCAACGTCGCGGGGTTATCGTGCGGCCCATGGGAGCTTACGGGATGCCCGAATGGGTGCGAGTGACGGTGGGCACGCGGGAGCAGAATGAGCGGTTTTTGGCGGAGATGGGAGGATTGGTCCTTTCCCGATAGGTAAAACCCCTAAATTATACCTTGCGTCGGCGACGGGCTTGGTGGTTAAAGAGCGCATCGGCTGCCGGCTGCCGATCTCCATATCGCATCTCTTCTTCGTTTCTTATTGCAAGGGATGCGCTGGGAATCGTGGCCTTAGGCGTCGTTAAGCATCCAACTTCGACATTCAGATGAAGACCATTACCCGATTGTTCGCCTCGGCTGCCCTGGCCTCGGCGTGTTACGCCTCCGTTCCGGTCGGAGACAACGCAGAGCTGTTTCTGACGGGCACTGTAGGGGTGCGGTCGGACAGCAATATTTTCCTTTCGGGCCGAAGCATGCCCGGAAACGCTCAAAACCGTGATCGCAGTGACACCATTTTCGAGGTGAACCCCGGCGTGCAACTGGTGTTCGGCAAAAATTCGCTCACCCAAGGCACGCTGAGTATCTCTGAGAACATCTCCGTGTATTCGGATCACGACGATCTGAACGATGAGCTCGCGAGCGCGTCCTTGAACACGCGATATGACGACGGGAAGTCCAAGTTGTCGTTCAATGCAAGTTTTGCCGAATTGAACCAGAACACCGTGGATGTTCTGCCTGGACCCGCCACCTTGGTGGATGCTCTTATCCTTCGCGACGTGTTTTCGACTGGTGGTTCGGGTGAGGTTTCAGTCACCGAGAAATCGAGCATCGCGCTCGGTGTTCAATATCAGAAGACCGCCTACGAGCGAGCGGGATTTAGCGATTCGCAGGTAATCACTGTTCCTGTGAACTACTACTATGAGATCACGCCCAAGGTGGATTTGAGCTTGGGTTATCGTTATCGCAATCGCTGGGAGAGCATCGGCTTCGATACCAAGGACCATTTTCTAAACATCGGTGCGCGTGGTGAGTTTACGCCGAAGCTCACGGGCCAGTTCGCCGTGGGTGTGACGCAGCGTTCTTTCTCCCACAAGGTGCAGCGGCGGAGCGACCAGGAGATGCTGGGCGTGGACTCCAGTCTCACCTATGCCGCCTCGCCAAAGACCAGTGTGCTGCTGGGGCTGAGCAATGATTTCGACACGAATTCCCAGGGACATCAGCAGCGAAATTTTGCGATCCGGGCGTCGTCGACGACGGCGATCTCCGCCGAGCTAAGTGTTACCGCCTCCGTGGCGTATCGCGCGATTGATTACTACCAAGCGGCGCCTGCGCGAATTGACGATTATTTTGAAGGCCATCTCGGGGCGACCTACCGGCTGAATGAAAACGTCAGCTTCTCCGGTGCATACTCTTATCGCTCAAACGATTCCGACCTTCCGACTTCGGACTTCACCGCCAACGTCTTCAGTGTCGCGGCGAATCTTCGATTCTAAACCGACGAAGAGACCTCATTCTTGGATTGCGGGAGAAGATCGCTGCGATCTTCTTCCGCTTTTTTTATGTTGTTACGATCGTTAAGATGGCTGGCGGGGGCGCTTCTTGTGGCCGCGGTGTTTGCCCAAGATGGGCCGCGTGGGGAGGCCGGTGTGGCGCCCACCGACGCCAAGTCGGACTATATCGTCAACGCACTAGACTTGCTTCGCGTCCAGATCTTCCAAGAGGAAGACCTCACACGAGAGGTTCGTGTGTCTCAGGAGTATCGGATCGTGCTGCCGTTGATTGGCGCCATCGATGTCAAAGGCAAAACGGTGCGGCAATTACAGGAGACCATCCGGGAACTATACGATGCGGACTATTTGGTGAATCCGCAGGTCAATGTGTTCGTCATCGAGTATGCGCAACGAAGCGTAAACGTGCTCGGCTCGGTAAATTCCCCCGGGGTTGTGCTGTTTCCGCAAGAGCAAGGATTGACACTGCTCGACGCGATTGCGCGCGTGGGAGGTTTTAGTCGCCTGGCCGATCGCCGTAAGGTGAAACTCACGCGAATTGCGGACGGCAAGATAAGCACTTTCATCATCAATGCAGACGAGATCATTGAAGGCAGCGCGCGGGAGGCTTGGCCCCTAATGCAAGACGATGTGATTTTCGTGCCGGAGCGTATCCTATAAACGCGCGGGCCTCGACCATGGATCAAGATTCTAAACAAGCGGGTTCGGACGGATACGGCTACAGCTACGGCGGCGGCTATGCCGGGTATTCGACGGTTGGATACGGAGAGTCCGGCGGGCACGCCCAACGGACATTTCAAGACTACATGCTGATCCTGCGGGAACGTGTTTGGTATATCGTCGTAGTCTTCCTCATCGTATTCTCCTCGACGCTGGTCTACACGTTCAGTCAGCAGAAGATCTATGAAGCTACGGCGACGGTGCAGATTTTTCGCCGTGATCCCACCATCATGCAGGTTCAGGCGGTGGTGGATAATGAGATTCGTTCGGCCGAGGATCTGAACACGCAAGTGAAGATCTTGGAAAGTGCGACGATTGTCGAGAAGGTCGCCGCACGCCTCCAAGGTGACGATCTCAGGCAATTTCTGGCACCCTACGAGAAGGCGAATGAACCGTCGCCCTCGGTGCTTTCAATCCTGTCGTTGAATCGGAAGATCGTTCCGCAGCGCCTTACGCTGATCCTTCTCATTCAATACAGGCATCCGGACCAGTTCGTAGCGGCGAAGGTGGCCAACATCTTCGTTGAGGAATACATCTCCTACAACGCGCGTCTCCGGGTGGATGAATCGATGAAGGCGGTGGAGGAACTCCAGGTTCGGGTGGAGCAGCAACGGAAGAAGGTCGATGAACTGGCGAACAGCCTCCAAGCCTATCGCGCCAAGAACAATCTCGTGTCGCTGGACGAGCGGAAGGACATCGTCACCGAAAAGCTGAAGGCGCTCAATTCTCTCGTCACGCAGACGTCTGCCCGGCTCAGGGATGCCGAGGTTCGTCTGAAGCAGGTGCAGGAGCGGCGGGAAACGGGAGGCGATCTGACGGAACTGCCCTTTATCGCGAGCCAGCCCTTGATCAGCCAGCTTGTGCAGCAGCTTGCGGCGCAAAAGATCGCGATGGCTCAACTTCGCGAACGCTATCGCGACAAGCACCCGCGAATGATCGAGGCGATAAACTCTGCGGCTCAAACCCAGCGGGAACTCGAACGCGCGGTCAGATCGGCGGAGGCTCAAGTCGAGTCGGAATATCAAACCGCATTGCGGAGCGATCGAGAGGCGCGGGCGCAACTGGCGGCACAGGAAGCGGAGTCGTTGAACCTCGATCGCTATAGCGTCGAATACGACAACATGGCGCGTGAGCTTCAGATCAATGAGCAGATCCTGCAATCGATCATCGGTCGCACGCGGGAGACGTCCATGACCAGCACGATCGAAACGCAGAATGCGCGTATTGTGGACCTGGCTCGTCCGCTTAAGGATCCCGTTTCTCCTCGGGTTGCGCTGAACCTCGGGCTGGGGTTCATCGGTGGGATTGGCCTGGGTCTGGCGTTCGCGTTCTTCGTGGCCTACATCGACGATCGCGTGAAGAGCTCGTTCGACATCGAGGGCGTGGTGGGGCTGCCGCTCGTCGGGATCATTCCGCAGATCAAGCGCATGGAGCAGCCGGACAAGGCCCAGATCGTCGTGAACAACGCCGATCGGCAGGTGGCGGAGTCGTTCCTGACTCTGCACTCGAGCCTGCGTTTAAAGGACGAGAGCAAGAACGCGAAGTGCGTGCTCACGACCAGCACCGTGCCGGGCGAGGGAAAATCTTTCATCACCACGAATCTCGCGCTGACGTTTGCGGCGCATGGCGAGCGGGTGGTGGTGGTGGATTGCGATTTGCGGAAGCCGAATGTCCACAAGTCGTTCCGCATCGAGAATCTCAAGGGCGTCATCGATATCTGTGCGGGCTCGGCGACCATCGATGACGTGCTGGTGCGCAACCTGCAGCCAAATCTCGACGTGATCGCCGCCGGCGGCCGCGCGAAGAACCCGACGCATATTCTCAACAGCAAGAACTTCGAGATCATGCTTTCGGACCTCCGGAAGCGTTATGACCGCGTCTTCATCGACACGCCTCCGCTCGCGGCGGTGAGCGATGCGTTGATCATCCTCCCGCTGGTGGACGGCTCGATCTTCACGATCTTCTTCAACAAGGTGCGCCGCAAAGCCGCGCAGTTTGCCGCGACCAAACTTCTCGATGCCAACGTGCCGTGCTTCGGCGCGGTGCTGAACGGGCTGAACCTCGCCGTATCCGGATACTACTACGCGCAGTATTACGACAAGTCCTACAAGGACTACTACGTCGAGATGGCGAAGGACGAGGAAGCGCGCGCGTAAGCGGACATCGCTCTGGCTGCGTTCGTTTTTCCGGGCGCAGCCTCGGGGCGTGACGTTGCGTCGCTTTATTCAGCGAGCTGCTGCGCGCTGCAGGCGGTCGTTGATGGCGTCGGCGAGACCTCGTCCGGGGGCGCGCTCCAGATGGATACAGCGGTAGCCTTGTCGATCCACCCGACGCAGCACGGCGAAAAGATTCCGAGCGGCGCCCTGCAGCTCGCCGTCGTGGTGCAGCCAGAAGATATTTTTGGCGTTCTGCGATCGTGCGGCCGGCCGGGCGAAATAGATCCACGCTTCG
>CALGTD010000121.1 GCA_937901895.1 uncultured Spartobacteria bacterium | reverse complement strand
GTTCGATTGGACGAAAATCAGATGCTGTTCCGATTTCAATCATCCATTCATGCATTGCGCGACCTTCGTCGGTTCGCTGAAAGGACGTGGGGCATCGAAAGAGGGCTGGCGAAACGCTGTCGCCGTATCGTGTGGTTATCTCGCTCCGAAATTCGTCGGGTGAAATATAGAGAAATGCCATAGATTATTTAGCCGAACGCCAAGCTCAGCTACCCCGATAGGGCGACCGAGCTCTGGAGTGAGTGTGATGGAAAAGCCGGTCGGTCGTAGGAAAGCGGCATGTGGCGGCTAGGGGTTAGCTGCAGCGCCTTGTTCGGCTGTATTGGAGTTTTTGAATCGTGGATCAAGATCTTCTGAATCCCTATCGCCTGTCGGCTTTAATCTGCCAATAGAATCCAAAAATGATGCCGAAGATTGCTGAAGGGATAGAGATGAACCACACCCATATGTGATCCCCGAAGCTATAATGGAGAAAGATAGCAAATCCGATAGAAACGGCTGCACAGAGGTAGAGTCTCCATGAAAGCGAAAAATCTAAAAGTCCGTCGATGATATCAAAGATGATCATTTAATGGAGCCGAACGCCAAGCTCAGCCACCCCGAACAGGCGACCGAACTCTGGAAAAGATGTGATCGACAAATCGGAAGTCAGAACAAAGGCGCCGTGTGGCGGCTAGGGGTTGGCTGCAGCGTCTTGTTAGGCCTGTATTTCTGAAACGCAGAAAAACGATCGAACTTTTCTAGCAATCTCATCCAAGTTTCCTGAATCGAGAAATATAGGCGCTTGAACAGCCCAATTGTCTTCTGAGTTCTGATTCCTCAGATTGATCAGCAATGTCACATGTCCCAATTTATCCGAAGTCGCTGTGAGCTTCAGCTCACCTTCCACAGATTCCCAAGTCTTTTCACCAGTCCAACCTTTCCAGTTGGTTGCCATGTAGTCGAATAGTTCAATGAAAGCGTCTTCATAAAAATATGAATAGATGGTTCTCTTGGCAGAAAGACTATCTCCGCTAATCGATGCATCGAAATAGTCGCGTTTGCGCTTGGAAAGCGAAAATGTGCGCCCACCTTGGGATGACGGGATCGATAGAGAATTCATTATTATGGCCTAACGTCAAAGATGAGCCATGGAGGTAAATGGCGCGGTGCCTGCGAAAGCAGGAACCGTGACATTTACCGGAATTGGCTCCATCGCATTGTTAGGCTCAGTTTTTCTTCTTAATATCTTCATCTAGTCCAGTGAATAATATGTCTCCAACAGGTGCATATTTGGGGTCATCATGTGCGAGGGGATTCTTTCCGATCCATTGAACCGCTATAGTATCACGATCCATGATCTTGTCTTCGATAATCCACTTCACGAATTCGGAATCCAGATTAAGGTGCTCCAAAGTATCTCCGAGCATCACAATCCGTCCTTCGTGCGGCCCATCACCAAGAGGGACCGTCACAATGTCACCTAGGCGCGCAAGTGTTCCGTCGGAGTATTTCATATTTTCTGCCTAACGCCAAGCTCAGCTACCCCGATCAGGCGTCCGAACTCTTGTGGAAGTGTTGTCTGTGAACCGGAAATCCGAACATAACCGCCGAGGTGCTGCTAGGGGTTGGCTGCAGCGCCTTGTTCGGCTCTTCTGCGGCTGAAAAAGGCAATGGCTCCCAAAAGGAATCCACTGACGAAAAGTGCGAGGTCAAAATACTTCACGAATACATAGATGCCCCTGTCAGCTCGCATGGCATCTTCCATATCTGCTTCGGTAAGGATCTGCCCGGGGTGTAGTTCATACAGATCGCTTCGGACTGCCAACGTCATCGCACCGAGAAAGCAGGCGATGAGGAGTAGCGTGAATGACAGAAGGTATATCCAAGAAGCTCGATCTCTGAAAAAGCGCTCCTGCTTCGAACGAATCTTAAAGGCAAATGGACAGAGCAGGATCGAGAATATGATCCAGGCGAAACCAATATACGAGCTATCGAAATGAATTGTGGGGATGGCATCGATGAGAAGGGCTATCGTTGAAACAGCAAATAGCAGTGCGACACACAATAGTGCAGAGGATAAGCATCCAATTTTCATGATAGCCGAACGTCCAAGCTCACCTACGCCTGCCCGGTAGGCCGCGCTCCGCTGCAAGCTCCGGGTAGTGACGGCGCACTTCCTGCCCGGAGCGTAGCGACAGCAGGAAGTGTGACGGAACGGATAGCGTAGATAAACCCATCTCAACTGAACGGCGGGCAGCGGTTAGCTGCAGCGCCTTGTTAGCCATTTTCTTTCGTTGGTTTGACAAGCGCGACATTATGAAATCCGCCTTTTGCACATGCCTGTAAAACCGGTTGG
>CALGTD010000120.1 GCA_937901895.1 uncultured Spartobacteria bacterium | reverse complement strand
GAGGGAATCGAACCCCCGACACGAGGATTTTCAGTCCTCTGCTCTGCCAACTGAGCTATCCAGCCGCTTGGTGGGAAGTCGGAGCATAGCGGGCGGCTTCCCGATTGCAAGCGCGCCTCGGAGGAATTTTTTCGCGGTCAGTTTCCGAAAGTGGCGCCGAGCTGCGAAACGATGAAGAATGCTGCACCGACACCGACCAGTCCCGCACCCTGGCTGAACGTGATCGGGCCTGAGCTTTCGACAATGATCCCATCCGCCGTCTGGCGGTTCGTGTAAAGGATTGGCGAGAGGTGCCGGCTGATCACCTCGGTATCCGGCAGCTTCTCGACATCGATGACTTTTGCCATATCGGGCGACATCGTGCCTGCGATCACAAGGATCGGACGAAGCTGGTTGTAGATGTTTTCGAAGATCGTCTTCGCGTCGATAAACGCGAACGCCTGATTGCTCCCGCGATAAAGATCAAGCGCGGGCTTGAATGCCTCTGAGTCCTTCAACGTCTTCGCGTCCTTCCCGCCGTCGTTGCTGTCCAGCACGCGCTCGAGTTCATCGATGGTCAGCGACGCCAGGAGGAAACGATCAGTGATGGCCACCGCGGGGCTGACGAGTTGCAGTCCGCCGAAAGAAGGAAACTCGAAAACCTTCGCGCCATGCGACTCGCGCACCGTCACGTCGAGGTCATCCCTGGCGACGGCGCCGGTGACGATTTCGTCGACGCGTGCGCGATCCTCGATGGTCACTCCGACCAGCACGGAGGGAATCATGGCTCCGGCCCCCCACTTCAGAATGGCTCCCATTTCATCGCCGAGGACAGACGCTAGTCTGCCGCCATCAAGCTGTGCGTCGGCCAGAAACTCCTGCACGGGCTCCGGCAGCGTCTGGAGATAGTCCTCGCTGGAAATCGTTTCGCGATCCACCGCGGACTCGATGAATACCGTGGTGTCCGGCACGGTGAGTTCCATCAGCGCGTGATTCAACGCGGGCAGTTTCGGAATGTCATCCATCAGCGCGAACGACATCTCGCGCTGATCCTCGCCTGCAAACAACAGCGAGCCACCGGCGGCCTTCAGCTTCCGGATCTGGGCAATCTGGGCTTCATTCACATCCCCACCCTGCTGCTCGCCAACGCGAAGCAGGAGATCGAAGATGGGCTGGAAGTCCGCGAACCAGACAAAGTCCGGCTCGCTCGGGAGCTGGGACATCACCTTGCGGAACACCTCACTCGACGCAAGGGAGTCGGATGTGTCGCGACCAGCGGCGCGGTCGAGCATGCCTTGCAACGCCGCTTCGCTCGAAGCAAGCAGACCCCAGTTTCCGTGGGACGCGGTATGCACGCCGGCCATCGGTCCGCCAAATGACGTAATCGTCACTCCGTGGTAATCGGAGGTGGAGCGGGACTCGCTCGGAAATCTCGCGGCCAGTTCAGCGTGCAGGCGTTCCATTGCCGCCGTGAGGCTCTCCTGCCCGCCAAAGTATTGAAATCCGAGGACTCCTTCCGGCGGGGCGTCGCCCAGGGACGTGAGCGCAACGAAAAAGCGGCCCGGCTTGAGGCGTGCGAGAATCTCCGCGGCCTCCCCGCCTCCGCCGGCTCCGAATGTCGTGAGCGGCCGCGCGAAGAATTCTGCGACAGCCGGCTCTGCGGCGATCTTTGCGAGTGCGGTCTGCGGCCACCGCTGGCTCGTGCGTGCGACGTCCGGGATCGCCGCGTAGATGACGGTGTTCGCAGGAAGCAGGGCGGCACCATCCGAGATCCCCCGCTTGCCGAGAAACAGCAAGGCGCCGGCAGCGGCGAGCAGTGCAAGGACGACAACAACGAGCAGGGCCTTTTTCATCACCACGAACTCTCCGATTCCACGCCCCACGGTGTCGAGCAACAAAGCGGGGCGGGCCGGAATCGCGGGGAATGACGCACTCGCCTATCCGAGGGTCGGAGCGACCTTGCCGGCCGGTTTGATCTGACCGGTTCCAACCCGCCTGATCCACCCCGCGAGCGGCATCTCGATGTAGCGATAGGACATCGACGCCACGATCATCGACAGCGCGACCAGAATGAACGTCCGAAGGACGATGTCATCCTCGCGCGTGATGCCTGCGCGCTCGAGCCACGGACCAATCGCGATGTGCACCAGAACGTGAAACACGTAGAGCCCGTAGCTGATCTTCCCGACATGCACGAGAAACGGCATCTCGAAGATCCGCCCCACGATTCCCCGCCACCCCTCGATCGTGCGCAACATCACCCAACCGAGGAAAATATTCTCCAGGGTCTCGGTCACTCCCATCCACGAAGCAACCTCGGGCGCATAACGCAGCTGCCGCGCCGCAATGAAGCACCCGACTGCAAAAAGCCCGACAATCATGCCGAACGCCCCCGACGCCAGCGGAATCGGACGGCCGGCCCTTTTCCAGCACGCAATCAGCGCTCCGAGCGCAAAACTGTCGATCACACCCGGCATCATCACCCATCGGTAGAAGACAGACGCGCCGGACTGCATCAGAACAATCCGGTATCCCAGCGCAAACACGACAAATCCGGCGAGAACCCACGGCAGCCATTTGCGGGGCGTGACGAGAATCACGAACGGCCAGATCAAATAAAACTGCTCCTGCACGGAGAGCGACCACAGGTGCGAGGCACCGCCCGGCCAGTAGTCCAGATGCAGCACGTAGAAGTTGCTCAGGAAACCGGCATGCCACAGAAAGCCGTCCCGGTATTCCGGCAATCCCATCACCACGCCGAGCAGCAGCATCATGTAGAGCACCGGCGTGAGTCGCACCATGCGACGCACGTGAAACGCCTTCAGATTCGTCCAGTATGCGCGCCCGTTTTCCGAAGGGACTCCCAGCTTCCAGATCGAGAGCGTGATCAGATAGCCGCTGAGCAGAAAAAAGGTGCGAACACCGATCGGCCCCCAGTCGAGCCATCGCGGAAGATGCACGTCGAAGTGATGAATCAGCACCGAGAGGATCGCAATGCCACGAAGTCCGTCGAGCTGGGGAAGATAGGAACTCTTCTTCCCGGTGACGGCGGCCACAGGGGCATTTGCAGGTTCGGACGACGGCATCGAGAAGAAATGACGGGCAAGTTGGTGCTTTATTCAGCGCCTCGATGTCGAGCAACTTTCGTTCCCTGAAAATCGGGCTCGCCGTGCCGCCGCGAATCCGCGACCATGCGCGCCCGGATGCTTCCCGACATCGAAAAACTGCTCACTCTCCAGGAACGCGACCAGCGGATCCGCACGTTCCAACTCGAACTCCACGCCATTCCCGGCGAACGCGCGATCAAGGAAAAGCAGATCGCCGACTCCGCCGCGCGCCTCGAGGCTGCGAAGACGCGGATGAAGGAGATCGAAGTCGAACGCAAAACCCTCGAAGTCGAAGCACAGGCGAAACGCGACGCCATCACGCGCTACAAGGCGCAGCAGTTCCAGACGCGCAAGAACGAGGAATTCGCAGCACTCGGGCACGAGATCGCCGCCGCGGAAAAGGTCATCGTCGGCATCGAGGATCGCGAACTCGAGCTCATGGAGGAGGCCGAAAAGCTGAAGCCCGCCATTGCAGAAGCCGAGCGCGAGCACTCCGAGGAGCGCGCGAGACTGCAGACGCAAATCGAGGAACTCGCGAAAAAGGCGGCGAACATCGAGGCGCGCGTCAAGGAACTGCAGACGACACGTGCCGCGCTGACCGAGGGGCTCGACGAGGATTTGCTCGACCAGTATATGCGGCTTTTCAAGAGCAAGAACGGTGTCGCTCTCGCGGAACTCGAGCACGGCGTCTGCACCGGATGCCACATGAAGGTCACCACGCAGACCGCACTCGTGGTGCAGGCCGACAAGACAATCGTCCATTGCCCGAACTGCGGACGATTCCTCCACCTCCCCGCCTGACCGCGGAGCTGCCCCGGCCTATTCGAGGGCGAGCTTCCTCAACCGCAGTGCGTTTCCAATCACGGACACACTGCTCAACGCCATCGCCGCGCTGGCCACGATCGGACTGAGCAGCAGACCGGAGAACGGATACAGCACGCCGGCGGCGATCGGCACGCCGAGGGAGTTGTAGAGGAACGCGAACAGAAGATTCTGCCGGATGTTTCGCATCGTCGCTCTGCTGAGCGCGATGGCGTGAACGATCCCGCGCAGGTCCCCCTTCACGAGCGTGACTCCGGCGGTCTGCATCGCGACATCCGTGCCGGACCCCATCGCAATGCCGACATCGGCGGCGGCAAGCGCCGGCGCGTCGTTCACTCCATCTCCCGCCATCGCAACGACCGCACCGGCCTCGCGCAACGACCGCACCTTCTCGTGTTTTTGCGCGGGATCCACGCCGGCGGTCACGTCGTCGATTGCGAGCTCACGCGCGATGCGCTCCGCCGTCGCACGGTTGTCCCCGGTCAGCATGGAGATCCGGATTCCGAGCGAATGCAGTGCGCGAATCGCCTCGGGCGTTGTCTCCTTGATCGGATCCGACAACGCAAGCGCACCGATCGCCCTGCCGGCTCGCGCAATCCAGACGATCGTGCGGCCTTCAAGCGCCGTCACGTCGATATCGTCCAATCCCTTGACTCCGCGGGCGGCAAGCAGGTCACGCTTTCCCGCCAGCACTTCCACACCGCCAGTCCGGCCCGATACGCCGCCGCCCGCCACGGAGTCGAATTCCTCCGCCTCCGCAATCGCGATGCCCCGATCCCTCGCCGAGCCGACAATGGCCCCCGCCAGCGGATGCTCGCTGCGGGTCTCGACCGACGCTGCGGTTTCCAGCACCGCCTCCTCACTGACGCCCTCTGCGCACACGATCCCCGTGACCGAGGGACGTCCCGCCGTGAGCGTGCCTGTCTTGTCGACGACGAGGGTGTCCACTTTCTCCAGCCGTTCCAAAGCCTCGGCATCCTTCACGAGGACGCCGAGCGAGGCTCCACGACCGACGCCGACCATGATCGACATTGGAGTGGCGAGCCCAAGCGCGCACGGACAGGCAATGATGAGCACGGCCACCGCATTCACCACAGCGTAGGCCAGCGCAGGCACCGGTCCGAAAAACAGCCACGCGAAAAAGGTGACCGCTGCGACCAGCACCACGGCAGGCACGAACCACGCCGCCACCGCGTCCGCCACCCGTTGAATCGGCGCTCGACTCCGCTGCGCATCGGCGACCATTTGGACGATCTGCGCCAGCAGGGTTTCCGAACCGACCTTCTCCGCACGTAGGACGAGGCTGCCACTGCCATTCAACGTGCCTGCGGCTAGTTTTGAGCCGGGAGCCTTTTGCACGGGATCGGGTTCCCCGGTGAGCATCGACTCGTCCACCGTGCTGGAACCGTCGATCACCTCGCCATCGACGGGGATTTTTTCCCCGGGCTTCACACGCAACCGGTCGCCGGCCTGCACAAGTTCGAGCGGCACGTCCGCTTCCCCCGCGTCTCCGATGCGATGCGCCATTGCGGGTGCAAGGTCCAGCAGCGCGCGGATTGCCTCTCCGGTTGCGGCGCGCGCCCGGAGTTCGAGCACCTGCCCGAGCAGCACGAGCACCACGATCACCGCCGCCGCTTCAAAATAAACGGGAGCCATTCCGTGATCCCGCATGGCGGAGGGCAGCACACCCGGAACCAGCAACGCGACCACGCTGAACCCATACGCCGCACCCACACCAAGCGAGATGAGCGTGAACATGTTTGGACTCCTCGCCGCGATGGACCTCGCGCCCCGCACGAAGAACGGCCAACCCGCCCAGAGAACCACCGGAGTGGAGAGGACAAATTGAATCCAGGCGGAAAGGTGCGGAGGAACAACCGTCACGGCATGCTCCGACATCGCGAGCGCAAAGACCACCGCGGCCATCGGCAGCGCGATCCAGAACCTGCGCCGCATGTCGCGCAGTTCGCCATCCTCTTCCTCGGACGCTGCGTCGGCGGGCTCGAGCGCCATTCCACATTTCGGGCAGCTGCCGGTATGATCCTGCCGGATCTCCGGATGCATGGGGCAGGTGTAAACCGTCGCGCGCCGGAAGGTCGGGTTTCGCTCCAGCGCCATTCCGCATTTCGGGCAGGATCCCGGCCTGTCCGACTCGACGCCGGCACACATCGGGCAGAACCACTCCATGGTTGGCCGGACCGGCTCGTGCGCATGGCCGGCGCACCCGCAGCAATGCTCGCTCACGCGATCAGCATAACTCCGGCGGACGAATTGTCACCATGCGTCCCCGTAGGGACATGCCGGGAGGCGTCATTCGTTGCCGTCGTCCGCGGGCGGTGGAAATTCCCCGGTCCCCAGCGAATTCATTACCACGAAAAGCAGCTGCTCGAGCACGTCGGCGGAGGTGCGATAGACATCCTCCTCCCCCTCCGGCGGCTGCCACGTCTTCGCGGGCAGTTTCTCCGCGAATTTCAAATCCTCGATCGCGACCGTCATCGTGAAATTCCGCCGCACGATCTGCACCTTCTTCGGGATGTAGCCCGCCGCGACCCACATCGTCGCGCGAAAATCCTCCGCGTCGGTGACCTTCGCCAGATCCGGCATGAGCCCGCCGCTGATCACCCGGGTCTGCACTCCGTCGAGTTCCTCGAACTGCTTAGCATCGTCGAGCACGAACAGCGCCGGCAGAAAGACCGCCTGTTGCGCGGTCACCGGAAGAAAGATCGGCGTGTCCGCCTTCTTCGTCGGCTTCGGCAGCCTTCCGCCGAACTGCTTGAGGAGATACTCCACTTTCTCTCCGGGCACGGCCCAGACGTCGTTTCCATTTCGGCAGACGGTGACCTGCTCGCCCAGCACGGGAGCGGAAAGCTTCACCTTGTTGGGAAACTGCACGGCCGCCTCGAGCGTCGCGCCAACAAACTCCTTCGGCAGGCTGCCGGAGACCTCCGTCGTCACCATCCGGAACGACGCCGCCTTGTTGGCGTCCTTTCCACCCACGAGCAACACGCTCCAGAACGGACGAAACACCTTGCTCACAATGTCGTATTTATTCTCCGTCGGGGCGTCCTGGGCCTGGAGAGGAAGAACAAGGGCGATGGCAAGAAAAACGGCGGCATTGCGCACTGGCATGCCCGCAATCAAGCCGGAAAATCGCAGCTCGGAAATGGAAAATTCATTGCGCACGCGCGGCGTTCGCCTATTCGATGCACAGCATGTCGTCGTGGCCGCTGCTCCTCGCCCAACAGGGCACCGGACTCTACTACGCCTTTACCGAGTCGACCGCCGAGGGAAAGGCGATCCTTCTCGCTCTCTTCTTCGCGTCGATTTTCAGCTGGTCGGTGATGGTGACGAAATTCCGCCAGCTCCGCTTTGCGAAGCGGCAGTCCGCGCGTTTCATGGCGCTGTTCCATCGCGACCGGCAGCCGTTGCGGATCTTCGAAAGCGGCGTGCATTTCGAAGGCTCGCCGCTGTATCGGATCTATGAAGCGGGTGTGTCGGAGTTTTGCTTCCAGATGCTTGGTTCGACCGAGGTGGACGAGACGTTTCGGGCGCGCCTGAGCGAGTCCGATCGCATCAGCCCCGCGCAGATGCGCGCCGTCACCGCCGCGATGGAACGGGCCGTCGGCGAGTCCGCACTGGAGCTCGAGTCGCAGATGAACGTCCTGTCCATGGCAGTCAGCGGCGCGCCGTTTCTCGGGCTGCTCGGAACGGTGTGGGGCGTGATGGATGCCTTCGGAGGCATCGCCGCCGCCGGCAACGCGAACCTTGCCGCAATGGCGCCGGGTGTTTCGGGAGCGCTCATCACGACCGTCGTCGGGCTCCTCGTCGCGATTCCGGCGATGTTTGGCTACAATTTCCTGGTCACCAGCGTGCGCTCGGTGATCGTCGAGTGCGACAACTTCGCGGCCGAGCTGGCATCCGCCCTCGAGCACCGCTACGTCGAGTATTCCGCCTGATGAGACGCTATTCCGATCGCGGTCACCTCACGGCACTCACGGAGTTGAACATCACTCCGCTTCTCGACCTCGCATTCGTGCTGCTGATCATTTTCATGATCACCACGCCGCTCATCGAAAACAGCATCGATCTCGTGGTGCCGACGAGTTCCACCGCACAGACTGCGGTAAACCCCGCGGAAGTCCACATCGTCTCAATCGACAAGGACGGCGCGATGAAGCTCGACGAGGATCCAATCACGGCGGTCGCCCTCGAAGAACAGCTCGTCGTTCTGAAGGCGGCGTCTCCCGAGGTCGCGGTCGCCGTGCGTCCGCACAAGACACTGCCCATTCAGGATTTCATCTCGGTCATGGACATCCTCAAGCGCGTCGGCATCTCCAAGGTCGGAGTGATGACGCATCCCGAGGAAACCACGCAGCCCTGATGGCCCGCCTGCGGACTCGCGACCCGCGGCGGAGCAGGGCCCGGCGCGGATTTCAGCTCACGTTCGTCGCGGTGGCGCTTGTGCACGTGCTCATCGTCGCGGTGATGACCTTCCTTTCCCGCAACCTCGAGGCGAAGAAGGAATTCGGCGAAGTGCTCTGGCTCGATGCCGGCGCGTTCACAACCACCGTCCCCGAGATCATCGAGGAGGAACCCGAGCCCACGCCGAAACCCGCCCCAACTCCCGAACCGGAGCCGGAACCAGAGCCCACGCCTGAACCCGAGCCGAAACCCACGCCAATCCCCAAGGGCGAAGAAGAGAACCCCTTCGCCACGCCGACTCCGACCCCAAAACCCACGCCGACCCCCACACCCAGGCCAACTCCCACACCAAAGCCGACTCCGACGCCCACACCAAAGCCTACGCCTACGCCAACTCCGAAGCCCACCCCAAAGCCCACTCCCGAGCCGACCGCAACTCCCAAGCCAACCCCGAAGCCGACTCCCAAGGCCACTCCGACCGCAACACCAAAACCATCCCCAAAACCATCCCCAAAACCATCCCCAAAACCGACGCCCGAAGCGACCCCCAAGGCAACGCCGAAAGCCACACCAGCTGCGACGCCCAAGGCCACCCCATCCTCCACCCCGAAACCCGACGCGGAAAAGCAACCGCCGAATACGAGTGAGAAGGCGGCCGCCACCACCAGGGACGGGGCCGGGAAGACGGGCGCAGGTCAGGCGGAGAAAAGCGGCTCCGGAGGCGAGTCCGATTTTGGCTGGTATCATGAGCTGATCCACGACGCGTTCTCGGGCTGGGATCAACCCACGTCGCTGTTTGGAGACGGCAACACCTATGTGTCGCGACTCACGATCCGCATTCTTCGCGACGGCACGATCGTCGATGCGAAGATCACGAAATCCAGCGGCAACGCGGTGATGGACGAATCAGTCATCCGCTTTGCGAAGCGCATCACGAAGATCCCTCCCCTCCCCGAAGGCCTCGGCACCGCCGAGGGCTACACAATCTCGATCGACTTCGCGCTGGATCAGAATTGATCGGTCGAGGACTGCGGGTTGACGACCACATTCTGCCGACGCCCGCCCGCTCTCCGTGAAGCGACCGCGTTGGATTTCCGGGACTAGAAGGTGAACCCAAACCCCACCTGCCACGCACCGATGGGATCGCCCTGCTGACGGTTCACGTTGTATCCGTAATCCACGCGCACGGCGCCGAGCGGGGTGTAAAGGCGCAGTCCTGGCCCGACGCCGACCTTGAGATCAGTGGGCTGGATGTCCGACGCGGCGGACCAGATGTTTCCAGCGTCGGCAAAGGCCGCGACGTAGATGTTGTCGAAGACCGGCCACTGCAGTTCGAGGTTGAAAAGCACCATCGCGCGACCGCCGACGGGGTCGCCATCGGAATCCTTCGGCCCGAGGCCGTCGAGCTGAAAGCTGCGGACGGTGTTGGGACCTCCGAGGAAGAAGCGTTCCTGCACGGGAACGACGTTCGTGCTGCCGTAGGGAAAGAGAACGCCCGCAGCGTGGTTGAAGACGAGGAATGGAACAAACGGCCGCTCGGTGGTGAGTTCACGCAACGGCTGGTAATAGGTGAACTGAGCCTCGAACCGCACAAAAGACACATCACCGAGCAGCACGGGCGAGGCGATTTCCTCTTCGTGATGGGCGTAGAGCCCTTTCATCGGAGAGAGGATGTCGTTCCGGGTGTCGTAGGTCTGGCGGAAGGTAAGATTTCCAAGCGTGTAGTCGGGATCGTCCTGCCCGGATTCGCTGGAACCAAAAATCACGGAATCGGTCACGCGCTTCCAGCCGTATTGGATGCGGTAACCGGTGAGGTTGCGTTCGCTGTATCGACGCGTGAGCGAAAGCGTGCCGCCGTATTCGAGCGAGCGGTAGGCGGGAAGCTCTCGTCTCGCAAAGAAGCCGCCGATCGCCCCCTCAAAATCCGAGCCCCACAACCAGGGATCGGTGATCGCACCGTTCACGCCGTAACTGCGCTGGGACACGTAGGTGTCGATGTTGAAGCGGTTCAGCGTGCCAAAGAAATTGCGATCGACGTAGTGAGCCTGGAGGAACCCCATGTCCCACTGGCTGTAACCGGCGCCGAAACGCAGCCGTTTCGCGGAGGTTTCCTGGAGGGACAGCACGAGATCGACGGTGCCGTCGGAGTTCGGGATCCGCTTCACGTCCGCCTCGGAGAAGGCTCCGCTGAACCAGAGCCGGCGCGCCGCTTCGTCGATCTTCGATGCGTCGTAGAGCGAACCGGACCTCACCGCAAAGCGGCTCAAAATCTCGCGCTCGTGCGTGCGCTCGGCACCCTCCACCCGAATCTCACCGATCGTATAGGTGCGTCCGGCTTCGATGTCGAAGTCCATCCGCACCACGCCGCCTTCGACATCGAGGTCGGTATCAACCGCGACTTCCGCATCGAGATAGCCGCGGTTCCTCAGCCAGTCCTCGAGCCGGGTGCGCATGAGCTGCTCCTCGTTTCGCCGGTAAGGCTGATCGAGATAATCCTTCAGCACGCCGCGCAATTCCTCCTCCGAGACGGGTGCATTCTCGAACGTGACGTCGCGGACGAAATACTGGATGCCCTGCCGGACCTCGACGCGCAGATCCACGAATCGTCCTTCGATCGCGGAGTCCTCCACATGCGTTTCCGCCAGCAGATAGCCGCGGTGGGCCAGTGCGGCGGAGATGGCCGCCGCGCCCGCATCGACGGCCGTGGCAACATAACGCATTCGACCGAACGGGCGGAGCGTCGCCTGCCTCACGGCCGCGTCGAAAATGTCGCGCATTCGTTGCGCAGCGAGCGCGGACTCTCCCTCAAAGGTGACATTGCGGATGTATTTCTGGTTTCCCTCGTCGATCTGGAAGAGCACCGACGGCGGCTGCGTGCCGTGGTAGTCATACCGCACGCTCGCGTCGCGAAATCCCTGCGAGAAATAAAACGTCCGCAGGAAATACGCGGCGTCGTCCGCATCCGTCACCCCGAAGTCTCCACGCAGCGAAACATAGTATCGCCGTTCAAGGACGTTGAGCAGATGCGCGGAGCTGTAGGATTCGTTCCCCTCGAATTCGACCCGTCCGTTCTCCCCGTTCTCCGCCGCCGCGGCGCCGGCAAGCCCCGCCGCCAGCAACAGAGCCCGCCAAATCATCGAAACCGGATCGTGTATTGCACCCCGGCGTTGTAGAACCCGAATCCGTCACGCCCCGTCGTGAGCGAGAATCCATCAGTGAGCCGAAGTTCGCTCACCAAGGACGACTGTTGCGAGGCATCCTGCGGGGGCACCACGCTCACCGTGAGCCGGTTCACGAAGTCGTTCAGATCGATCCCGAGCGGTTCGACCTGCCGGGCGAGGCTGCGCAGGAGAATGATGCCGCCCTGGCCGGCGGCCGCTTCGCCAAGGCCCGCGCCGCTCATGCCGGTCGGCACAAAACCGGTCGTGAGCAGGAAGATGAGGTTTTCCTGCGAGAGTGGCGGATCGGAACGCAGCGCGAGATTCGTTTCGCTCAACGCGCCGTAGGCATACATCTGCACGTTGTATCCGGAGACCTCCGCCCGCGCCCGGACGTCCATGATCGGCATGAACGGACGCTGTTCGGTGAAGTAGATACGGCCCTCGGGAATCATCAGCGTCGAGGCCGGGAGGTAGGCCTGGAGATTACGCAGCGTCACCGTGCCGGCCGCGAAGGGTTTTCCCAGCGTGCCGGACAGGGTGAGTTCGGGGGAAATCTCGCCGGTCGCGAGGTTGCCCATCAGCAGGAACGGCGTGCCATTTTCCACCGACACGTTCAGCTTCCACGCCGCATACGGATCCGGAACGAGACCCGAGAACGTGGGAATCTCCAGATCCTGCTGCTGCTCGGGGCTCGGCACGAGCAACGGGGTCACCTCAAGCCGGCGGAAAATGCGTCCGTCCACCAGACGGACGGAACCCGAAATCTCGCCGGACGCTCCCTTCCCCCGCGCGGTCAGGTCGAGATCCGCGCGCAGTCGCTGACCGGGGTCACGGGCAAGCAGGACCTTTGTCCCTTTCATCGTGAATTGAACCTCAGGATCCGCGGGGGTCGAAACATCGGCCCAGCCCGTGATTTCGAACGGACCCGCGCCGACCGTGCCACGCAGGAACTCGCAGTTGATCCGCGAATCCGCGAAGGTCAGCCGGCCATTCAGCGCGCTGATGCGTGGCGTCTCGGTCGTGATCTCGAGGTCCCCTCCACGCAGCGTGACCTCGCCGTTGATCCTTGGCGCGGCGAGCGTTCCCTCGACTTTCAGGCTGCCCGCGATCGTTCCTCCAATGTGGCGCGCCGCCGGCAGCCACGGACGAAGAATCTCCAGACTGGCAGCCGGAAACGCCAGCGTCGCTTCGATGGGGGCGTCCTCCTTGAAAAGACGCACACCGCCGTCCTTCGTTTCCTCGAACGCAAAAGGCATCCCCGCCGAGAGCGTGAGCGGCTGGAACCCGCGCATCGCGACGGAACCGTTCAGTGCCAGCCGGCCTTCCGCGGAATCCAGCGCAACATCGATCGAGGTCGGCGGGACGGTGAAATCCTCGGTCTGCACCGTGATGTCACGTCCCGTCATGCCACCCGTCAGTTGCAGTTCGGGAAGCGAACCGCTCGCCGAAAGAGAGACGCGCAGCCGGCCGGTCACGGGCGTTTCCTGGCCAACCATCAGGCTGAGATCGGCGATCGACAGGTCTCCCGACTGGAACGTCGCATGGACGGGCGTCGTTGTGTCGAGTGCGGATGCAAGACTCCCTCCCTCACCGAGGGCGAACAGGTTCAGCGGAACGAACGCCTCGCCTTCGAGAATCTTCACGTCCCGCCGGGTCAGTGCGAGGTCGGTGACATGGATTCCGCTCGCCGCGATCGTCAGCCGCGCATCCAGATCCAGCATGCCGTGCGTGAGATGAACCGTGCCGAAATGGAGATTTTCCGGCGAATAGGTTCCCGCAAACTCCCCGCTGAGTCCCGTCGGGGTGGCGGACGTCATCACATTGTCGAGCTTCACCTGAAACGCGCCGGAGTGGGCGGTCTCGGTGCCATCGCCCTGCCATTGAAAGTTCGCCGCGCCGGTGAAAATCGCCTCCGCAATCGCATCACCGGCATAGGGGGCATAGAGCCCGATGTCGGCGATCGATCCGGTGAGTTCGCCGGAATACCGGTGTGGCGCGCGCAGGTCGATCGATCCGCGCGCGGACACGTGGTCGTCACCGCTCCACAGCTGCAGGGACCGCACCTCGAATGTGTTTCCGGCAATCACGACCGACATGCGCGCGGAGGAAGGCGCCAGACCCTTGTATTCGACTCCACTCGCCTCTCCTTCGAGGTAACCATCGATCGCCCCGCCCTCGCCGCTCACCGAACCATGAAGCGAGAGCCTGCCGGAAATTTCGTCGAAGGGAGGGCCGGCCAGCGCCGCCAGTTCGCGCAGATCGTGCACATCCGCGGAGAGATTCAGCAGGAAGCGGGAGTTGGGAAGTTCCTCAAGATTCGCCGGGATCGTCACCTCGCCGTTTGCCGAAATGTGATTGCCGGCCTGCGCCAGCTCGAACGACGACAGATACACTCGACGCCCGATGTAGTTTGCCCCGACGACGAGCGACTCCCATCCGCGGTCGTTCCAGCGCACCTCCTCCGCGGCCACCCGCACGGAGAGCTCGGAGTCCACGATGTTGTCAGGGCTTCCGCGGAAGCGCACGCGGGCGTCCCGCAACACGCCACTTGCCGTGGCGTCGAGTCCCACCCAGCCCGGGATCGGCTGAAGAGGCACGTTCGTCACGGCGAGCGCCGCGTCCAGCAACGGCATCCGGTTCTCCGTGGCAAAGGCAATGTTCAGTCGCACGGTTCCTTCGGCGACGCCCAGATCCGCATCGAGCGTGATCCCACCGGGACGCACGTAGTTCGCAATGAACTCCCGGATCACCAGGCCGTCCCAAAGCTGCAGATCCGACGCATACATGGCGCCGTTCTTCCATGCGGTCACTGCAACCCCGTCGTGAATCTCCCGCCGAAAATCACCGATCTCGAGAATCGCCTCCCGGATGGAAAGCCGCCCGGTGCCTCTCTCGATGAACGTCGCATCCAGCCCCTGCACCGTATAGGACTGGTTGTCCGCGAGAAACACGGCGTTGCTCGTGTCGATCCGGATGTCGAGGGGAAGAAACCGCAAAATCCACGCTGCAATCTGACGATCCTGCTCCGGTGTGAACTCCGGCAGCGGCTGCGGAATAATCGCCTCCGATCGGAAGTCGAAGGTTCCGTCGAGCGAGTCCACCAATGCCCGGCGAATCACCCGGCCGTCATCGTCGAACAGGATTCCCCAGAGCGACTTCGTCTCGATCCGGATCAGTCGGGCGGTCACGTCCGTCCGCGACGCAGGCGGATTGGTCACCTGAAAGCGGACGTCGCGCAGTTCGATCGGCACAAACAAATGCAGACGCATCGAACCAATCTCGATTCGGAGCCCGAGTTCCTCTCCGGCACGGTGGAGTCCCCAATTCACCGCCCACTTCAAGGCGGGCTCGTGTCCAAACCAGAGCACCGCCAGCAGGATGGCGGCCAACCAGGGCCAGCGTCTGCGTCGGCGGGTCGGGCGCTGTTCGGTGGAAGAATCGTCGGCCACGGTCTGAAAAGGTCGAATGAATTCAGAAAAAATTCATTTCCGCCGGAAAAGATACAGCCCGCCGCGACCGAATGGTGCGACGGGCTGTTGTTCCCCCCAGAACAATCTTGCGATGGACAAAAAGTAGCAAACCGGACATGCGTCGCAAGGAAAATTTCAAAAATTTTTGATGAGTTTTCAATGCGCTTGCTATCAGCATGTTACATCAGAACGGTTCCATTCGTCCAGTGGCGAATCGTGCCATTCCACGTGGTGGGAAAGCATCCGCTCCCCATCGAATACGAAGTATCCTTGAAAATTGCGTCCCTCGAGAATGCCCGGCAGCCAGTGGATGTCGTCGGCCCACATTTCGTCGAAGGGAATGGCATGAATATCGGTCCACAAAGGAACCGCCTCGTCCGTCTCGGTCGGCTCCCCCAGACAATCAGGCGACACAAACACCGCGCAATGGAGCGCATAGCCATCGACGAATTGAAAATGCAATTCGCCGCGCAATTCGGGTTTCACCACTTCGATGCAAAGTTCCTCGCGCGTTTCGCGGATCGCACAGTCCCGTGCGGACTCCCCCGGTTCGATCCGTCCGCCCGGACCATTCACCTTTCCCGCGCCCAGCCCGCGCTTTTTGCGGATCAGGAGAATCCGTCCGTCGCGCACGACAAAGCACAACGTCGCCCGCTCGGTCGGTGTCCAGTTCTCCCAATCGACTGCCGGGGCATCGCCCGGAACCCGGTCGGTCTCCATTTCAGTCCCAGGATGGAATCAGTTGCGCGCTGACTGCGCGGTCGACCGAAAACCTTCCTCCTCCGAGGAACACCAGAGAGAGCGCAGCGATCATCAGGGAGAACGCATACTCGCTTGCTGCGATCCCATCCCCCGCATGGACGAAAAACACCGCGCCCGCCATCACTCCGGCAAGGCCCAGCGCCGCCACTCGGGTGAGCACTCCGAAAAACATCGCGACCGCGCCCGCCAGCTCGATGCACATCACCGCCGGGGCGACCCAGACGGGAAATCCCATTCCATTCTCCCCGCTGAAGTTCGCGATCGTCGCCGACCAGCCGGGACCATCAAACCACGCAAACGCCTTTTGTCCTCCATGGTAAACGAACACCGCGGCGAGCAGCATGCGCAGGAGGAATGGGCCAAAGCTCTTCGGCGTGGCGAAGAGGGAGTAAACCGGGTTGCTCGACACGGGGGAGCGTATAGCAGCGCTCTCCCGCACCGAAAAGCAAAAGAACCCCGATCGCGATTATCGCGCTCCGGTCTGCTCCGGAGTCATCGCGACTCCGACGAGCGAATCCGCACAGCCGTAATACAGGAAGTAGCGGCCTCCGAACCACACGAGCCCTTCGAGAAATGTCGTGCCCTGCGGATACTGGCCGGTCCGCTCGAACTCCTCCTCGGGCCGGAAAAACGGCTTGTCGAGCCGCTCGAGCACCTTGGTGGGGTCGTCCGCGGAAAACAGCACCTGCCCTCCCGCGTAGGCACCGCCGTCGAGGCTGGGATCACCGTTCCGGCTGGCATTCTTTCCGTTGTAGATCACGACGATACCGTGCTCGGTCAGCACCGGAGGCGGCCCCACTTCGGTGAAGATGCTGTCGAAATGCCCCGCGCGCGGCTTGATAAACTCACGGAGTTTTCCGTTCTCGTCGGTCAGCGGCGTCCAGTGAATGAGGTCGGGAGATGTCGCGATGCTGATCGCGCTCTCGCCGAAATACATCCAGTATTTGCCCTGGTGCTTGACCGCCTTCAGCCGTCCGCCCTGGATCTTCGTGAGAATGCCGGCGGATTTCGTCTTCAGGTTCTCGAACTTCGTCCCGGCAAACGGCGAGCCGTGCTTCTCCCAGCGCTCGAGATTCTTCGAGGTCGCGATTCCCAGACGGAACGTGCGCCGGTTCCACTGCGTGTAGAGCATCACATACGTGCCGTCGGTGGATTCCACCACGCGGGGATCCTCGCATCCGCCTGGCCACTCGGCGTCCTTCTGCCGGTCGTTGGCCGGAAAGAACACCGGAGCCGGACGACGCTGAAAATCGATGCCGTTCGCGCTCGTCGCCAGTCCGATTCGCGACGTGTGGCCGCCGATGCGCATTTCGCCGGTGTCGTCCTCGGCACGATAGAGCACGCAGATTTTTCCATTCCGGACGACGGCCGCAGGGTTGAATGCGTGCAGCGCCTCCCAGTGCACCGACTCGCCCTGCAATGGGCATTTGAATGCGGAATCCGGGTTCGGAGAAATCACGGGATTTCCTGCGGCAGGCCGATGGAACGGTCCGATCGCCCACGGCGGGAGATCCGCCAGAGCCACCGCCGGGAGAAAACATGCGAGAATGAGGGGAAGTCGTATCATCGCCAGCGAGTTTTCCTTCCCGGCGGGTGCGAGACCAGAATTATCCGGTCGTTTCGTTGATTCGAAACCTCCGGCGACGAAGCCAGCAGAAGATCACCGGCGTCACGATGAGGACGTGCAGCAGACTGCTGAACATTCCGCCGATCACCGGAGCCGCCAGCGGCTTCATCACCTCCGCGCCCGTCTTCGTGCTCCACATGATCGGCATCAGACTCGCGATCACCGTGCCCACCGTCATCACCTTCGGCCGCAAACGCAGCATCGAGCCTTCCATCACAGCGTCGCGCAGATCGGCGAGGGAGAAGCTCGCGCCGCGTTCGCGCCGTTTCCGTTCGAGCGCCGCCTCGAGATACACGACCATCACCACGCCGGTCTGGATCGCCGTGCCAAACAGCGCGATGTAGCCGATCCACACGGCCACGCTGAAATCGTAGCCGAGGAGAAACTGCAGGATCGCGCCGCCGGTCAGCGCGAACGGCACCGCGAGAATCACATGCGCCGCCTCGAGACCGGAGCGAAAGACCATCGTCAGCAGCATGAAGATCACGACGAGCACGATCGGCACAATCAGCTGGAGCGTGCGCTTCGCGCGAAGCTGGTTTTCGAACTGCCCGCTCCACTCGATCGTCACTCCCGGTGGCAACTCGATCTCCGCGGCGATCCGCTCCTGCAGCTCCCGCACGAATCCACCGAGATCGCGTCCCTGCACATTGCTCTGCACGAACACCCGCAGCAGCCCATTCTCGCTCGAGATCTCGCTCGGGCCGACCGACCTTTGCACCGTCGCGACCTGACCAAGCGGCACGGCCTTTCCATCCCCCGTCGTGAGGAGAATGTCCCCGATCCGCTCGATGTCCTCGCGTTCGGCGCGGTCCAGTCGAAGCTGAATGGGGTAACGCGCGCGACCTTCGATCGTCGTGCTCACATTGAGTCCGCCGAGCCCGATCTCCACGGCGTCCATCAGGTCGCGGATCTGCAGTCCATACCGCGCGAGCGCGAGCCGGTCGGGCAGGATCTCCACATACGGCTTGCCCTGCACGCGCGAGGCGGCGACGCCGACCGCGCCCGGCACCTTGCGCACAACCTTCTCCACATCGAGCGCGATGCGCTGCAGTTGATCGAGGTCATCGCCGAGGATCTTCACGCCGACCTGCGCGCGGATGCCCGTGGCGAGCATGAGAATCCGGTTTTCGATCGGCTGGAGAAATCCCGGCACGTATCCCGGAACCACGCTCAATTTCTCCGACAGCTCGGCGACGATCTTCTCCTTGGTCATTCCCTTCCGCCATTGCTCCGGCGGCTTCAGCATGATCGTCGTCTCGATCATTTCGACGGGCGCGGGATCGGTCGCCGTCTCCGCGCGGCCGAGTTTGCCGGCGGCCGACTCAACCTC
>CALGTD010000119.1 GCA_937901895.1 uncultured Spartobacteria bacterium | reverse complement strand
CGGGTGTCCCGAGCTTTGGGACGAGTATCAGTGGGAGCGGTTCCTCCAGCAGCAGGATCGGAAGACCGAGCAGTATTTTCAGCTCTTCGAAAAATACGAGAGGCACCCCGACCGCGACGAGATCATTGCCAGGGAAATGGGCTGGAACGGGGAGGAGGACGACGACTCGGAGGACTGGCGGGATTCCGCGGAGGATGACGAGGATTCCGACGTCGAGGGGGACGACGAGGATGCCATCGACGAACTTCAGAATTCCGAGCTCTACATGCAGACGATGGAATTGAACCGTCGCGTTTTCATGCTCGTCGAGGAGCGCGAGGCCTTGAAGGACCATCCCATCGCGGTCGAACTCGCGACCCGGGCCGCCATCTGCGGTGCGAAGCTGGCCGCCGCGCTTTGCGGGGATGATCTCTCGGAGGTCGGAATGACAATCGCCTATCTCAAACGCAGTCTAAAGGCTGCAAACGACTCCCTTTCCGCACTGGCGCGGTTGCGGCAGCTCAATCTCATCGACGACGAAGACGCGGGCACGATCCGTGAGCTGCTGTTCCCGATCCGCGAGAGCATCGTCGATTCGATGGGGGAATTGCGGGAGGAACTCCGCCGCCGCCGCGGCGAGATCTGATTTTTCCGTTCGCGTCGAATAAATCGGCTGCGGGCGCGTCTTTCCTTATGGCAGGTGTCGATCTGGCAGACGAAGTCGAACTCGTGGCGCGAAGCCGCCGCGGGGATGCAGAGGCGTTTGACCGGCTCGTGACCGCCAACCGGGAAAGAGTCTACATGGTGGCGTATCACATCGTTCGAAATTCCGAGGAAGCCCTCGACGTCGTGCAGGAAACCTTCCTGCGCGCGTGGAAGAATCTCGCGCGTTTCGACGGCAAGGCGAGCCTGGGAAGCTGGTTGTCCCGGATCGCGTCGAATGCGTCGATCGATCTCGTCCGCCGCCGCCAGGCGCATCCGCAGACCGAGTTCGAGGTGGCGCCAATGAAGATCGATCCCGCCTCCCGCACGACGCCGGCCCGTTCGGAAGCGCCCGGGGAAAGCCTCGATCTCGCGGAGATCCGCACCCGGTTTCAGCAGGCACTCGATACGCTCAGCCCCGAGCATCGCGCGGTCATTCTGCTCAAGGAGATCGAGGATCTTTCCTATCAGGAAATCGCCGATCACCTCGGTTGTTCCATCGGCACCGTCATGTCCCGGCTTTTCTACGCACGCAAGAACCTCCAGAACCAACTTCGCGATCTCCATGAAGAACTTTGAGGAACGCTACACCGCATGGATGGACGACGCTCTCGACCGCGATGAGCGCGCAGCCTTCGAGAGGGCACTGCCCGATCCCGCCGCTGCTGCGCGCGAACGCGAGGAGTGGCTGCGCCTGCGCGGTCTCATGCGTCAGGCGCTCGAGCCGGCCAGGATGCCGCATGCGGATTTCGTGAACAGCCGGATTCGCGAGGCCATTGCCCGGGAGGCAAGGCCGGCCGCCCGGTCTGCGCCCCGGTTGTTTCCGTTGCCGAGGCTGGCGTTTGCGGGAGGTTTTCTTGTGGTGCTCGCGTGCGTGCTCTCGGCGATCATCCTGTCCGGCCCCGCTCCCGAGGCGCCCACGGTTTCGGAAATCGTCGCCGCGCAGGTGCGGGATGAGCGCAATCGCGCCTATGCCTTCGAGGCCCCGGGACGGGCGGCGGTGCTGTGGATCGACGACGCCGGTTTCATCCCGGCCAACGAACGCCTGTGATTTCCATGGAGCGGTGGTTGATTCCATGGTTGATGGTCGTCCTTTTTGCGGCGGGCGCGCATGCGGAGGATCGCATCTGGGCGGCGCTCGTGCTCGGAACCACGGAGAATCCGCCGCGGCCCGCTCCTGAAGAGCTGGAGCCGTTCGTGAAGGGGCTCCGCACGGTTTTCGGCTACAATTCCTTTTACCTGCTCGCCGCAAAGGAGAAGAAGATCCGCAAGGGCACGGAGGAGTGGGTCGTCCCGAACAAGAAGGTCTTCCTCAAGCTGCAGTGCATCGACCGCAGCCCCGGCTGCTACACGGTGAACCTCGAGCTTTATTTCAAGAAGGAGCTCTTGGTCACCTCGCAGGTGAAATTTGCCCGGGATGCGCCGCTTTACATTCGCGGCCCCAATTGGGGAAAGGGCCGGCTCATTTACATCCTCGAGGTGCGATGAACCTCGACGACTCACAACGCGCTTCGCAGGAGCAGTTCGACCGGCAGAGCGACCGGTATGGACGCTCGCACGTGCTGGCCGATGTCTCGGATCTCGACGCGACCGTCGCCGATCTCGATCTGCCGCTGCACGGCGATGCGCTCGACATTGCGACCGGTGGCGGACACACCGCGCTCTGGCTGGCGCGAAGGGGCTACCTGGTGACGCTCGCGGATGTTTCCGAGCGGATGCTCTCGAACGCTTCGCGCCTTCTCGACGAAGAGGGGTTCCTTTGCGAAACGCGCCAGCATCCGGCGGAGGAGATGCCGTATTCGGGCCGCAGCTTCGATGTCGTGACCTGCCGGGTGGCGGCCCATCATTTTAGCGATCCGGCGGCATTCGTGAGGGAGGCGGCACGGGTGTTGCGTCCCGGAGGATTTCTCGTCGTGGTCGACGGCACCGCGCCCGATGACCTGCCGCAGGCGGAACGCTGGATTCACGAGGTCGAGCGTCTCCGCGACCCGAGCCATGCGCGTTTCATCCGGCCATCCGTCTGGCGGGAACTTTGCGAGCGCGCCGGACTGAGGGTTGTTCGATGCGATGTGTCCCGGTTCAAGCAGCCGGACATCGAGTGGTATTTCGACACCGCCGCGACCTCCCCCGGCAGCCGGGAGAAAGTGCGCGAACTGGTGCGGAATGCGCCGAAGGAAGTGCGGGAATACTTCCGGATCGCCGAGGAGGATGGAAGGACCGTGTGGTGGTGGCCCCGCATCCATCTCGTGGCCGCCCGGGCCTGATCCTACCTCGACAGGAAAATCATCGCGAGAAATGCCGCGAGCAGGAGGATCGCGGTGATCCACCAAACGGGGTGGATGCCGTGTGGTCTGACTCCGTTGCCGAACTCCCGTTCCACGAAGGCATCGTAATCGAATTCGTCGTCGGGGATTTCGGCGGCGTCCGCATCCTCCCTCCAGCCGGAGTTGTGGTCCGCACCGCACTCGGGGCATGCGAGTGCGGTGCGTGGAACCTCCCCGCCGCAGACGGGGCAGACTTCCGGAGGAATCGGGCGTCCGGATTTACGTGGCATCGTCCTGCATCGCCCCGGGATTGGCATCCAGCCAGGCGCGAAATTTGGCCAACGCCCGCGAGCGGTGACTCATCGCATTTTTCGTGGCGGCGGGGAGTTCCCCGAAGGTGTTCTCGAATCCATCCGGCACGAACAACGGATCGTAGCCGAAGCCGCCGTTTCCCCGCGGAGCATTCATGATGCGGCCCTGCACGGCACCGTCGAACGTGGCGACGGTCTTCCCATCGCGGGAAAGCGCGAGCACACATCGGAAGCGTGCCGTGCGCGGCACATCCGGTAGCGCCGAGAGTTTTTCCAGGAGCAGGGAGTTGTTCGCCGCATCATTGGAGGGCTCCCCTGCAAACCTCGCAGAGAGGACTCCCGGGGCACCACCGAGGGCGTCCACTTCAAGTCCGG
This sequence comes from uncultured Spartobacteria bacterium, assembly GCA_937901895.1. GTDB lineage: Bacteria > Verrucomicrobiota > Verrucomicrobiia > Chthoniobacterales > JAATET01 > JAATET01. The sequence continues at coordinate 5,400 of CALGTD010000119.1, read as the reverse complement.
AATCGTCGGCGAGCGCCCAGCCGCGAACAAACGCCGAGATGGCGTCGGCCTTGATCCGGGCGTTTTCTTCGAATGTCGTTCCGGTTTCCTCCACCTCGGGCGATCCCGGGGCGCTCGAAAGATCGCGCACTACGAGCCGGCCTTCGAGCATCGCGGCGATTTCGGCGGTCTTGTGAGCGTTTCGCGTTGCGACGAGCAGAATGGGCATGGGCGATGTGGGTATCACGTTTTTCCCGCGCGGGTCACACGGATTCGGGGGGATTCGATCGACTCAATGCTCGTGGGAATGCGAGTCGTGCGGTGAGCCGTGTTTCCAGCGGGCCAGCGATTGATCGTGGAGATGGCGCGGCCGCAGCCATTTCGCAAGGATCCCGTAGCGCGGGCTGAATAGCAGCGCGGCGAGAAACACGAGCCCCATCACGAGCACGATGCAGGAGCCGGAGGGGAGATTCAGCCAGTAGGACGCGAGGAGTCCGATCCAGGAGGTGACGATCCCCAGCACTCCGCCGCCCCAAAACAGGGTGCTGAACGAATCGGAAAACAGATAAATGGTGGCGGCCGGAGCGATGAGCATGCCGAGCGCGAGGATGACGCCGACCGCCTGCAGGGAGGAGATCATCGTGAGGACCAGCGCTCCCATGAGGACGTAGTTGACGATGCCAACCTTGACGCCCTGGCTCGCCGCGACGGCCGGTTCAAACATCGCGAGCAGCAACGGGCGCTCCATCATCACCAGCACGGGCAACACCACGATCGCAATGAGGTAGAGGATCCACAGATCGCTGTCGGAGAGGCCGAGGATGTTGCCAAAAAGGTAGTGGTGAATCTCGATCCGCACGGGCGAGAGGCTCAACAGAATGAGCCCAAGCGAGAACGAGCAGGCGAACAGCAGGCCGAGCGAGGTGTCCTCCTTGATCCGGGAGCTGCGTGCAATGAGTTGCGTGCCGAGGGTGACCATGAGCGCCGCCACAAGCGCACCGACGAACATTCCCGCAGGCGCAAGGCCGACGAGGAGAATTGCGATTGCGAGGCCGGGCAGCAGCGAGTGAGCGATCGCATCCGCCATGAGCGCGAGGCGACGCAGCACGATGAATGTGCTCAGGCAGCCGTTTGTGAATCCGATGAGTGCGCAGCCCAGCAGTGCGCGGCGCATGAACTCGTGCCGGAACGGCTCGGTGAAAATGGAAAAAATCTCCTCCATCAGTTGCCGGCAAAGGGGCGCGTCCCGTGGGTTTTTTCGATATTCTCCTCGGTGAACACCTCGGCGGTGCCGCCGTAGGCGACGAGTTCGCCGTTGAGGAAGATGACCTGATCAAAGAGGTCTGGGACGGATTTCAAATCGTGGTGCGAGGCGATGACGAGATTTCCCTCGGCGGCGAGTCCGCGAAGCGTCGACGCGAGCATGAGCTGGGCGGGGCGGTCGAGGCCGTTGAATGGCTCGTCGAGCAGGAGGACGTGGGCGTCCTGCGCGAGGGCGCGGGCGATGAAGGCGCGCTGCTGCTGCCCTCCGGAAAGCGCCCGGATCTGACGGTGGGCGAGATCATCGAGCTCCATCCGGCTTAGCGCACGCTGGACGGCTTCCGCATCGGCGTTGCCGAATGTTCTCCACCAACCCAGACGCGCGTAACGGCCCATTTCGACGAGTCCGCGCACGGTGATTGGAAAATCCCAGTCCACGTCCTCCCGCTGGGGAAGGTAGGCGATCTCGTCGCGAGTGCGCCGGGCTCCGTGCCCGCCGAATTCGACAGAGCCGGTCTCGGCCTTCACCAGCCCCACCATCGCTTTGAAGAGCGACGTCTTGCCCGCGCCATTCGGGCCGAGGAGCGCGACACAGTTTCCGCAGTGGATGTCGAGGTTGACGTGATGAACCGCAGGGATGCCGTGATAGGACACGGTGAGATCGCGGATCTTGAGAACGTGCGAGGCCATGTCAGCGAAACGTCAGCACCTCCGTGAGACTGCGTTCCCCCCATACGGTCTGCGCAGCGGGACGACGGCCATCGCGAACGACGGACAATTCGAGTGCGGAAGGACCGGATGTTTCCCATTCGGAGGAGACGAGGAGGTCCACGCCCTCCCCGGGGAATGGAATGGCCACCTCCTTCTCGATCCGGTTCGTGGACGATGTGCCCTCCCAGATGACATTACCAAGGTGTGAGATGGAAAATGTGAATGGGGCGGAACTCGATGTAAGCCGCAGCTTAATCGGGATGGCTTCGGCGGGCTGTGGCGCCGGGGGAGGAGCGGTCGCTGCGGCGCGACTGGACGTCATTCGAACGAGCGGCACAAGGAGCAGCAGCAGCGCGGCGATGACCGCAAGTCCGCGGATGACTGGCGAACCCCGCATTGGCTATTTCAGACTTTCGACGATCGTGTCGACATTGTGCCGCATCATGCCTTCGTAGGAGGATGTGTCGCCTTTTCCAAGCCCGTCAGCGACGAGGGATCCGCCGATCTTCACGCCGGTCTCCCGCGTAATCTCGCTCGTGACCTTCGGATTCAAGGTATCCTCGATGAAGATCGCCTTCACGTGCTTCGCGCGAATCGTCTCGATGAGTTCCGACACTTCCTTCGCGGATGCCTGCTGCTCGCGGTTGATGCCCTCGACCGCCTCCACCTGAAAGCCGTATTCCTTCGCAAAATACTGGAAGGCCTCGTGCGAGGTCACAAGCTGCCGCCGATCCCGGGGAATTTCCGCGACACGCTGCTTGATCCATTTTTGCAAGGCCTCGAGCTGCCGGATCTTGACCGCGGCATTCGCGTCGAAGGTGGATTTTTGCGAGGGGTCGATTGCCACCAGGGCATCCCGCACGATTTCCACGGCCTGGACGACATTCGGCACACTGTGCCACCAATGCGGATCCGCCGCCGACGAGTGCTCGTGATGGTGGCCGTCTTCGTGGTGGTGGTCCTCCTCCATTTCGAGCGTTGGCAGAAGGGTGCCCATCTCGAGAAGACGAGTAGACCCCGCCGTATCGGCACGGAGTTTGTCGAGGTAACGCTCCATTCCGTTTCCGGAGACCAGGACGAGTTGCGCATCCGCCACCTCGCGGAAATCGCCGGGGGTGGGGCTGTAGTCATGCGGATCCGTGCCCGGTTTTACGATCCCGACCACGTCGACATTCGCGCCTCCAACCGCCTCCGCGATCTCGGTGAGCACCGGGGAAAATGACACGACCTTTACGGGGGCGGCGAAGATCGCGTGCGCGACGAGTCCGAACGCCGCGATGGCGGGAAAGATCGGTTTCATGATGATTTTTTCCCTATCCCAGCCAACCAGAAACGCAAGTGAATTTCCATTGGAAGCAACTTTTTCCCGCAATCCGATGAGACCTGGAATTGGCGGATACCATTTGCGGGGCGGGAACAGGGGGCGTAGGATTCCGGCCTGCATGAAGCAAAGCGACTCGTCGGAAAAGCTGGAATGGGCGCTCGGCGTGTGCCGGGAGAAGGGGATGCGCCGGACTCATGCGCTCCGGGCGATTCTCCGAGTGCTTTTCAAGAAGGATCGCCCGATGGGATGGGCGGCGCTCGCGAAGGAGCCGGACTTGAAGGATTCCTGCGATCCATCCTCCATCTTCCGGATCCTGGTGAAGCTCGAGGAAATCGGGCTGGTCCGGCGCATGGGTTCCCCCGAACGTTCGTATTACTTCATGCTCAATCTTCCCGGCGAGCACCACGAACACATCATCTGCACGGAGTGCGGAAAGATCGAGAATCTGGACATCGAATGCCCCGTCGAGGCGATCGAGAAGCGTGTGAAGCGCAAGACCGGCTATGGCGGGATCTATCACGAACTCGATTTCTTCGGCGTCTGTCCGGATTGCCAGCCGGCGTGAGGGCGTATTGAAAGATTCATGAATTTCCGTCTGATCCTCCCGAATTCCCTGCATCCATGACTCCACTCGTTCTTCTTGTCGGCTTTCTAGGTTCCGGAAAGACCACGTTCATCCGGAATCTGCTGCCTTGTCTCGCGGATCGCGGGATCGAGCCTCACGTAATCATCAACGACTACCAGAACGCGAAGGTCGATGCGCAGCTTCTGGACGGTCTCGCACAGTCGGTGGTGCCGATCAGCGGAAGCTGCGTGTGCTGCGGATCGCGGGACGAACTGATGTCGACGCTGGAGAACTTCGAGTCGCGCTCCGGCCGGGTGGTGATCGTGGAGGCGAACGGCACGACCGATGCGGAGGAATTGATCGAGATTCTGTCGCTCGAACCGGGGCTGGGCTGCTTCACGTTGCCGATCCAGGTTTCCCTCGTGGATGGCAAGCGGTGGCAGAAGCGATTCTGGCACAATGGCCTCGAACTCGATCAGGTGAGAACCGCGGCGTTCCTTCACATTTCCCGGGAGAAGGAAATCGACGCAAAGCGTCTCGCTGCGGTGCGGGAGTCGCTGACGAAGCACGGCGTGAGCGCTCCGGTCGTTACTCCTGAGGAGTTTTCCGTCGAGCTGGCGACGGTGGCTGCGGAGGTCGCGTCTGCGGAGGGGCGATCGGTGGCACCGCGCACCGCCCATGACGGACATCATCATCACTCGCACCACGATCACGAGCTGCGGGAGGATTGCCACGTCGTCACCCATCACTTCTCGTCCTGCCAGATCGAGCTTCCGGAATTGATTTCCCGCAGGGTGTTGGAGGCATTCCTCGCGGGGCTGCCTGGGGAGGTGATTCGCGCCAAGGGTCTCGTGAGGTTCGACGACTCGCCCGGCGAATACCATGTCTTTCAAAAGGTGGATCGGTTCGACTCCGCGCAGATTCTGCCGATCGGCAAAGAGAGCCGGTTGACTGATCCGGTGGCGGTGTTCATCGGGCCGGGAATTGACGGGGATGATCTGCGTGCCCGCGTGACCAGGTTGTATGCAGACGCCGCTGGAGCCGGCCGGGCCTGAGCCGATGGACTGGGTATTTCGCTTCGAGTTCGCGGACTTCAGTCTGTCGTTCCTGAGCATCCTCTTCGAGGGACTGCCATTCCTGCTGCTGGGAACGGTTCTTTCCGGATTGATCGACCAGTTTCTTCCCGCGCGGTTGATGACGCGACTGCTTCCGCGAAATGCCTACGCGGGGGTGGCCATAAGCGGAGCCCTCGGCGCGGTTTTCCCGATGTGCGAGTGCGGGGTGGTTCCGGTGATCCGGCGATTGATGGGGAAGGGGCTCCCCGTGTCGAACGCCATCGCCTACATGCTTGCGGCGCCGATCGTGAATCCAATTGTCGCAATCAGCACCTATGCGGCGTTTCAGGGGCAGGATCCGCTCAGGATGACGGTCCTCCGGCTTGGAATTGGATATCTGGTCGCCGTCATCGTCGGAGCCGTCGTTCACCGGATCTCGATTGGCGCGGTGTTGCGGCCCGCGGTGGCTGCGGCGGCCGTGCAACCGCGAGGGCTTGATGCGGCGG
>CALGTD010000118.1 GCA_937901895.1 uncultured Spartobacteria bacterium | reverse complement strand
CGAGGCGTGCATTCCCGCGCCTCGCCCGCACCTACTTCACCCTGCTTCGCCGCCTCGAGAGGCGACCGATCCGCATCGACGGGATCGTGATCACCAGCGGCACCGTCCAGGGGCTCGTCCTCGGCTATCTCCAGACCCCGCAGCGCATCCGCCTCATTCCGCTACTCATCACCCAGATCGCCCGGGAGAAATCGAGCCCGTGGCTCAGGAAGCAGTTCACCCCAACCGGACCACCCATCCCGCGATCCTTCTCGAGCGGCATGTATAACTCCATCGTCGGCACGCAATACGCCTCGCCCGGCTGGGTGGCGCAGACCCGCGAGGCGGACGCCACGCTCGGACCCAGGGTTTTCCGTGAGTCGAACTCCCTCGCGATCATGGGCCTCATTCGCGGCGTCGATATCTGGGGCGTGCCCTACCATCCCCGTGCCACCCGGGACCCGCTCGTCAGCAACATCCGGACGCTCGTGCTCGACGGGCAGATGGAGGCGCAGACTCCCTTCCACGGCGGTGCCACCGTGGCCTCCCGCCTCTCCCGCAGCTACCTGCTCACGTTTCCACGCAGCGGCCACGGCACGGGATTCACTTCCGGCCCCGCCATGCAGGCCATCCTTCAGTTCATCGCAGACCCCACCCGCCGGCCGACCTGCAGCCTCGCCGCGCTCACGCGCAGGGATTTCTACCTCACGCGCGTCCCCGGCACGTCGGCCAGCAGCCGTCGGGCGCAGGAACTGCCCGATCCGGAGGAGGACGTGTTCCTTCCGATTCCGTAAGGAGGCGCAGCGCCCGCCCGCTCTGTGAAATCAGAGCGTCGCGAGGATGCCGTTCAACGTCGGACTCGGCCGCATCGCGGCGGAGACCTTCGCGTCGTCGGGTTTGTAGTAGCCGCCGATGTCGACGGGCTGTCCCTGGACGGAAAGGAGTTCTTCGGCAATGCGGGACTCGTGGGTGAAGAGCTGCTCCGCGATCGGGGCGAAGGTCGTCTTCAACTCCGCGTCGGCATCCTGCGCCGCGAGCGCCTCGGCCCAGTAGAGCGCGAGGTAGAAGTGGCTGCCGCGGTTGTCGATCGTGCCGAGCTTGCGGCCGGGCGAGCGATCGTATTCGAGGAACTTGCCGGTTGCGGCGTCGAGCGTCTCGGCGAGGATTTTCGCCTTCGGGACATCGAAGGTCGCAGCGATGTGCTCGAACGACGGGACGAGAGCGAAGAATTCCCCGAGCGAATCCCAGCGCAGGTAATTCTCAGCAAGGAACTGCTGCACGTGCTTCGGCGCGCTGCCGCCGGCGCCCGTCTCGAAGAGGCCACCGCCGTTCATGAGCGGAACGATGGAAAGCATCTTCGCGCTGGTGCCGACTTCGAGAATCGGGAAGAGGTCGGTGAGGTAGTCGCGCAGGACGTTGCCGGTGACGCTGATCGTGTCGAGACCGCGAACGATGCGCTCGAGGCTGAACCGGCACGCGTCGGCCGGTGCGAGGATCGGGAACTCGAGGCCAGTCGTGTCGTGCTCGGCGAGATAAGTCTTCACCTTCTTGATGAGCTCGGCATCGTGCGCGCGGCCCTGGTCGAGCCAGAACACGGCCGGCACGCCGGTCGCGCGGGCACGGTTCACGGCGAGCTTCACCCAGTCGCGAACCGGTGCGTCCTTCGTTTGGCAGGCGCGCCACACGTCGCCCTCCTCGACCTGATGCTCCATGAGGACGTTGCCCGCGGCATCGACGACGCGAACGGTGCCGTCGGCGGGAATTTCGAACGTCTTGTTGTGCGAGCCGTATTCCTCGGCGGCCTGTGCCATGAGGCCGACGTTCGGCACGGAGCCCATCGTGCGGGGATCGAGTGCGCCGTGCTCCTTGCAGAAATCGATGACCGCCTGGTAGACGCCGGCGTGGCTGCTGGCGGGAATGACCGCGAGCGTGTCCTGCGTCTTGCCCTCGGCGTTCCACATTTTTCCGCCTTCGCGGATCATTGCCGGCATCGACGCGTCGATGATCACGTCGCTGGGCACGTGCAGGTTGGTGATGCCCTTGTCGGAGTTTACCATCGCAAGCGCGGGGCCGGTGGCGAGGGCTTCCTTGATGTCGGCCTCGATCCCTGCCCGCGTATCCGCAGGCAGCCTGTCGAGCTTCGCGAGGAGGTCGCCGAAGCCGTTGTTGAAGTCCACGCCGAGCTCCTTGAACGTCCCGCCGTGCTTCGTGATGAGGTCGGCGAAATAGACCTTCACCGCATGCCCGAAGAGGATCGGGTCGGAGACCTTCATCATCGTCGCCTTCAGGTGCAGCGAGAAGAGCACGCCGAGCCGGTGCGCCTCGCCAATCTGCTCGCGGAGGAAACTCACGAGCGCCTTCCGGCTCATGAACGTCCCGTCGAGAATCTCGCCGGCTTTCAGCGCGAGCTTGTCCTTCAGCACGGTGACCGTGCCGTCCTTCGCGACGAACTCGATCTTCACCTCCGTCGCCTCGGGCACGGTGACGGATTTCTCGTTCGCGTAGAAATTGCCACCGTCCATCGTGGCGACGCGGGTCTTCGAGTCCTTCGACCATGCGCCCATCTTGTGCGGATGGGCCTTCGCGTAATCCTTCACGGCCTTCGGCGCGCGGCGGTCGCTGTTGCCCTCGCGCAGCACGGGGTTCACGGCCGAACCCTTCACCTTGTCGTAGCGGACCTTGATTTCCTTCTCCGCGTCGGTCGTGGGATTCTCCGGATAATCCGGCAGCGCGTAGCCCTTCGCCTGCAGCTCGGCAATCGCGGCCTTCAACTGCGGGATGGAGGCGGAGATGTTCGGCAGCTTGATGATGTTCGCGTGCGGCTCGAGCGTGAGCGCACCCAGCTCGGCGAGGTGGTCTCCAATGCGCTGGTCCTCCCGGAGAACCTCGGGAAATTGCGCAATGATGCGGCCTGCGAGCGAGATGTCGCGGGTTTCCACGGTGACACCCGCGTGCTTCGTGAATGCCTGGACGATCGGCAACAGCGAGTAGGTGGCAAGCAGCGGGGCTTCGTCGGTTTTCGTGTAGATGATGGTCGGCGTCCTGGACATGGCGATCCTTTTGGCTACCGCCCGCCCCCGCGCCAAGTCCACCGAAAAGCCGCCCCGGGCGTGATTTTCACCGTTTCGGGGAAAAATTTCCCCGTCCTAATCTGGCCGTCATCTTCGAATGCAAGGATGGAGTCCAACGAATCAAAGCCATGAAACTGCCCATCCTTGTCACCACCCTGTTCGCCGCCGCATCGTTTGCCCTTGCCGAGGACATCCGGCTGGAGGAGTGCCCGCCCGCGGTCCAGCAAACCATCCAGGCAAACCTTCGCGACGGCAAACTCGACGACGTCAAAGTCATCAAAGTCGAGGACCGCACCCTTTACGTCGCGGATGTCGACCTTCCCAACGGCGAGGACGTAAAGGTTCACATCAACGGCGAGGGCAAGCTCCTCAAGACCGTCGAGGACCTGCCGCCTGGCAGCCTGCCGCCCGCCATTGCCGCAGCCGCGGAGAAAATCGCGAACGGCGCCAAACTGGATGACATCGAGAAGATCGTCACCGACGGGGTCACCACCTACCGGGTCGAGATCGACCGCAAGGGGGTGCCGGACCTTCGCGTCATCTTCGACGAGAGCGGCGCCGTCCTCAGCCAGAAGGAAGAGGCCAAGGACTAAGGTCATGCACCCATCCCGACTCGTGCCTGCCGTGCTTGGAGCGGCGTTGATCACATCGTCCTTCGCGCGGGAGGTGCGATTCGAGGATTGCCCACCCGCCGTCCAGCAAACCATGCGGGCGGAATCGAAAGGCGGCCGGATCGACGAGATCGATCTCGTCCCGGCCACCGGCCGATACGTGGCGGAGGTCGACTTCGGGCCATCGAAGGAGGCGACTCTCGAAGTCGCGCCCAACGGCAGGCTCCTCCGAAAGATCGAGGACATCTCGCGGAATCAACTGCCGAGACCGGTGAGAAAAACCGTCCGACGCCTCCAGGGCGACACCGGACGCGTCGATGAACTCGAGCGGGAGACATCGCGTCGGCGAGTGGTCTACCATTTGGAAATCGATCACCGCACCGGCGCCGACGAGTGGTTTCTCCTCTCCCGAAAGGGTGCGGTCCTGCGGAAATTTCCCCGCGATCCGCGATAAGATCGAACCATGCGAATGCCCTCTTTCCGGCACGCCGGTTGCCTTTTCCTCGCCGGGATTGGCTGCCTCGTCACCGGCTGCAAGCCACCGGCACCCCAGCCCTTCGAGATCCAGGGACAGCCCATTGAGGACAAGGACCTCAGCGCGATCGTCGTCGGGCCCAACGGCGTCGGCATTCTCGCCGCCGACGAGGGCGCGACCATTCAGACGGTCCGCCTTTCAGACGGTGCCCGCGCGGGCAGGATCAGCGGGAACATTCCCCTGGATCCCGAGGATCCCGAAGCGGACTTCGAGGGCGCCGCTGCGATGGACGGTTGGTTCTACGTGACCGGCTCGCACGGCGTCGCGAAGAAAAAGGGCGAGTATCAGGAACCGCGGGCGCGGGTTTACCGCTTCCAACTCACGGACACCCACTCCGCGCCGACCAGCGTCCAGCAAACCACCCTCACGCCGCTGCTGGAGAAATCGGAGGTGCTCGCACCGTTCCATAAGAAGCCGCTGCAGGCGCGCGGGATCAACATCGAAGGCCTCGCGGCACGCGATGGGGATCTCTATTTCGGATTTCGCGCACCGAACCTCGAAGGGAATGCATTCGTCCTCCGCGTGAACGCCGACGCGCTCTTCGCCGATCCAGACACCGCCGAGGGCCGGTTATACCGCCTCCCGGTCGGTCGCGGGCTCGGCATTCGCGCGATCGAATCGTATGGAGATGGCTTCCTTTTCATCGCGGGCAATGCGGGATCCGAGCCGAGCAAGCGGCATCCGGAAGCTCTCGATTTCGACAAGAACCGCCCTTCCGAACTTTTCTACTGGAATGGTGGAGAGAAACCTCCGGTCCGGCTGATGACGCTTCCGCCCAATGGCAAGGGAAAGGAGGAGGGCCTGCTCGTGCTCCCCACGAAGGATGGCGCTCCGCGCGAAATGCTCGTGGTCTACGATGGCATCGCCGGAGGCGGCACGGTTCGTTTGCCGATTCCCTCGATTCCTTGAACGTGTAGCCTGATCCTTCATGCGGCTGCTTCTCGTCGAAGACTCCCTCCGCCTCCGTCAGTCGCTCGCACGCGCGCTGTCCCATCTCGGGCATGGCGTGGACGAGGCTGCAGATGCGACGGACGCGGCAGCCTTCACCGCAACGCATCGCTACGACGCAATCCTGCTCGACCTGATGCTTCCCGACGGCAGCGGCCTCGATCTGCTCACCACGTGGCGGCGAAACGGAGATGACACCCCGGTTCTGATCCTCACGGCACTGGATGCGGTGGACGATCGCGTCCGCGGCCTAGCCCTCGGCGCCGACGATTACGTGACGAAGCCCTTCGCCATCGAGGAGGTCGCCGCACGCATCGAGGCCGTGGTTCGCCGCCGCCACGGCCAGCCGGATTCGCTCGTGCGCATTGGCGACCTCGAGATCGACCTCGGCGGTCGCAGCGTGCGTCGCGGCAATGAGCCCGTCATCCTCACCGCTCGGGAGTTTTCCCTGCTCGAATGCCTCGCGCGCCGTCCCGGACAAATCCTGAGTCGCGAGCAGATCGAGGCGCACCTTTACTCCGAAGCGGAGAGCCCGGTGAGCAACGCCGTGGATGTCGCCGTGCACGCCCTGCGCCGCAAGTTGTGTCCGCCTGGCTCGCCGCAGCTCATCCAGACCCGCCGGGGACTCGGCTACGTGCTGGAGGCGTCATGAAATCGATCCGTCGAAGCATGGCGCTGGCCATGGGCGGCGCGGCGGTCGTCCTGCTCGTCGCAGGCGGCGGCGGAATCTATTTCACGCTCCGGCAAACCCTCACCGCGCGGTTCGATGAATCGCTCGTGACAAAGGCACAGGCTCTCGTGAGCGCATCCGAGGTGGACGATGGCAAGGTCGAGGTCGACTTCGACATTCAATCGTTCGCCGGATTCGGCTCCCGTGCGCCGGGCGATTATTTCGAGATCCGGAATGCGGACGGACGCTCGCTCGCTCGCTCGCCGTCACTCGGACAGGACCACCTCGAAATCGATCCCCCGCAACGGTCGCGCGGCATGACATTTTCGTCGATCACACTGCCGGACGGCCGCCCCGGTCGCGCGGTCGAGGTGACGTTTTCGCCGCGCGATGACAAGCGCCGTGCGTTTCAGGATCTCCGCCTCATCGTCGCCAGCGACACCGGACGCCTGCAGACAACCTTGCAGACCATCGCGACCGTGCTCGTGGCATTCGGCGCGGCGGGGCTCCTTGCATCGGTGCTCATTGTGCTTGCGATCCTCCGCGTCGGTCTGCGGCCGCTGGCCCAACTCGCCCGCGAGGTCCAGCAGGTCGATCCCTCGGTCGGTCACCGCCGAATCTCCGTGGACGGCCTCCCGGACGAACTCCTTCCCGTCGCGCAAAAAATCAACGAGTCGCTTGCCCGCATCGAGGACACCTTCGCGAGGGAGCGCCGCTTCAGCAGCAATGCCGCCCACGAACTCCGCACCCCACTGGCGGAGTTGAAGGTGATGACCGAGCTCGGCGTGCGCTGGCCGGAGGAATTCTCCGCGACCCACGGGAAGGAAATGCTCGCGGTAATCGCCGAACTCGAAACCCTCCTCGACCGCTTATCGCTCCTTGCGCGCGCCGACACCGGCCCCGCGGCAGTCCGCGCCGAGAACGCCGCCTTGGACGCGCTTCTCGCGGAAATCCTGCACTCGCAGGAAGCCATCGCCGCAACACGGAACCTGAACCTGACGATCGATTCCCGGGGCGGAACGGTGCTCACGGACCGCGTGCTTTGGAAGGCAATGGCCGGCAATCTCGTCGCAAATGCGATCCATCACGCGCCCGCCGGCAGCGAGGTCGACATTCGTCTCTCGCCCGGGACGCTGGTCATCGCCAATGCCGCGCCGCACCTCGAGCCCGGGGATCTTGCGCAAATGTTCGAGCGCTTCTGGCGAAAGCCCTCCAGCCCGGGCGAGGGCAAACACTCGGGACTCGGATTGTCGATTGCCCGCACGTGCGCGGAATCACTCGGAGGAACCTGTCAGGCGCGACTGGACAGCGGAAGGATTGTTGTCGAGGCAACCTGGCCTTAGCGCCGCGCACTTCCGTCTTTCACCGCGGGGAAACCTTCGGCATCTTTGCGCCGCGTCAATTTTCCCCCATGAGTAATGCCATCGAATCCCATCTCGTAGAGAAGCGCGTCTTCAAGCCGGCTCGCGAATTTTCCAAGGCCGCCCGCATCGGAAGCATGGCCGACTACCGCCGGCTCTACGAAGCCTCGGTGAAGAATCCGGAGAAATTCTGGGCGGCGCAGGCAGGTGAGCTCCTCTGGCAGAAGAAATGGGGCAAGGTGCTCGAGTGGAAATGCCCGTTCGCGAAGTGGTTCGTGGGCGGAAAGCTGAACGCGAGCGAGAACTGCCTCGACCGCCATCTCACCGGAGCGCGCAAGAACAAGGCGGCGATCATTTGGGAAGGCGAACCGGGCGAGAGACGCACGCTCACGTATCACCAGCTGCACCGCGAGGTCTGCAAGTTCGCAAACGTCCTCCTTCGCAACGGCGTGAAAATGGGCGATCGCGTGCTCATCTACATGCCGCTCGTTCCGGAGGCCGCGATCGCGATGCTCGCGACGGCGCGCATCGGCGCGGTGCATTCGGTGGTGTTCGGTGGATTCAGTTCCGAGAGCATCAAGGACCGGCTCGCCGACAGCGGCGCCACCGTGGTCGTCACTGCGGACGGCGGCTATCGACGTGGCCAGATCGTCACGCTCAAGCAGAACGTCGACCACGCGCTGGAAGGCACTTCCACCGTGCGTCGCGTCATCGTTTTCCGTCGCACGAACATCGACATCCACATCAAGGAAGGCCGCGACGTCTGGTGGCACCGCGAGATGGATTATGTCGACGCTAACTGCCCCGCGGTGGGCCTCGACAGCGAGCATCCCCTTTTCATCCTCTACACGAGCGGATCGACCGGAAAGCCGAAGGGCATTCTCCACACGACCGGCGGCTACCTGCTCGGCGCCTACACGACCACGAAGTTCATCTTCGATCTGCGCGAGGACGACATTTACTGGTGCACGGCCGATGTCGGCTGGATCACCGGCCACAGCTATCTCGTCTACGGCCCTCTCGCCAACGGCGCGACCTGCGTGATGTATGAAGGCGCTCCGAACTGGCCGGAGCCCGACCGGTTCTGGGAAATCATCGAGAACTACGGCGTGACGATCCTTTACACCGCGCCGACAGCGATCCGTGCCTTCATCAAATGGGGCGACCAATGGCCGGCAAAACACGACCTCTCCTCGCTGCGCCTGCTGGGCACTGTCGGTGAGCCCATCAACCCCGAGGCGTGGATGTGGTATCGCGACAAGGTCGGTGGCGGTCGCTGCCCCATCGTGGACACCTGGTGGCAGACCGAGACCGGCGCGATCATGATTTCCCCGCTGCCCGGCGCAACGCCGACGAAGCCCGGCACGGCCACGCTTCCGTTCTTCGGAATCGACGCGGCGATTGTCGACGACAAGGGCAACGAGGTCGGCCCCAACGAGGGCGGCAAGCTGGTCGTCCGCAAGCCGTGGCCGTCGATGCTTCGCACGATCCATGGCGACAAGGCCCGCTTCCGGAAACAATACTGGAGCGAGGTGAAGGGATGCTACTTCACCGGTGACGGCGCACGCCGCGACAAGGACGGCTATTTCTGGATCGTCGGCCGAATCGACGACGTGCTCAACGTCGCCGGACACCGACTCGGCACGGCCGAGGTCGAGAGCGCCCTGGTCGCCCACGAAGCAGTCGCCGAGGCTGCGGTGGTCGGTCGGCCCGATGAAATCAAGGGTCAGGGCGTGGTCGCCTTCGTCACCCTCAAGGGCGGTGTGAAGCCCACGGCAGACCTCAAGGAAAAGCTGCGCAAGCACGTCGGCAACGTGATCGGCCCGATCGCAAAACCCGACGACATCCGGTTTGCCGAAGCGCTGCCAAAGACTCGCAGCGGCAAGATCATGCGCCGGCTCCTCAAGGAGATCGCAGGCGGCGGCAGCGTGACCGGCGACACGACGACGCTCGAGGATTTCAGCGTGCTCGCGAAGCTGGGCAAGGGCGACGACTAAACGTCGGACCCGAATTTCCGCGTGTTTTAGGAAGCGCGATCCGGTAATAGCTGCAACATGAGGACCTTGCAGCTCGCCTTGTTAGGATTCGGAACATGGGCGGCCGCCGCCCTGCCAGTCGCCGGACAGGGGTTTCCCGCCGATCTCGACCAATTCATCGAGGACGGCATGACCGATTGGAACGTGCCCGGACTCGCCATCTCCGTCGTCAAGGACGGCCAGGTGATCTACCAAAAGGGATTTGGTGTGCGCGAGGCGGGCCAGACCGACCCCGTTGACGAAAATACGGTCTTCGCGATTGGTTCGACATCCAAGGCATTCACCTCGGCGGCAATTGCCACCCTTGTGGATTCCGGAAAAGTAAACTGGGACACGCGCGTCGTTGACGTATGGCCCTCGTTCAGGATGGCCGATCCATGGGTGACCGGAGAAATCCGCGTCAGCGATCTGCTGGCCAATCACAGCGGTCTCAGCGTCCTCTCAGAGGCTCTGTGGTATGGAACGGATCTGACCCGCGAACAAATCGTTGAACGCCTTTCAGCGGTGCCCATCGAGGAGGGCTTCCGGTATCGGTTCCAGTATCGCAACGTCATGTTCCTCGCCGCGGGACAGCTCATTCCACGCGTCGATGGCCGGACCTGGGATGATTACATCCGGCAGACGTTCTTCATTCCGCTCGGAATGACCCGCACCTTCCCGACGGATTCCGCGATTCCCGGGCTCTCGAACGTCGCGCGTCCCCACGTCATCGACTACGAGGGCAAGCCCCGCCCCGTGCCGTATCGCAACATGGATAACATCGCACCGGCCGGCAGCATCATCTCCTGCGTGAAGGACATGAGCAACTGGGTGAAGCTCCAGCTTGCCCGGGGGGCGTTCGATGGCATGCAGATCATCCAGTCGGCGAGCGTCGATTTCATGCACCGGCCCCAGACCCCGCTCTCGGACGTCGGCCCGGCCGGTCAGCCGCTTTCCCCACCCACCGAACTTTCGGCCTACTGCCTGGCCTGGGTAACCCAGAGCTACAAGGGCACCCGCATCGTCTGGCACAACGGCGGCATCGACGGCATGAGCACGTGGGTGGGACTTGTCCCCAGCCTCGATCTAGGCGTCGTCATCACGTCCAACCTCGACGAATGCGACCTGCGAAAGGCGATCTTCTTCAAGATCATCGACTCCTATGTCGGCAACCCGCCGAGCGGCCTGGAGGCGGAACTCGTGGCGCAGAACAACGCCCGGCTCGCCGCGCGCGACCTCGAGAACCAGATCTACGAGGATCTCCTCGCCCATCCCGTCACCCCGCCGCTGCCGCTCGAAAAATACGCCGGCACCTATCGCAACCCCGTGCTCGGCGAAGCCACCATCACCGTCGAGAACAACCGCCTCGTCTACCGCCGCACGCCCTTCCTCACCATCGACCTCCTGTGCCAGGGCGGAAACAACTTCCTTGGAAAGTTCCGCAGCGTTCCCGAGGACCTTCGTGACGGCAAGCAACCGGTCCGTTTCGAGGTGAAAAACGGCGTCGTCACCGGCTTCCTGGACGCCGGCGTTGCCCATTACCAGTCCGCAGCCGTGCCGTCCGTGACGCCTCACGTCGGCTCCATCGGACGCCGTGTGGCCCGCGGGCGGTCGTTCAAACTCACGGGGACCACAGTCGGAGGCGCGTTGCGCGTGGAGTATCGCGTGATCGGACAGCGCGGAATCCGCCAGGCCCGCGGCGTGAGCCAGTGGACGATCCCGCTCCGCCGGCTTTCCCTTGGGAAGAATCGCGTGATTGTGCGGGTGATCGGCCCGAACGGCAATGTCGCCTCGACTTCCCGCGTGGCGGTCCGGCGCGTGCGCTGAGTGTTGAAACGAAACAGGCCGCGCTGAATGGCGCGGCCTGTTCGGGAAAAGGGTTTCGGAGACAGCGGTTACTTGCTGCTCTTCTCCTCGATGTATTTGATGACGTCGCCGACGGTCTGAAGCTTCTCCGCGTCTTCGTCGGGAACCTCGACATTGAACTCCTCCTCGAAAGCCATCACGAGTTCGACCGTGTCGAGCGAGTCGGCGCCGAGATCCTCGATGAACGATGCGGTGGGAGTAACCTGCTCCGGCGTAACGCCGAGCTGCTCGACGATGATGTCTTTGACTTTTTCTTCGATGGATTTTTCGGACATAGGAATTGGGTAAGTGGGGCTAGCAGTTATGCGTGGCGTAGAGGGTTGGCAACAATTAATTTTCTGGTTCGGCAGAAAACGCTTTTCCGGCAGAGGGTCAAGGAGGATTTGCCGTGCGGCCCGCCGGGATGGGTCGGGTTTCCTCAGCTTCCGGGAGGATGCATTCGATTTCGAAGCTCCTCGTGCGCGGCTTCGATCACGACGCGCAGGTCGTCCATTCGCAGCGGCTTCGTGACGTGACGAAACATGCCGTGCGCTGCGGAGCGCTCGCGGTCGGTCTGCATGGCATGCGCGGTGAGCGCGGCGATGAGCGGCAGCCGCCGCCCGGTCTGCGCAAGGATCTCCCGTGCGGCCTCGTAACCGTCCATCCCCGGCATTTGAATATCCATGAGAATGAGGTCGTAGGTCTTCGCAGTCGCGCACCGGATCGCATCCGGGCCATCCACGGCTTCGTCGGGCGCGTAACCCATCCGTTCGAGCATCAACCGCGCAAGGCGTCGATTCACCCCATTGTCCTCGACCAGGAGAATTTCGAGCGGTTTCGTCTCCGCGAGCCGTCGATGATCGCCGGCCCCTGCGGAGCGGGCATCGCGGACCCGGTGCACGACGGGCAGTGAAAGCTCGATGTCGAACGTCACGCCCTTCCCGCGTGTGCTGGACACCCGGATGGTTCCATTCATCAGATCCAGCAGCCGTCGCACGATGGCCAGTCCCAGTCCGGTGCCGCCGAAGCGCCGCGCCATGGAGACATCGAGCTGCTGAAAGGGCGAAAACAAAAGCGGAACGTCCTCCTCGGCGATTCCGGGGCCCGTGTCGGAAACGGAGATGCAAAGCGGGAAAAGATCCTGCTCAGCGGGTGCCACCCTCCCTGCGAGCACGACAGCCACGCTTCCTTCGCTCGTGAATTTCACGGCATTGCTGACGAGGTTTGCGAGCACCTGTCGCAGCCGCACGGGGTCGGCAAGCAGGAGTTCCGGGACGTCGGGATCGACCCGCACGGAGAGGTAAAGCCCCTTCGCCTCAGCGCGGGCGCGGAAGGTTTCCACCGCCGAGGTGGCCAGCTCACGCATGTTCACCGGCGACGACTCCATGTCGAGCTTCCCCGATTCGATCTTCGAGTAGTCCAGAATGTCGTCCAGGACGTGCAGGAGGTTCGCTCCGCTCTCGCAGACGGTCTGGGCGTATTCCCGCTGCCGTTCGTCGAGATCGGTATCGGCGAGCAACTCCGCGAAACCGATCACTCCGTTCAGCGGCGTGCGAATCTCGTGACTCATCATCGCCAGGAAGTCACTCTTCGCACGATTCGCCCGCTCGGCGGCATCCCTTGCGTGGACGAGCTGCTCCTCCACGCGCTTGCGGTCGGAAATATCGATCAACGTCCCGATCATTCGCTTGGCGCGGCCCCGCTCGTCGAAATGCGCCTTCGCATGCGCGATGATCCAGATATGCGAACCGTCCTTGCGGCGCATTCGGTATTCGCAGCGGAAGATCTCGCTGCGCCGGCGGAGATGGTCGAGCGTCGCCTGCCGCACGGCCGCGCGATCCTCCGGATGAATCAGTTCGAGCAAATCCCGCGTCGTTTCCGGGAGTTCGTCGCGACCGTAGCCGAACATCTCGCGCCAGCGATCGGAGAAGAAAAACTCCATCGTGCGGATGTTCCAGTCCCACACCCCCGCCTCCGTGCCGCCGAGCGCCAGCTGCCAGCGCTCCTCGCTCTCACGCATCGCCTCCTGCGCCTCCTTGCGGTCGGTCACGTCCATCGTGAAGCCGTGCCAGTAGGTGCCATCGTCGCGCGGTTCGCCCGTGGCGTTTGTCTGCAGCCAGCGAATCTCCCCGTCCCGGCGCCGGATTCGAAACTCCGCCTCGAATGACCCTCCCTCCGATCCGGCAAAAAACTGGCCGCTCTCGCTAAGCCGCTCCCGGTCCCTGGGCAGCACGAAGTTTTCCGCCAGCCCGGGATCGCGCAGGAACTCCTCCGCCGGAACGCCGCAAATCTCCTCCACCCGCTCGCTGATGTAGGTGAAGCGACGCTCGCCGTCCGGTGAAACCTTGAGCTGAAAAATCGCACCCGGCACGCGGCTGTTGAGCTGGCGGATCATCTCCACCGCCTGCGACCGCTCGGCCTCCATGCGAATGCGATCGGTAATGTCCTCGAGCACGCCGACAATCGCCACGGCCGTGCCGCGATCGTCAAAGACGGGCGCCTTGATCATGTGCACCAGCCGCGACTCGCCATCCGCAGCACGGATCGACTCCAGGGGGATCTCCAGCACCTCCCCGGTCTTCAGAATCTGCTGGTCCTGCTGCTCGACGATCTCCGCAAATTTCGGCCCGTAAACATCCACTGCGCTGCGCCCGAGCACCTCCTCCGCCGCCAGCCCGCGCAAGGTCTCCATCGTGCGATTCCACAGGATGAACTGCCCCATCGTCTCCGGGCGGACACTCTTTGCGAAGGTGCTCAGCGGAAGGTTGTCGAGCAGTGCTCCGTAGAGATTCCTCTCCTCGTTGAGACGCTCGATCGTCTCCTGCAACTCCGTTGCCGTGCGCTTGCGCTCGGTGATGTTTTCGGAGGCTGCCAGCAATGCCAGCGGTTCACCCGACTCGTCGAGGATCGGTGTCTTCACCGTCCGCAACCAGCACTCGCCATGAATGCGGCTGAGAATCCGCTCCTCCTCCACGACGAGCGTTTGCCCCGAGGCGGCCACCTCGCGATCCTTCGCCAGAAAGAAGTCGGCCTGCTCGCGAGGGAAGAAGTCGTAATCCGTCCGGCCAATGACCTCCTCCGCACGGATGCCCGTCCACTCCTCGGCCTGGCGATTCCAGAGCAGGAACCGGCCGAACGATTCCGGACGCGTCGACTTCACGGCGATCTGCAACGGAATTGCGTCGAAAATCAGTCGGAAAAATCCCGGATCCTCGACAATGCGACGCAGTTGCTGGCCGAGTTCTCCGGGATCCGGCGTTGTCGTCTGCGGAGTTGCCTTCACATTCCGTTGCTTTGCTGTCCCGAAGGATTTTCGGGCCGGGCGAGGCTAGCGATCGTCGATAACGGGTTCAATCCGCATTCTTATTAGATGGAGCCTGCTCCTGCCATCGGCACGCATTCGGAGCCTCGATGCCAAGCTGGTCGAGGATCCTCCAGACGACGGTATCTGCCACGGCCTCGACGGAATCCGGACCGCTGTAAAACGAGGGAGAGGCCGGCACCAAGTGAGCCCCGGCCTCGATCACGGTCACCGCATTGCGGGCATGGATGAGATTCCATGGCGTCTCACGCGGCACCAGGATCAGTTTCCTGCGCTCCTTGAGAAACACGTCCGCCGCCCGCAGGATCAATGTCTCCGCGGTGCCGGCCGCGATGCGTCCAAGCGTGCCCATCGAACACGGCACCACCACCATCGCATCGAACCGCGCCGAACCACTTGCAAAGGGGGCATTCATCGACCGGTCGGAGTGTTCCACCACCCCGGGCGGAAGGCGCAGTCCGCCGAGCTCGGCATTTGCCACCTGCTTTGCATAAGCGCTCTGCACGAGATGCACCTCGTGGCCGCCCTCTTTCGCGATGTGGTCGAGCAGACGCTGAAGATAAATCGCGCCGCTCGCTCCGGTCGATGCAATCACCAATCGCATCAATCAAGCCTCCGCAGCTCGGAAAAATCGCGTTGGGAAAATCGGAAAATCATCGGACGCGGACACTCCAGCCACGAATCCCGGGAATGCGCGCTTAGTGTCCCCGCGCGGCTTCGGACTGTCAAGGCGACCCCACTCCTTGAACTTGCCCCATTCCTCGGCGATACATGGAGCGATGCCAGAAGAGACGATTTCCTATCGCATGGGGAACGAAAAGCTCGTGCGTGTGACGGAGGCTGCAAGCCGCCGCCTGCGCGGACTGCTCGAGCGCCAGGGGCGTCCCGGCGGCGCACTGCGCGTCGCAGTGATCGGTGGTGGCTGTTCCGGTCTCCAATACAAGATGGACCTCGTGGACGGTCCCGCAAACCGGGACATTCTGGTGGAGTCGCGCGAGGTGCGCATCGTCGTGGATCCAAAGAGCGCGCTCTTTGTCAGCGGCTCCGAACTCGACTACAGCGACGACCTGCAAAAGGGCGGGTTCAAGGTCACCAATCCAAACGCCGTCGCCCACTGCTCGTGCGGCGAAAGTTTTTCCGCCTAAGGATTCGTTCTTAGCTTTCGGACGCTGCCATCACAGGTCCATTCCAGCAAATCCTTGGAGCGCGAGTCGTCGCGGACCACGCAACCGCGCCCGGACTTCCATCGGAAAGGTGAAACAGGCGGATGGCAAACGCCCCGGCCGGGCCCGTGATCGCGCAAGGCACTCCGTTTGCAAACTCGCACCGCAGCTTTTCCAAATGCCCGGCGATTCCCGTGCCCGCCGCTTTCAATGCCGCCTCCTTTGCAACCCACTGCGTAAGAAATTCCCGGCTCGCATCCGCGCCGGCGTGTTCGATCCGGGAGGAATCCTCCGCGGAAAAAAATCTGGCCGCCAAAGCCCGGGGATCCGCGTTCGGCGACCGGGCCTCGATGTCCACGCCCACTTCAAACGACGCAACGGCCATGGCCACCCATTCCTTCGAATGGGAAAGCGAAAATTCGCACCCCGGCTTATTCGCCATAAACGGCTTCCCCAAAGAAGTCCGCTGAAACTCGATGCAAAGCGGATCACACTCCAGGCACGCAGCCAGTGTCCGTCGCACAAACGACCGCGTCCGCACATGGCGATCCCTTCTGGCGGAATCCTCAATCGCCGCCGCCTCCCTGCGTTCGGCCGCGCTCAGCACCGCCTCCGCTTCGCTCGAAAGGTGCGATGCAAAGACTTGGATAATTAGGGAGTCGCTCATTTGAAAGACTTGAGAAAGGAGATTTAAAAGTTGCGTAACATTTAGCTATGAGTTAGCAATCCCCTTCATGGATCTTACATCGCTAAATCCCGACGTGTTGCGCGAGCTTCTTAAGCTCTCGGAACAGAAATCCAGCCTCGTGAAACAGATCGAGGCCATCGACGCCCGAATCGCCGCCATCAGCACCGGCAAAGCCACCGCCGCGCCCGTCAAACGAGGACGTCCCGCCAAGGCTAAGGCCTCCACGGCTCCGAAGACCGGCAAACGCGGTCGCCCGGCCAAGTCCGCTCCGAAGGCGGAAAAGGCTCCCAAGGCCGCACGCGGCAAGCGTGGCGCCTTGAAGAACGACATTCTGGACCTGCTCGCCAAGGCCGGCCCCGAAGGCATCACTGTGAAGGACATTTCCACGAAACTCGGCGTGAAAAACCAGAACGTGCATGTCTGGTTCAGCACGACCGGCAAGAAGATGTCGGAAATCGCGAAGGTTGGCGAGGCCCGTTACGCGCTTGCCCCGGCAGCTGTCGCGCTTGCCCCGGCAGCTGTCGCCCCTGCGCCGGCGCCCGCTCCGGCCGAGTCGACCAACGCCTAAGATCGTCATTTCTCTCTCTAAGCCGGCGGTTTCGCGAAAGCGGCCGCCGGCTTTTCTTTTTTCCGCTTCCGGAGCGCACCAAGGGCCTCCGCCACCCCTTCTCCGGCCGGTCTCTTTGAAACAAAGCCATCTCCGCGTTCGACCGCCTGTTTGACTTCGGGAATCGCATTCGACGGGCATCCCAGCCACGCGGCGACTTCCGGGCAAAGCATGGACAGATCGTTGAAATGATCTCCGGCAGCAAAGACATCCTCCGCAGCGACGCCCAGGCTGCGCGTGAGTTCCGCCAGTGCGGACCCTTTGTCATAGTCCCGGTGACAAAACCGCAGATAAATCGTGTTTCTTTGGTAGGCGAGTTCCGGAAATATCGTTCGAAATTTCACCAGCTCCGCCGCCACGCGATCCATCACAGGTTCGTCCACCGTCACCAGACCGACGAGCCTTCCTTCCTCCTCGATCAGCGTGACGTCCGGAAACGTCGCAAACCGGTCCGCCAGCTGAGCCAGCACCCCGGACGATTCATCGAAGAGCGCGTCGTGCCGCTCCCGGCAGATGCGGTTCCAATCGCCAAATTCCCTCCAGCCGCCTCGACCGTCGGCCTCGTGGATTTCCCGCTCAAGCGTGAGGAGAAAATCCGGCGCGACCGGTGCGTCGAAGATTTCGAGACCCTCCACGGCGTGTTCGAGGGAGCGACCGGTATTGACGGCCCAGAGTGCGCCCTCCTCCTTCGCCTCCAGGAGAGCCTTCCCGAGCGACGGAACACAGCGACCGTCGGAGGGATGCCCGACAAGTGTCCCGTCGAAATCGGTGCTGATCAATCGGAGAGCTCGCATTCGGCCGGGAATTCTCCGCGACCCATCAAGATCGACAAGTCATTTACAATCCCGGCCCTTTCACGCTCAATTTCCGGTATGAAATCCGCCTACGAAATCGCGATGAGTCGCCTGGAGGCGGCCGCTCCCTCGGTCAAGTTGAGTGACGCGCAGAAATCCGAGCTCGCGGAAATCGACAACCTCTACGAGTCGCGCATCGCCGAGCGACGCGTCTTTCTGGAGAGCGAAATCCGAAAGGCACAGGATCCCGCAACCGCCGACCAGTTGCGCCGCCAGCTAGCCGGCGACGTCGCCCGCCTCGAAGAGGAGCGCGAAGCCCGCAAGGAGAAGGTGCGTCAGGGCTGAATCACTTGCTGCTCTGGCCCGGAGCGCCGTCGGCAGAGGACGCTCCACTCAGCTCATCCTCGAGTTTGCGAAGATCCTGATCCAGCACGCTGCCGGCTTCCGGTCGCAGGGTGTTTCGAGCGAGTTCCACCGCACGCATTGCGGAGTCGCGGTTTCCATTCTTCGCGAGGGTCCTGGAGAACGGTCGCACGATCTGGTAGAAAAACTCCCCTCCGCCGGAGCGCCCCAGCCGCCCAAGCAGGGCTCGATAATCGCGAATCGCCTCCTCCATCCGCCCGGCGTCGAGCGATGCCTGCAGTTGCTGGGCGGCGGTGGTCACACTGAGATCGGAACGTCCCCGGCGATTCTGGCTGATGATCCCCGCCTCGACCTTTCGCGCCGTGGCCTCGTCGCCGGCGCTGCGGGCAATCGACGCCAGCGCCCGCTGGTGGGCCACCTTGACATCCTGGTTGTTCGCAAACTGCTTCAGCGCCGCTTCGTGGAAGGCCCGCCGCTCCCGCAGCGCAACCTCCTTCCGTTCCATGAATTCACCCTTGGCCGTCCACGCGGCGTCGTTCCTGGGACAAACGGCGATCGCGCTTTCAAGGGCGGCGTCCGCCCGGGCAAGGTCTCCCGCGTCCTCGAACATTCGCGCCATCACAAGGTCCGCCTGGGACGCACGATACTGCGGCGACCCGCGAAAACTCGACGCGAGCGAGACCAGCTCATGGTCGTTGATCGGCAGCCACGTCTGCGGATCGAGCGCTTCGCCGACTGCGTAATTCTGGTTTTCATACCGCCCGCAATCCATGTCCCAGCGCTTCTCGGCCTTGAGATAGCCAAACCACGCGTGGCCGCCATCCGCGCCCTGCCCCGAAAAATAAAGCGTCGGCAGCCCCCGCGCCTTGCCGGCAATCATCGCGAAATACGCCTGGTCCACACATATGCCGCCCAGACGGGAGATCGCCTCCAGCGTATAGGGCCCCTCGTTCCAGTCGAACACCCCCGTCGTCAGCCGATCTTCGCGATAGTCGATCGAACTGAACGCCCGGCCGAACTGCGCGCGGGGGAACCGCACGTTGGCCTGTGCCCATTCGAGCTCGCTCTGCGCGATGGGGGCATCGACCACAAACTTGAGTTCGCCCGCATCCATCCGCCTCAAATCCGTGAGCAGGCGGCCACTTTCATTGGCCTCGACCCAGGCCTGGAAAAGTTCCGCCGCAGCACGATCGACACGGGGGACATCCGCCGGGCGCACCTGAGGGTGCGGCCACCATTCCGGCGGACGCTGGTCGGTCACGAGCGCGATGGCGATGGCGAGATTCCGGTAATCCGCCCAGCGTCCGGGCCGGGATTTCCAGATTTCCTCGAGGCGCTTCAGCACGAGCGGCGTGAAGTCCCGGGGACTGAGATTTGTAAAGAAGCTCTCGAGAAACGCGTCGTCGCGCGTCATGGCGGCCACAAATCCGGGATCGACGGCATCCGCCAGCGAGCCGGACCCCGGATGGTATCCCTCGGGAATGACGTGGCGCGCCAGCGCACGCGGAACTCCGGACCGGACGACAAGCTTACGGAGCGTATCTGCGGGCACCGGCAGCGCTTCGTCCGGAATCCGCTGCCCCGAAGCAACGAACACGGGCTGTGCCTGGCCCGGAAGCGTGAACAAGAACCACCCGAGCATCCGGGCGACCTCGTCGCGTTCATCGCGGGAGAGGAGTTCGCACCACTGTTGCAGGCGCAACCATTCGCAAAACGCGGATTTCCCCACCGATCCCGGCACGCCGGAGCGACCCGGCTGATAGGAACTTCCGAGCGCCGTGCCGATGGCGGACGCCGCAGCCTTCCATCCCATCGTCTCCGCTTTCGCACGATCCTTCTCGCCGGGCGGCTGCCGGAGATCCTGCGCACCGGCAGTGGAAATGACGGCTGCGACCAGCGCGGTGACCCATCCTGTGCGAGTTCGAGTCGTCATCGCGCCGCAGTCCTGAGGGGCTTAGTGATTTCCTCCCCTTGTTCCCAATGGGGGGCGCGTCATGTTCTCAAACCGCGCGCGATCCCGCGCATTGGCGATCGCCTCCTCCTTCGAGATCCGCCGGGAGGTGTAAAGATCCGCCAGGGAGTCGTCGATCGTGTTCATTCCCTCGCGACCGCCGATTTCAATGAGGCCGACGAGCTGCTCGTAGCGGCGGTCGCGAATGCAGGCGCGAATCGCGTTGTTGGTGACAAGCGTTTCCGTGGCCAGCACGCGGCCCCCACCGTCCTCGGTGGGCAGCAGACGCTGGGAGACGATCATCTCGAGCGAGTTCGCAAGCTGGGCGATGATCTGGGGCTGCTGGTCGCCGGGAAAGGCATCGACCATGCGATCAATCGCCTTCGGGGCATCGATCGTGTGCAACGTGGCAAGGACGAGGTGACCCGTTTCCGCCGCGGTGATCGCTGCACGGATCGTCTCGAGGTCGCGCATTTCCCCAACGAGGATCACATCGGGGTCCTGACGCAGCACGTGTCGCAAGGCATCGGAAAACGAGTGCGTGTCACTGCCGACCTCCCGCTGTTTGACGATGCTGCGGGCGTTCGTGAACGAAAATTCCACCGGGTCCTCGACGGTAACGATCATCGCCTGCCGGGTTTCGCTGATCTGCTTCACGATGGCGGCGAGCGTCGTGGATTTTCCGGAGCCCGTGATGCCGGTGACCAGAACGAGGCCGCGCTCGAGTTCACAGGCGCGATGGATCGACGGCCGGTGCCCAAGCTCGGCTAGGGAGGGAATTTCCTGCGGGATGCAGCGGAAGGCGGCCTCCACCGCGCCACGACTGAAGTGGAGGTTTCCCCGGAAGCGGCCGAGCGTTTCAATCTGCAGGGCAAAATCGAGCTCCCACTCCTCCTCGAAACGCGCGCGCTGTCCGTCCGTGAGAATGTCCATGACCATCCGGCGCGTATCCTCCGGGGTCAGCGCGGCCCCTTGCATGGCGACAATTTCCCCGTTGAGCCGGAGAAGCGGCGGCATGTCGGCGACGATATGGAGGTCGGAGGCCTTGAGGGCGACGGCGTCGGAGAGCAGGGAAACCAGATCTGGCATGGCGGTGGGTTAGCGTCGGGAACCAACAGTGGCGATGCCGCGAAGCATGCGCGTGAGTTCGGCGGGGTTGTCGACGGCGGACGCGGCGATCGCCTCGCTCACACGGCCGGCACGGCAGAGGTCTGCCACGCTGCGCAGCATGCTGAGGCAGTTCGGCGAACCGCTTCGACTGATGAAGTCCCGCAAGTCCTCCACTCGTCCCTCCTCAATGTAAGTGCGCGTGGCACCTTCGTTGCTGAAATATTCGACCGCAAGGGCGAGTCCGTCCGGGCGGGCCGGCAGCAGTCGCTGGGCAAGCACTCCGAGCAGCTGCCCGGCGAAAATGCGGCCGAGCATGGTCCGCTCGCTGGCGGGAAGGAGCTGCGACATGCGTTCCAGGGCGTCCGACGTGTCGGCGCCGTGAATGGTCGCGAGGATCAAATGCCCCGTCTCCGATGCATGGATCGCGGTGACCGCGGAATCCGCATCCCGAATCTCGCCGATGAAGATCACGTCCGGAGCCTGACGCAACGCGCGCTGAAGGCCGGTCGCAAAGCTCGGCGTGTCGATGCCAACCTCCCGTTGGGTGAAGACGCTGCAGTTGTCGCGGAAGACATATTCGATCGGATCCTCGATCGTCACAATGTGGCGCGCGGACATCTCGTTGATCGTCTCGAGACACGCGGCGAGCGTCGTCGACTTGCCGGAACCGGCCGGACCGGTGACGAGAATGATCCCGTTCTGTCTCGACAGCCATTGACGGAGAAGACTGTGCGGCACCCCCAGCCGGTCGAGCTCGGGGATCTCCGAACGAATATGACGCAGCACCGCACCGCGACGGCCAAGATGCCGGAAGAGATTCGCGCGGAAGCGCTCCCCCTGCGAGGACACATAGGCGGCGTCGTAATCGGTCGCATCGAGCGGCGCCCCGCACGCCGACCACAGCTCGTCCATGAGGCCGGGCCCAACGGGCTCGGCGTCCACCCGCGCAATGCCTCCGTGAATACGAAGCGCCACAGGCTCGCCCTCGTGGAGGAGGAGGTCGGACGCGGCGTTGCGCACGGTCGTGTCGCAGATTTCGTCGAGAGTCATCGCCTGGGAAGGAGGAGTCGCAAACTTAAACCGGCACCGCGTGCGGCGTCGAGTCCCGGCCTCCGGCGTCAAAGTTCCGAAGCCTTTCCCGAAAGGCCTCCGGGCAGGAGGCGGAGCGATCGTCGCGATCAATCTGGATCAACCCCTGCTGGATCGCCGCGGAGGACAAAAGCGCGTCCGCCGCTATTCCGAAGAATCGCGCGGCCGTCTTTCGCATCACGGTCGCAGGAGCCGGACCACGTTCTTCGATAAACTCCCGCCAGGCGTTCCCACCGCGGCTCACGGCCAGCGGATACCAGATGTTGATCAACATATCCTTCGCCCGCTGTTCGCCGATCAACGCCTGCGGCCGGTAAAGGCGGTCCGCATTGAGGTTGAATCGATGCTCCCAGAATGGGTGCGTCAGCGACTCGAGGGCGTCGAGAAATTCGTTTCGCGAACCATCGAGCGCGGCGCGGATCCGCGACCAGTTCCTCCCAATCCGGGAAAGCGCGGCCATCCGGCGATGCGGGTGGTTCGCAGGGCGGAGCGGCGCAAGCGTCCAGTCGGCCGGCGAGAGAATCCATCGCTGATGAATGCCTCGGACGCGCCACCAGTCCTCCCATAATGTCCGCAGATACGTTCTCGTTTCCGGCGCAGCCGCGGGAGGTTCCGGGCTTTCCAGAAATCCAGCGATGCCAAAAAGGATGGCCTCGCCCGACGCTCCACGCGCCGTCGCAAGCCCCGCGCGCTGGGCAACCAGCAGGAACGGAGTGCGGTTTGTCTTGTAACCAAGGGCCGTCGCCATCGCGGAGAACACCGCCTCGTCGAACCCGCGCGCCGCGATCCACCGCTCCAGGGAGGCCGCCTTGAGCGCAAGTCGATGCCGCGCCGCGGCGAGGAGAATGGCCCGCGCTTTGAATGGATCGTCCGTCACCGGAAGACCGGTGTGAAGCGTCCTGCGCGGGGAATGTGCGATCGCCCCCGCATCGAGACAGACCTGGGGCACCTCCTTGTGATCACAGGTGCGGGTGAAGAAACGCTTCGAAGGGCGCCGCAGGAAAACGTGAAGGACCGTCTCGCGAAACGCTGGATTCTCCGCGTGTCCGTGACGCTCCCAATCGCGTGCCTCGCGATCGATCTCCACCGGCCCGACCCGTTCCTCTCCGTCGTCGAAGCGGATGTGCACATCGGCAAAGTCGGGGCCAGGCTCACGGTTCCACTTGCCGTAATCGACCACCTCAACGCGCCGTCCATCCTCCGTGGTCCACTCCCGCCCCATGTCCCCCGCGAACCAGCGGGCCTGAATGGCGAGTTCGGACTCCGGGGAAATCACGGGTGCGTCCTCGCGAACCACCACCCCGCCGGCGGCGATCGCCTCCGCATACCGACGCCGGCCTGTTGACGTCACGGCGAAGGCTTCGGCTGAAGGTCGCGCGCGAGTTTGTCGAGCACGGCTGTTTGCTCGGGCGAACGGAAGCGTGGCAACGCTTCCGCCACCGCCGCGCGCGCCTGTTCCTTGCGCGAACCGCGGCGAAGAAACTCGATCTTCTCGAGGGTGAGTCGGAATCGGATCGCGGTGCTCTTTTCCATCGCCAGTGCCGCCTCGACCGTCTCGAGCGCACCGGGGATGTCGCCAGCGGCGGCACGGGCCTGCGCCAGCGCTTCGAGGAACATCGAATTGCCGGTTTCCGCCGCGAGCTTTTCGAGCGCGGCCGCGGCCGCAACGGGATTCCCTCCGGCGTCGAGCACGGCGCGGCGGTAGCGGCTCCACGGATTGTTCACCGTCGGAGCGGAGAGATCCGTCCAGACCGCGTAGGGGCGGTAAAGAGGATCGCCAACGACGATGCCCATCCACGAGAGTCCGCGGTAGGCGGCATATCCGGCCTCCGCGAGCGTGAAGCCGTTCATCAGGCGGTCCTGCAGAGCGGCAAAATCCACGGTGAGCGACAGAAACGGCTCGTAGACATTTCCCATCGTCGCAGTCGCTCCGCGGGCGAGCAATGGACCCGCCCAGGCCTCGGTGGTCGACCGTAGCGTGCGCGCGCTGAACGAATGCAGATGCACCGCAACGGCGCCAGGAACGAATTTGAAGTCCGCCCGGGCGAACGGACCTTTCACATCACTCGTATACCAGCCGTAGTAGATGGCGGCGTTGGTGACCGGGTAGCCCGCCGGCAGCACATCCGGATAAAGATCCAGAATCACCGGAATCCCCTGCTTTCGCATCAGAACACCGGCCTCGAGAATCCAGTCGTCGCCCTCCTTGTATCCGCCGGACTTGATGTTGCGCGCATCGAGATAGGCCCATC
Organism: uncultured Spartobacteria bacterium; assembly: GCA_937901895.1. Lineage (GTDB taxonomy): Bacteria > Verrucomicrobiota > Verrucomicrobiia > Chthoniobacterales > JAATET01 > JAATET01. Next base: position 65,474 of record CALGTD010000118.1, on the reverse strand, counting down.
CCCAGAGCCCGGTTTTCTCGGTGGCAATCGCGTCGTCGATCATCCGGCGCACGATCGCGTCACTGGGACCATCCAGCCGGCACACGAGTAAAGGCCCCTGCCCCGCAGGCACGTCGAAGATCCGCCGGAAGCTTCGGAAATACGGATTCGCCAGAACCGCGGACGTCGTTTCATTGAGCGAAAACAACGTCGCCAGCTCGGAGTCGACGGACGCCTCGTTGTTTTTTGCGATCTTTTCGAGCACCGATCCTGCGGGAAACTTTGCGACCGGAGCCTTCTCGTCATGCCGGACCTTCAGCGGCACGCCCCGCATGATCGCGACAAATCGCTTGTTCGCGGAAACGACACGTCTCCCGCCGGCACCGTCGCTCTCGATCTTCCACCATTCGTTCTTCGTAAACGCCGCTCGCAGCGGCGCGGCAATCGTCGTGAGATACGCGGCGCGCGAAATCTCCTCCTCCGCGGAGCAGTTCAGACCAAGCACCTGCGCGAAGGGAATGCCCCGCTTTTCGGCATAATATTTCGCAAGGTCGCGGGACTCCGGGTCGTTGCGATTGTAGAGAACGATCGTCGCAAGCGCCTCCCGCGAGGGCCCGGCCCCGGATGCGATCGCACAACCGAGGCAGAGGAGAAGGAATATCCAGCGCGCCGTTCTCATCATGGAATGGTCACCTTCAATCCGTCGCACGCAAGCCGCACGCCGTCCGGCAGAGACGCCTCCGTTTCCTCGTGTCCGAGATCATGGCCGATGTGCGTGAAGAAGGTTCGTGCCGCGCCCAGATCCGCCGCCACCTCGAGTGCCTGGTCCACGCTCAGGTGCGTGGGATGCGGATGCCGGCGCAACGCGTCAATGACGAGCATCTCCACGCCTCTTGCCGCCTCACGCGCCTCCGGTGGCACGGCATTGCAATCCGTGAAATAGGCCAGCAACCGGCGCCCCTCGCGCGAGAAGACGTAGCCGGTGGTGTCGAAACGCCCGTGCGGAAGCTGCACCGGAACCACATCGAGATCCCCGATCCGAAACGGCCCGATCACTTCATACACTTTCGGGCGGATGTAATTGCGAAACGTCCGCGCGCTCCCGTCGAATGCGAACAGGAACACCCGCCTCAAATCCTCGAGCACATGCGGCGTCGCGAACACCGGCATCTCGATTTCCGCCGTCTCGCAGAACCGCCGCAAATCGTCGAACCCCATGATGTGGTCCGTGTGCGCATGCGTGTAGAGGACCGCATCGATGCGCCGGATGTTTTCCCGAAGGCACTGCGTCCGGAAGTCCGGCGGTGTATCGATGACAAACTCGATCTCCGGCGTGCGGATGCGTGCGGCGGTGCGGGTGCGCTTGTCCCTGGGATCCGTGGAATGACAGACCGCGCAATCACAGGCGATCATCGGCACTCCCTGCGAGGTTCCGGTTCCAAGGAACGTGATCTCAAGGGACGCACCGTCTTTCATTCCGCGGTGAAGCTGTCATATTCGGCGGCGACGCTGCAATGCTCGCTTCACTCCGCATCCGCAATTTCGCCCTCGTCGAGTCGCTGGAATGGGAAATCCCCACCGGCTTCGTCGCCATCACGGGGGAGACGGGGGCGGGAAAATCGATCCTCATCGGCGGCCTCCAGCTTCTCCTCGGCGAACGCGCCGACAAATCCGCCATCCGCGCCGGCCAGAAGGAGTGCGTGGTGGAGGCGGTCATCCAGCTTCCGGATTCCTCGCCGATGCACGCCCTTCTTGAAAAGGCCGGCATCGAACCGTGCGAGGAGGGGCAGCTCCTGCTCAAGCGCGTCGTTTCCGCAACCGGAACCGGGCGGCAGCATGCAAACGGATCCCCGTGCACGCTCGCGCTCCTGCGGGAGATCGGCGAGCGGCTCGTGGATCTGCATGGCCCGCACGACCATCAATCCCTCTTCTCTCGCGAAGCCCAGACGCGACTGCTGGACGCCTTCGCCGGTGCGACCGACGCCGCCGCCGCCTACCGCGAAGCCCGTCGGGCGTGGCTTGCACTGGAGCGCGAACGCGAGGAAAGCGATGCCGACCGTCTTGCGCGCGAACGGGAGATCGATCTCCTCGAGCATCAGGTTTCCGAGATCGAAAACGCCGCCCTGCAACCCGGCGAGGAGGAAACTCTGATCGCCCGCCAGCAAACCGCCGCAAACGCCCGCCGTCTGCGCGAGCTCGCAGCCAGTCTCGCCGACGCGCTTGGCGAAGCCGAGGATTCCGTCACCGACCGGCTGGCGGCGGTTCTCAAGCTTGCCCGGGAACTTGCGAAGCTCGATCCGACACAGACCGCTCCGGTCGATAGCGTGGCCGCTCTCGCGGAGGAAACCTCCGACCTCGCGCGCACCTTTGCCTCCTACGGCAGCGGACTCGACACGGACTCCGCGGCCACCCTTGCCGACATCGAAATGCGGCTGGATACGATTCAAGCGCTCAAACGCAAATACGGTTCCTCGATCGAGGAAATCCTCGAGTTTGGAACCCGGGCGGCAAAACGGCTCGAGGAATTGCGCGCCACCGTATCGCGACGGAAGGGACTGGCGGAGGAAATCGGGAAGGCCCGCAAAAAGACACTCGATGCCGGCGCCGCCCTCTCCAGGCTTCGCACCGCAGCGGCGCCGAAACTTGCCGGGTCCGTTCGCAAGCACCTCCAGGATCTTGGATTCCCCAAGGTGGGATTCAGCGTCGACCTGCAAAAGGGCGGAGATCCCGTCGCAGACGGTCTGGAGACGGTAGAGTTCGTGTTTGCTCCGAATCCCGGTGAACCCGCCCAGCCACTGCGGGCAATCGCCTCGAGCGGAGAAATTTCGAGAGTGATGCTCGCGCTGAAGACCACCCTCGCAAGCCAGGACGAGATCCCGATTCTCGTTTTCGACGAGATCGACGCCAACATTGGAGGCGAGGTGGCACATGCCGTCGGGGCGAAAATGCGCGAGATCGGCCGGCTCCGGCAGGTGCTCTGCATCACCCACCTTCCGCAGGTCGCCTCGGCCGCACCGGCACACTTTGCGGTCAGGAAGTCGGTCGCCGACGGGCGGACGGTGTCGATCGTCCAGCCTCTCGACACAGCCGCCCGCGAGGAGGAAATCGCCCGGATGCTCGGCAGCCGCAAGGGCGACGCGGCACTCGCTCACGCCCGGGAGCTTCTCCGCGCATGACCCGTCCGGCGGCCGCCATTCTGCTGGCGATTGTCGCCGCCGCTTCGATCACGCTCGAACGCGTCCCCTCGCGTCCGCAAACCGAGATTCGACGCTGGCTCGGCGCCAACACGCTGCCCGCGACACCGGAGATCATTGTTTCCATCCAGTGCGCAGCTCCAAACGGCCTTCTCTCCCCCCTCGACGCGGCGCTCGTCCTGCGCGCCGTCGAGCGGTTCCGTCCTGCGGGCATCGCGTTTCTCGCGCCAATCGCCCGCAGCGCGGATGCGCCGCTCCTGATGTCGCGAATTCGGGACGCAACGGTGCCGATCGTTTTCACGGGAGCGGGGAATCTCCCCGCCCTGATGCATGTGACGGTCGATTCCACGGACGCGTCGATTGCCCCCGGGGATTTCGTGGAGCCACCCCGTCATCTCATCGGCGCCGCGTCTCCGAAGTTCCGGGAGGGGGCATTCGTCGCGGGCGTTGCGACCGGCGTCGCAGTTCCCTCCTCGGGATTTCTTTTCCTGCTCGAGATCGAGCGCGAATCACCGGCACGCGTGACCGGATCGATCCCCGGAACCCTTCGTGGGGACGGCCTTATCGCGCCCATCTACGCGGATGGATTTTCTCAAATCAATCCGCTGGCTTCTTCATGCATTCACGTCACGAAACTTGACGACATCCTTCTCGCGGTGGAGCGCGCAGAGCGCGGAGAAATCTCGCCGGCGCTGGAGCAAATGTTCCGCAACCGACTGGTCGTGGTCGAGGCCACCGGATCCATCTACGGCCTCGGATTCGCCGCATTGAAGAATGGACTCGCAGAGGGTGTCGGATTGCCGTGGTGGAGCGCGGCGGTGGTCGTCGCGATTGCGTCCACCCTGCCGTGGTGGGCCGCACGCCGGCGGGAGCGTCTCGTGCTCGCCCTTGCAGCGAGCCTCACGTGGGCCTTGCTTGCCCTCGGAATTTATCAGGAGTTTCGAATCGTGGCCCCGATCGCTTTCGTGGCGTGGTTGCCGGTCTTTGCAATCCTGCCGATTGCTCCCCGTCGATCCAAACTCCGGGAATCCGAGCCCCCGGCCACGCAGCCGTAACTCCCTGCCGCACTTCACCGGGAACGCCACGGAATCCGGGTTTGCGACGGAAGTTTCGCATTTCCATGCGCTCCCCGCGTCGCTAGCCTGCGCGGCGCATGGAGTTTCTGAACCTGACGCGCCGGGTCGAAATCGGCGCGAACTCCTACCTCCTGGACGCCGGCGGCAAGCGGATCGTCCTGGATTGCGGGATGCACCCAAAGGAGCGCGGTCTCGCCGCAACCCCCGATTATTCGAAGATCCCCCCGGGTCCGCTGGACGCGATCGTCATCACCCACGCGCATCAGGACCATATCGGCTCCCTGCCATTACTCACGCGTTCCGCGCAGGACACTCCGGTTTTCCTCACCGAGGCGACGAAGCGGATCGGCGAAACGATGCTGCACAACTCGGTCAACGTCATGACCCGCCAGCGCGAGGACGAAGGCGTCATGGAGTATCCGCTCTTCACGCACCGCGGCATCGATTTCTCGCGCTCAATGTGGCGGGTCGCGCCGGTCCGGCAGCGGTTCACGCTTTCCGGCGAGCGGGGTGATGGAGACGGCGTTGAACCCACGCTCGAGTTTTTCCATGCGGGACACATTCTCGGGTCGGCGGGGGTGATGATCCGGGCGGAGGGGCGTTCCGTTTTCTACACGGGAGACGTGAATTTCGAATCCCAGACCCTGATGAGGCCGGCGGACTTTCCCACGGAAGGCGTCGACGTGCTGATCATGGAGACTACTCGCGGCGACTCGCCGCTGCCGGAGGGATTCACGCGGGAGGCGGAGGAGCGGCGGTTTGCCGACGCCGTGCTTGCGGCATTCGATCGGGGGGAGGCGGTGACGATCCCGGTTTTCGCCCTCGGCAAAACCCAGGAACTCCTCACGATTTTCTGGCAGATGCGTCGCGATGGCCGCATGCCGATCACTCCCGTTTATGTGGGCGGATTGAGCACGAAGGTGACGGAAGCCTACGACGCGTTCGTCGCAAATGGCGATCGGGGACATCCCGATCTGGCGTTGCTTCACGAACTCGCCCCCTACGTGATGTCAGGAAACGAGGTGCTGTCGCTGAGTCCCAAACCGCGCTGCATCTACGCCCTCTCCTCCGGCATGATGACCGAGCACACGCTGTCGAACATCTGGGCCCGGAAGATTCTGCCCCACCCGGACCAGTCCCTCTTTTTCGTGGGTTACTCCGACCCGGACTCACCAGCAGGAAGACTGCGCGCCGCAAAACCCGGGGACAGGGTTCAACTCGATCCGGACTTTCCCCCGGTCGAGCGCCGCTGCCGGGTGGAGAATTTCCAGTTCAGCGCACACGCTTCCCGCGAAAGTCTCGCCGACTACGCGGTCCGTCTCCGCCCGAAAAAAATCGTCCTGGTGCACGGCGATCCCCCGGCCATTGGCTGGTTCCAGCGGGAGCTTTCCCGACTGCTGCCGGATTCGGAGATCATTGTCCCCGAGCCGGGCCGTTCCCTCACGTTGTAACAGCCTGACCCTCGCAGATACGCTTCGCAAGGCCTCGCCGGCCTGAAAAGAAAACTGCCGGACGCCCCCCCGAACGTCCGGCAGAATCTTTAGACCATTTATTTTCTCGCGGATCAGACCAAGGCCTCGGGCCGTGGCTTCTCCTTCTTGCTGAGCGCACGCCGCATCTTGTGCAGCGCGATATTCTGCAACTGGCGGATGCGCTCACGAGTGACGCCAAACTTCTCGCCGACCTCTTCCAGGGTGCGGGGCTTCTGGCCGTCGAGACCGAAGCGGGAGTTGATGATCTTCCGCTCGCGCTCGTCGAGCACGTCGAGCAAGTCGCCCACCTCGTCGCGCAGATCCTTGTCACGCAGGAGCTCGAAGGGATCCTGAGCCTCCGCATCGCCGACGATTTCTCCAAATTCGGTGGAATCGTCGTCGCCGATCGGTGCATCGAGCGAAGCGGGGCGGATCGCCGCCGTCTTGAGCTGCGACACCTTCGACGCAACCATGCCGATCTCCTCGGCAAGCTCCTCGTCGGTCGGCTCGCGGCCCAGCTCCTCGCTCATCTGCACAGCCACGCGACGGATCTTCGAGATCTTGTCCACGAGATGGACAGGCAGACGGATCGTTTTGCTCTGGTTGGCCAGCGCACGCTTGATCGACTGCTTGATCCACCAGGCCGCATAAGTGCTGAGCTTGCCGCCCTTTTTCGGATCGAAACGCTCCACCGCCTTCATCAGGCCGATGTTGCCTTCGGAAATCAAATCCAGGAGCGGAAGTCCCAGCCCCTGATAATCGCGGGCGATTTTGACCACGAGGCGCAGGTTCGACCGCACCATATGGGCACGGGCCTTTGCGTCCCCGCGCTTGATCTTGCGCGCAAGCTTGACCTCCTCTTCGGGGGTCAGCAGCGGAAACCGCGCGATCTCGCGCAGGTAAAGCTGAAATCCAGTATCGGTATCTTCGATTGCCATTGTTTTTTCCCTTCCGCTTCCGGAAGCGCCTCCACGGTTAAGACGTAGTGGGTCGTCTTTTATTCGATGGTTTTTTCCAGTTCTTTAACGACGTTAATCTTCGACAGGGGTCCCGGATTTCCGTTCAAAGTTTTTTTCGATTTTTCCCGTCCATAAGAGAGTTCGATCCCGCACCGGCGTCTGAGCGTGAAAAAGATCGAACCTCTCCCATGCCTGAAAGTTGCGTCAGAAATTCGGCTGTCAACTGGTCGTTGATGCCAGGCCCTACCCGAGAAGGCCGGCTCTTTCCAAAACCGGTCGGGCATCGCGTCGAAGGCGGGGGAGAGAGCGGAGGAAAATCGCAGCGATCACCAGACAGGAAAGCGCGTTGAAGCAGGTGGCCGTCGTGGTTCCCAGCCAGTCGGCGAGCGAGCCCGTAAGCAGGGCGCCGAGTGGCATTCCGCCCAGGAAGGCGACGGAGTAAATGCTCATGACGCGGCCGCGCTTGTCCTCGTCGACGAGGTTTTGAACGAGCGTGTTGTTGGACGCCATCACGAGGATGCCTCCAAAGCCTGACCCAACCAGGCACAGCATGGAAAGCCACAGCGTCCGGGAAAACGCAAAGATCAGCAGCGCGATTCCCGCCACGGTTGCTCCGGAGACGATCGCCCTGCCGATTCCGCGGATGCTTTTACGCCCCGCGAGATAAAGCGCAGCCAGCACGGAGCCGACGGCCGAGCTCGACATCAGCCACCCCAGCGTGCGCGCGTCGCCGCCGAAGACGGATTGCGCATACACCGGAACGAGCACCGCAAACGACAACCCAAAGAATCCCATTCCTCCCGTCAGAAGGATGAGGGCGCGGATGGGACGAAATCCCCATGCATGCGTCCATCCCGTCCTCATCTCATGCCAAACCGAACCGCTTCGTTGGCCGGGCGGTGGCACCTGAAGCCGCATGGCGAAGAGCGCGGCAAGCACGGCGACATAGCTGAGTCCGTCGATCAGGAAGCACCAGCCCGCTCCGAAGCTTGCAATCAGGATTCCGCCGATCGCGGGCCCCACCAGCCGTGCAAGGTTGAACATCGATGAGTTCATTCCGATGACCGCCGGCAGATGCTCGCGCTTTTCTGCGAGGGCGACCGCGAGCGACTGCCGCGTCGGCAGATCCACGGCGTTGATGAGTCCCTGGAACATCGCTAGCACCGTGAGAATCCAGATATTGATGTGCCCGCTGAGCGTGAAGCCCGCCAGCAGCAGCGACTGGACCATTGAAAACACCTGCGTGCCGATCAGCAGCCGCATCCGGTTGACGCGATCCACCCAGACACCTCCGACGGGAGTGAGGAGGATCGCCGGCGCCTGCCCAAGCAACGCGACAAGGCCCAGCCAGAACGGCGAGCCGGAAAGCTCATAGACAAGCCAGACCGTGGCCGTCTGGGTCATCCACGTGCCCAGGAGCGAAATGAGCTGACCGGAAAAGTAGAGGCGGTAATTCCGGGACGAAAACGGAATCAACAGCCTCGGCGTGCTCACGGGCACACCCTACGCGAGGGCGAGGCCGGATCAATCCGCGAAGCACTCTCAACCGGTCAGGTCACGGAACTTTCGGACCGCGCAGTTTCCCAGCCGCAAATCGCGAGCTTGCGCGCGGCTCCCCAGCGGTAATTGCCAAAGACGCCGGTGCTCCGGATCACGCGATGGCACGGAACGAGAATCGACACCGGATTCGCCCCCACCGCCGCGCCGACGGCGCGACCTGCGGTCGGCACACCGATGGCTCGGGCGAGGTTTCCGTAGGTCGTCAGTGCACCCTCGTGGATCCGCAGCAATGCCTGCCACACCTGCAGCTGAAAATTCGTGCCACGAAGGTGGAGCCGCGGAGGTTCGCCGGTTTCGGAAAACACCGACCTCGCAAGCCGTCGCACAACGGCGGACGACTCGACCAACTGTGCCTTCGGCCACGCGGCCCTGAGTCGGGCCACCATTTCCGTGGGCAGTTCACCCGTCGCAAACTCGAGCCGGCAAATGCCGCGGAGGGTGCTTGCGAGCAGGCACTCGCCAAAGGGCGTTTCCGCGAATCCATATTCGATCGTTACCCCCCGGCCGCCGGATTTCGCCTCGCCGGGCGTTACCGCCTCGCAGGTCACGAGCAGGTCATGCAGACGCCCGGGTCCGGAAAGCCCACTGTCGTAGGCGACATCAAGCACGCTCTCGCCCGCGGCAAGCCGTTCGAGCGCATATTCCTTTGTGAGAAATCGCGCAAAGCGCAGCGGGCTCACCCCGGCCCAGCGCGAAAAAATGCGATCGAAATGCTCGGGGCTCAGTCCCGCCTGTGCGGCGATCTCGGCGAGCGAAGGCTGCGCGCGCCAGTTCGCTGCAAGCCAGACGATCGCGCGTTCGATGCGGGCGTAATCGCGGGAAGTGGAATCCATCGCCGCCACGCTATGTCGTCATCACAACCTGCGACACCCGATTCTTGATTTTGCGAGGGCACGGCCCGCATAGTGGCGCCCTTTCCCCCGTGAAAGAGCTCCTGTCCAAGACCAAGCAGCACCTTCTGAACGGCGTATCGTTTGCGATTCCGTTCATCGCCTGTGGAGGCATCCTCATCGCATTTGCCATCGCGATCAACGGCCGCATGTCTCCGGATGCTCCGGGTGATTTTTCGAACGCCCCGCAATGGCTGTCGACGATCATGGACATCGGCGTCGCCGCGTTCACGCTCATGCCTGCGGTGCTCGCGGGTTACATTTCCTATGCGATCGCCGGGAAGCCGGGCCTCGTCGCCGGCATGATCGGCGGCTGGCTTGCCACGCATCTTGGAACGACGGTCGTGGACGGCACCGAGCAGGCGGTCAGTGCCGGCTTTCTTGGCGCCATGGTCGCCGGCCTCATCGCCGGCCACGTCGTCCAGGCACTCAAATCCCTCAAGGTCCCGGCGTTCATCCGTCCCATCATGCCGATCCTGATCATTCCGATCATTTCGTCGGTGATCATCGGCGTGATCATGCTGAAGCTCATTGGACTGCCGATCGCCGCGCTGATGAGCGCCCTCGCGGGGTGGCTCGATGGAATGGGCACCGGCAACGCGATCGTGCTGGCGATGATTCTTGGCGCGATGATCGCATTCGACATGGGCGGCCCCGTGAACAAGACGGCGTTTTTCTTCGGCGCCGGCCTGATTACGAAGGGCAACTACACCGTCATGGGAGCGATCGCCGCCGCGATCTGCACGCCGCCGCTTGGCATGGGGCTCGCCACGCTGATCCGCAAGTCGCTTTGGAAGGAGGAACAACGGGAGGCCGGCAAGGCGGCGCTCGCGATGGGAATGATCGGCATCACCGAGGGCGCGATTCCGTTCGCCGCCGCGGAGCCGGTGAAGGTCATTCCGTGCCTCGTGCTAGGATCGTCCACGGCGGCGGTCATTGCCATGCTCGGCGGCGTCGGCGACCACGCGCCGCACGGTGGTCCGATCGTTCTGCCCGTGATCGATCACAAGCTCATGTATCTGATTGCGATCGCCGCAGGCACCGTCGTCACCGCGCTTTCGGTCAATTTCCTGAAATCTCTCAACCGCCCCACTTCGGAATCATGAACATCGTCGCCGTCACCGCCTGCCCCACCGGCATTGCCCACACCTACATGGCCGCCGAGCAACTCGAGAAAACCGCCAAGTCGCTCGGCCACTCGATCAAGGTCGAGACGCAGGGCGCGATGGGCATCGAAAACGAGCTGAGCGAATCCGACATCTCCGCGGCGGACGCCGTCATCTTCGCGGTGGACATCGATGTCGAGCAGCGCGACCGCTTCGAGGGCAAGACGATCGTCGAGGTGCCGGTGAAGGAAGCGATCCGCAATCCCGCCGCCATTTTCGAGAAGCTGGCCTGAACGGCTGCGGGACCGGCGATTCATGCGCGATCACGCGTTTACCTTTCCGCTGCCGAACGGCCTGCACGCCCGACCGGCCAGCCAGCTTTCGGAGCAGGCGGCGGCATTCGAAACGACGATCGCGTTTCACAACGACCGCAACGGCACCTCCGCAAACGCGCGCAGCGTGCTTGAGCTGGTCGCAACGAACACGCAGGCCGGCGACCCGTGTCGCGTGACGTTCGACGGCGCGGATGAAGACGCCGCACACGAGGTGTTGAGGCGCTGGATCGACGACGTTCTGCCCGGTTGCGACGAGCCGCTTTCCGCCGCGGAGAGCGGAGCGACGGGAAAAATTCCCCGCGCCCTGCGGGAGCTGAAGGTCGAACGCGCGATCGTCGGCATCCCCGTGTCGTCGGGCATTGGACTCGGAGTCGCCGTGGTCGTGGGACGGGAGGAAATTCCGGAATCGGCATTCCCTGCAAAAGCGGAATCCCCGTCCGACGAATCCCGCCACTTTCACGCCGTCCTTGCGCAGCTTTCCTCGGAATACGACGCGGAAATCTCGAACGCCCATTCCACGGACGAGCGTGAAATCGTAAAGGCGCACCGCGCCCTGCTCCTCGATCCCGCGCTGAAGCGCCGCGTCGAGGCGCGCATCGCCGCCGGAGCGGACGCCGCCCGCGCCACCCGCGACACCATTCAGGATTTGGTGCAGGAACTCGCCGGCTCCGAAAGCGCGTATCTGCGCGAACGGGTCCTCGACCTTCGCGATGTCGGCGACCGTCTGGTGCGCCGCCTGCTTGGAATCGAGGCATCGGATCGCATCCCGGCGCTGACCGCCCCTTCCGTCATCGTCGCGGACACCCTCGGACCTGCGGAGTTTCTTCAACTCGATCGTTCCCTCCTTCGCGGACTGCTGATCGGCGACGGCGGAACCACGTCGCACACGGTGATCCTCGCGAAGTCCTTCGGCATTCCCACGCTTTGCGGCCTCGGTGCGGCGGCGTCCTGCATCGGACCCGGCGAGGAAGTGGTCGTGGACGCGCGCGCGGGCGTGGCCGTCCCCGAGCCCTCCGGGGCCGTGCGAACCCATTACGAACGCCGACTGGCGCACGAGGAACGGATGGCTGGAATCCGCCGGTCGTGGATCCAGGTCGAGGCTGCAACCGCGGACAACGAACGGATTTTTCTATTCGCGAACATCTCCTCCGCCGAGGAGGCCGAGGCGGCCTTCGCAAACGGGGCGGATGGCATCGGTCTCTTTCGCACCGAAATGCTGTTCGTCGGCCGCGAGGCTCCCTCCGAGGACGAGCAGGCCGCCATCTATGAGCGGACGGTGCGCGCGGCCGCAGGCCGCCCGGTGACGTTTCGCACGCTCGACGTCGGTGGCGACAAGCCGGTTCCCGGGTTCACCGTCGCCCACGAGGAGAATCCGTTTCTCGGACGACGCGGCGTCCGCCTTTACGAAAAGCATGCCGACGTCGTGAAGACGCAACTCCGCGCAATGCTCCGTGCGGCCGCGGGAGCCGAGGGCGTGAAGATCATGTTTCCCATGATCGCCTGCGTGGAGGAGATGCGGCTCTGCCGGGAGTTGCTCGCACAGGCGGCGGAAGAGCTGACTGCGCTGGGAGTGGAAGCGGGGAAGGTCTCCGCGGGAATGATGCTCGAAGTGCCCGCCGCGGCCTTCGCGATTTCGGAGCTGGCCGAGCACGCCGAATTTTTCAGCATCGGCAGCAACGACCTCGCCCAATACTTTCTCGCGGCGGATCGCGGAGATTCCTCGCTTGCGGCGCTGCATTCGCCGTTTCATCCGTCGTTCATCCGCCTGCTGCGCCAGATTGTCGAGGCCGCCCGCTCCGCGGACCGTCCACTTGGCATCTGCGGCGGCATTGCCGGAGAATCGGAAGCCCTTGCACTGCTCGTCGGACTTGGCATCCGCCAGTTGAGCATGGCGGCTCCGCTCATTCCGGGAACCAAGGCCTCGCTTGCCCGTCTAACCCTCGCCGCCTGCCAGGAATCCGCACAGGCAGCACTCGAGTGTCCGGATGAAGCAACCGCTCGCCGGGCGGCCGTCGCCTCCCGCAACGACACCCCCTGGATCGAACCGGGCCTCGTCCTCCTCGACGTGGAGGCCGAAAGCAAGCCGGGCGCAATCCGCGCAATGATCGATGCTCTCGAATCCGCGGGACGCACTGCGGATGCGGACGCCCTGGAGGAGGCGATCTGGAACCGCGAGGATGCCTACGCAACCGGATTCGGCAACGGATTCGCGATTCCCCATGCGAAAACCGACGCCGTCCTTTCAAACTCGATTGTCGTCGCGCGATTGACCAAGCCGATCGATTGGGGCTCGATCGATGACGGCCCCGTCAGCGTCATCCTCATGATGGCCGTGCGCGATTCGCAAAAGGACGCCCACCTGCGCAGCCTCGCAAAGCTTTCCCGTCTGTTGATGCGCGACGAGTTTCGCGAGCGTCTTGCCGGCGATTCGTCGCCGGATTCCCTGTCGGCATTCCTCCTCGAAAGCCTTGGGTAATATAGGTCAAAGCCGCTGCCACTGGAGGCTTGCCATCAAAAGCCGGATGCGATTTCGTCACTCTCCAATCGGCGCCCCCCAAAACCGTGTCCCGTCAGGGGTTCGCTTTTCGGATGGCACCCGCTCCCAACCCATTCCCCGATCATGAAACTCAAGACTCTTCCAATCTTCCTCGCGTTCCTGCTCATGGGCGTCGCCGACGCGATGGGCCCGCTGTCCGGCGCAGTGCAGAAAAACTTCGAGTTGACGCGGTTCGTCGCGACGCTGATGCCGTTCTTTGTCTTCATCGCGTTTGCGATCTTCAGCGTTCCGGGCGGCGTGCTTGCGGCGCGGATCGGCAAAAAGAAGGTGCTTCTGCTCGGTCTGGGATTGAACACGGTTGCCGTGGCCGTTCCGGCGTTCATGAACCCGTCGTTTCCCCTGCTCCTCGCATGTATCTTCCTTCTGGGCGTGGGCACGACCTTCCTCCAGGTGGCGGGCAACCCGATCATGCGTGATGTGAGCGCGGAAGGCCAATACAGCCGCAACCTCGCACTGGCGCAGGGTTTCAAGGGCATCGGCAGCTCGGTATCCGCATTCCTTCCCGCGGTGGTCGGAGGCATCGGCCTGCTCGCCGCCATGGGATGGCGCGGCGCGTTTCCGATCTTTTTCGTATTGATGGCGGTGGCATTCGTGCTCGTCGCGATGATGCACATCGACGAGACGAAAGCCGACGTCCCCCCCGGCATCGGCAGCTCGCTGGCATTGCTTGGCAATCCGGTCTTCGCTCTCGCGGTGCTCGGCATCTTCCTCTACGTCGGCGCGGAGGTCTGCATGGCGACGTTCCTTCAGCCCGCCCTCGCCGGCATCGGCTTCGACGAAAAGCAGGCTGCGCTGTTTGGCCCTTCGACGTTCTTCATCATTCTCACCATCGGCCGTCTCGTCGCGGGCGTGGTCAATGTCAGCCCCTACACCTTCTTCCGCCTCTCCGCCCTGCTGGGCCTGATCGGTATTGGCCTCATCATGACGGGCGTGAACGCCCTTGCCATCGCCGGCGTCGTGCTCGGCGGCCTTGGGTTCGCGAACATCTGGCCGATGCTCTTCTCGATCACGGTCGAGGAGAAGCCCGAGCGCTCCAGTGAGCTCAGCGGCCTGATGTGCATGGCGATCTCCGGCGGTGCGATCGTTCCGCTCGTGATGGGACGCCTCGTGGACGCGAAGATCGCGATGAACATCGCCTTCATCGTTCCGGCGGTTTGCTTCGGCTACCTGCTGCTCCTCTCGCTGAAAGGCGGCAAGGCCAAGGCTGCCTGATTCGCAACGGGACAAGCTCAACCACTCTCCGACTCTCCCATGAAACTCGAAAACGACTCCCGCATTGTCCTGACGCTCGACGCGGGCGGAACGAACTTCCGGTTCGGCGCCATGCGTGGCGGCAAACCGATCACCGACACGGTGGCCCTGCCCTCCAACGCCGACAACCTCGAGAAGTGCCTCGGCAACCTCGTCGAGGGCTTTTCGAAGGTGAAGGCCAGCCTTCCCGAGGCGCCGGTTGCGATCAGTTTCGCGTTTCCGGGACCTTCGGATTATCCGGCCGGCATCATCGGCGATCTCCCGAACCTTCCCGCATTCCGCGGCGGCATCGCCCTCGGGCCGATGCTTGAGGAGAAATTCGGCATCCCGACGTTCATCAACAACGACGGCGACCTTTTTGTTTACGGCGAGGCGATCGCCGGCTTCCTGCCATGGGTGAACGAGCAGCTGGAAAAGGCCGGTAGCCCGAAGCGCTACAAGAATCTCTTTGGCGTCACGATGGGCACCGGATTCGGCGGCGGCATCGTGCGGGACGGCGAGCTCTACATTGGCGACAATTCGGTGGCCGGCGAGGTCTGGACGCTCCGTCACAAGCTGGAGCGAAACTGGAATGCCGAGGAAGGCTGCTGCATCCGCGCCGTCCGCCGCGAATACGGCCGCCTCACGGGCACTCTTTTCGACGATGTGCCGGAACCCAAGGTCCTTTTCGACATCGCGAACGGAAACGCCGAAGGTGACGCGGCGGCTGCAAAGGAAGCCTTCCGCCTCCTTGGAGAGGTCGCCGGCGATGCCATGGGTGAGGCACTCACATTGCTCGATGGTCTCGCAGTCATCGGCGGCGGCGTCTCCGGTGCATGGCCGCTCTTCCTTCCTGCGCTCGTGGATGAGTTGAACGGCACCTTCACGGGCCCCGGCGGCAACACCTTCCGCCGCCTCGCGCCAAAGGCATTCAATCTCGAGGATCCCGCACAGCTGGAAACCTTCCTGAAAGGCGACAAACGCACCGTGCAGGTTCCCGGCAGCACAAAGACTGTCGAATACGATCCGCTCCAGCGCATCGGCGTTGGCATGAGCCGTCTCGGCACCAGCGAGTCCATCGCACTCGGCGCCTACGCATTTGCGGTCAACAAACTGAAATAAGAGGTCCACGGCCTCGCGGGGCATCGCGCACCTCGCGACGAGCGAAGATTTCGTTTGTCGCAGGGCGCGAAGCCTTCGTAGTTGTTTCTCGAAGTGCCAGGAGGGAAGAAGATACCAGCGAAGAAGGCCGCGCTGCGCGGAGGGAAGGAAGTCTCCGCGATGGGATGGATCGAGGACCCCTACGGCGCCGTTCTCCTGGTCAAGCAGGTCCGCGGCCGCAAGCTCTGGACGCTCCCCGGCGGCAAGATCGCGCCGACCGAGCGCGTGGATACCGGGCTCGAACGTGAAATCTTCGAGGAAACCGGCGTGCGTGCGAGCGTCGTTGCCCAGATCGCGTTGTTCGACCGGCCGCAGAAGCGAAACATCACCTTCCTCTTTCGCGCGGCCCTGCGCTCGAACAAGAAGTTCTCCCCCCCCGCCCGCGAGATCGCAGCGGTCGAGTATCGCACGTGCCTCCCGCGGAATGCGTCGCCCTCGCTGCGCCATTTCTGGCAGTTGTTGCGCGGCAGCGATTCGGCCCGGCGTTCCGAGGCCTGACGTTCACACGTCAGCAGGCCGTTTCAAAAAATCGAAACTCCGGGTCCAGGCGCTTCGCGGCTTGACACCCAAACGCGTTCCGCTAGCGTCTCCCCTTCGATTCAATTCCAAGGAGCAGCCATGGCATACACCGAAGTCATCCTTACTGAAAACCTTCCGCCGCTCGGCGCGGAAGCAGACGTCGTTCGCGTCCGCCGCGGCTACGCTCGCAATTTTCTCGTTCCGCAGGGCAAGGCCCTCGAGGTCAACAAGTCTTCCCTTCGCGTCATCAATTCGCTCAAGGCGAAGCGCGCGGAGCGTGAGGCTCGCGAGCTGACGGCCGCCGAGGAGCTGGCCTCCCGCATCAACAAGCTCAAGCTGACGCTCACGCTCGAGACCGGCGAGACCGGCAAGGCGTTCGGCTCCATCACAGCAAAGGACCTCACCGAGAAGGTCGAGGCCGAGTTGAAGAATGTGGAGCTGCCCCGCCACGCCATTGTGCTGGAAAAGGGCATCCGCGAGAGCGGCGACCACGAGGTTCCCGTTCGCCTGCATCCCGACGTCACCGCGAAGCTCAAGGTGAAGGTCGCCGCTGCGAAAGCGGAGAAGTCCGACGAGGAAGAAGACTCCGAGTAGTCGGCGATGCCTGCAGATTCTCCGGCTGAAGCGCCCGAGAATCCCGCCACCAAAAGCGGGCAACGGAAATCCGAAGCGAAATCCCGCGGGGGGAATTATTCCCAAAATGCGTCCGGTTATCTACCGGATGTTCACAGATCCCTGCCGCAAAGTATCGACGCCGAGAAGGGCGTGCTCTGTTCCGCCCTTCTCTCGCCCGGCTCCGTGCTCGGCGAGTGCATCGAGCGCCTCGAGGAGAATCATTTTTATCATCCGGCGCATCAGATCATCTACCGCGAGATGATCGCGCTGCAGAACGCCGCGAAGCCCGTCGATTTCATCACGCTCACGCAGGCGCTCAAGGACAAGGGCGAGCTCGACAAGGCCGGCGGCGCCGCCGCGATTTCCGAGCTCTTCACGTTCGTCCCCACGGCCAGCAACGCCGACTACTACATCGACATCGTCCGCGAGAAATTTCTTCTGCGGCAGCTCATCCAGACCTGCACGGAGTTCGCCTCACGGGCCTACGAGGAGCAGGGCGAGGTGAAGGTCCTTCTCGACGAGGCGGAATCGAAGGTCATGCAGATCGGCGAGGAGCGCTTCAAGGGCGTGTTCGCCGACATGCGGACCGAGGTGATGAACGCGATCGCGAGCATCGAGATGCTCTACAAGAATCGCGGCGGGCTTTCCGGACTTTCCACCGGTTTCAAGAAGCTCGATGAAATGACCGGCGGCCTGCGCGGATCGGAAATGTTCGTCGTCGCTGCGCGCCCCTCGATGGGAAAGACCGCCTTCGCGATGAACATCGCCGAGCATGTGGCCGTCGAGATGGGCAAGGCCGTGGGCGTGTTCAGCCTGGAAATGAGCAGCAGCCAGCTCGTGCAACGTCTGCTTTGTTCCCACGCACGGGTGAACCTCGGCCGCGTGCGCGACGGGTTCCTTTCCCAGCACGACATCACAAAGATCACCAAGAGCGCCGCGCTGCTCTCCAAGAGCCAGATCTACATCGACGACACGCCGGGCATCAGCATCCTCGAGCTTCGCGCCAAGGCTCGACGGATGAAGGACCGCCACAACATCGAGCTCATCGTCATCGACTACCTCCAGCTTCTCCGCTCGACCTCGAGGCGCGCCCAGGACAACCGCCAGATCGAAATTTCGGAAATCTCGAACGGCGTAAAGGCGCTCGCCAAGGAACTCAACATTCCGATCATCGTCCTCGCCCAGCTCAATCGTAATCCGGACTCCCGAACCGGTGCGGCAAAGGGCAAGCCGCGACTGAGCGATCTTCGCGAATCCGGCTCCATCGAACAGGACGCCGATCTTGTCGGACTTCTCGTCCGCCAGGAAGTTTACGAGGACGACGAGGAGGCCAAGGGCGAAGTCGCCGGACAGGGCGAGCTCATCATCGCCAAGCAGCGAAACGGTCCGATCGGCGAAGTTCCGCTGACTTTTCTCAAGGAGTTCACCCGGTTCGAGGATCGCGCGGAGGTTCGCGAAGAGGGCTAGTCCTCCTTGTTTCGCCCGTTTCTACGCGTCGGACCCGCTGGTTTTTCAGTTTCGATCGTCCGTTTGCGGCGCCGGTGACGGCCTTTATACATGCAATCCGAAGCGCGTCCGGAGAACTTCCAGCGTCCGCTCCATCGGAAGACCGACGACATTGGAGAAGGAACCTTCCACCCGCTCGATGAGCCGGCCACCGTCGTCCTGCGCCGCGTAGGCCCCCGCCTTGTCGAGCGGATCGATCGCCGCGAGATACGCATCGATCTGCGGTGCGGCAAGTTCGCGAAAACAAACACGGGTCGTCTCATGAAACCGGATCATCACCCGGTCCGTCCAATGCGCCACGGTGACGCCGGTAATGACCTCGTGAATGCGCCCTGACAACCGGCCGAGCATTTCCGCAGCATGCGCAAGATCGCGCGGTTTTCCGAAAACCTCCTGGTCGAGCACCACGATCGTGTCCGCTCCGATGACGATCGAGACGGGATGTCTTGCAGAGACGGACAGCGCCTTTGCATCGGAATTTGCGATGGCCAGCGCACTTGGCGGGCCGTCGATTTCCACGAGTTCCTCCACCTCGGAGGGAACACACTCGACGGCGCAGCCCGCCTGCCGGAGAAGTTCCACACGGCGCGGAGAACGGGACGCCAGAACGATGGGACGGCCGAAGCCGGGCGATTCAGGACCGTCGGAGGAATGTGGATGCACGCGCCGTCACCAGCCGCCGGCCACCGTCAGAGAATTTCCTCGGGCTCTGGAAATCCGTCGCCCTCGCGGATCGACGCGAGCCTGCGCCGCATCCGCCAGCCGGAATGCGGATACTCACTCACGCGGTTGTAGACTCCGGCGAGAAAGGGAATGACCACCGCCGCACCGGCACCGATCAAGGCAATCGCCGTCTTCTGACGCACATTCGAGTCCAGCTTGTCGGCAACGAGCAAGCCCACTCCGAATCCGACCGCAGCCTGCGATACGGCGACGAGGCTGGTAACGGAAAGGTTCTGACCGAATTTGGAAATGGGTAGCGCCGCCATACGCTTTGCAAGCTAGGAGGCGGATGTGGCATTTTCAACCGCCAAATGAAACGTTCCCTCGGCATTGACCACGGCGACGCGCGGGTCGGTGTGGCCCTCAGCGATGAGCTGGGATTCCTCGCTCATCCGCTGGAGACGATCGAGGTCCGTCATACCGATCCCCTCGCACGCATCCGCGAACTCGCCACCACTCACGATGTCGAGACGATCGTCGTCGGAATTCCCCGCAACATGGACGGATCCCACGGTCCGGCGGCGCAGAAGGTTGCGGCGTTCGTCGAGCAACTCCGCGCCTCGGTATCCTGCACGGTCGCGACACTGGACGAGCGCCTGACCACCGTCTCGGCGCAACGATCCCTTCGCGAATCCGGCCGCAAGGCAAAGGAGCAAAAGGGCGTCGTGGACCAGGCCGCCGCGCAGATCATTCTGCAAACGTGGCTCGATACCCGCGCCGGCGGCATGTCGGACCTGTAGTCGCCAACCGTGAAAAGCTCCCCATCAGGTGACCGCATCCGCCTCACGCTGGCATACGACGGCGCGGCGTTCTCCGGATGGCAGAGTCAATCCGGCGGTGGCGGTGTGCAGGACGCGGTCGAGCGGGCGGTCGCGAAGGTCGCGCATCAACCCATACGCATCCATGGAGCGGGACGCACCGATGCCGGTGTGCACGCGCTTGCGCAGGTCGCCCATTTCGATGCGCCGGCCGGCGTGCGTCTCGCACCGAAGGAATGGCTGCGTGCGCTGAATTCGAATCTGCCAAACGAGGTTCGCGTCCTCCGCGCGACCCGCGCGTCGGCGGACTTTCACGCCCGCTTCTCCGCGCACGGAAAAATCTATCGCTACGAACTGCACTGCGGGGAGGTGCTGCCACCACACCGGTTTCGCCGCGTGTGGCATGTGCCGCAGCCAATGGACCTCGAGCAGCTTCGCGAGGCGGTCCATCTGTTCGAGGGACGTCACGACTTCCGCGCATTCGCGGCAAACCGTGGGGCACCGGTGGAGGATACCATCCGCACGATCCGCGCCGCGCGCGTCGCGCGGAGCGGGTCATCGGTCTCCATCACGTTCGAGGGGGACGGATTTCTCTACAAAATGGTCCGAATGCTCGTTGGCGCCTCCGTCCGCGTCGCACTGAAGCGGGAATCTCCGGAAAAAGTCCGCAGTCTGCTGGTCAACGCCGGACCCGCCAAATGGACCCACGTTGCACCGGCGGACGGACTTTACCTCGTGCGTGTGCTTTATTGAGCCGCACGCGCGACGACGATCGCGTTCTGCTGGTAGTCGAGTTTGACCCCGCCCAGCTGCGCGACGTAATCGAGCACGCTCGATAACGGAACATTCGAGAGCTCGAGAGTGATCTTTGTCTCGTCGCCGTAATCCGTGGGGAACATGCGGACAATGTTCACCGGTCCCTTGTCCGGTGAATGCTCCGCGGCGACCTTCGGCAGGTGGTCGAGCACCGAGCTGAGTGATGCCTCCCTGAACTCGACCTTCGGGACAATGGTCTTCTCGACACGCCTCTTCAGCGCATTTGCCGGCGGCGTTTCCGCCTCAATCCGGAGCAGGCAGGCCTTCGCCGAACGATGCCCGGGCTGGGCTGCGAGCACTTTTTCAAACAGGGCCTTTGCCTGCTCGACATTGCCGCCCGCATAGGCACGAACGCCGCTGGCATAGACTTCCTGCACGGTTTCCGCGAGCAGCGAGCCCGCGACAGACATGACAAAAACGACAAGGGGGAACATGCGTTTCATGATGGGAACCTAAGCCTCTCCCTTCGGATTGCAAACGACCCCGCTTGAACGCACGTTCTCTTTTGCTAGCCTCCGCAAGTGCGCAACCTGTTCCCCGCCGGACTCCTTGTTCTCGCGGTGGCGCTCGCTCTCGCCCCGCGGTCGCCGGCTGAACTCTCCGAAGAAGAGAAACGCTCCCTCTTTCTCAAGGCCCGGGAAGACATGCGCGTCGTTCCAAAGGCGTCCCCCACACCGCGGCCCAAACCCGCACCCGCCACGACACCGCGGCCAACGCCCCGCACAACCCCGACGCCCACTCCGAAGCCGACGCCGGCCCCCACGGCCACGCCCCGGCCAACTCCAGCGCCCACCCCGCAGGCCACGCCGAAATCAACTCCCCGCTCCACGGCCACACCCACTCCGCGTCCGAAGCCCACTCCAAAACCCACTCCGACACCGAAACCAAAGGCCACCCCGAAGCCAAAACCTCAAACCGGCGCGCCGATCGTCATCGAAAAGTCCGGCAAGTCGAAGGACGAGGGACTCGTTCCGGCGCCAACAAAGAAGGGTTGGTCTCTTTTTGGCGGAAGTGGCCAGAAATACAAATACCTCACCCCCGCCGTTCGCGCCGCGATCGACAACGCGAAGGTGAAGAAGGGCCGGTGGAAATACATCATCGTTCACAACAGCGGCACCCGTCAGGGCAACGCGAAGGCTTTCGACAACTATCACAAAAAGGTCCGCAAGATGCCCAATGGGCTCGCGTATCACTTCGTCATTGGCAACGGAACGTCGTCCGGAAATGGCGAGATCGAGATCGGCAACCGCTGGGTCCGCCAGATCAATGGCGGCCACGTCGCCAGCGACTATCTCAACAACATCGCGATCGGTATCTGCTTCGTCGGAGACTTCAACCGCGACATCCCCACCCAGGCCCAGACCGAGGCGCTGAAGGAGCTTATCGACTATCTGCGCCGTCGCTGCGGCAAAACCTCCGAGGGCAAGAACATCTCCGTGAAGGGACACCGGCAGATCAATCCCAAGCCCACGGACTGCCCGGGCAACCGGTTTCCTCTGAAATGGCTGAACTCGACCTTCAAGGATTGACGCACGCAACCCCTGCACGACTGCCGAACCCGCGGGCATGAACATCGGCATCACCGGCGTCACCGGATTCATCGGAGCTCAACTGGCACTGGAAGCGAAGGCACGCGGACATCGCGTGATCGGATACTCCCGGAATCCGCAACCTCGCGGCGATGTCGACGAGATGCGACGATTCACGCTCGACGCTCCCCCTGACCTCACGGACATCGACGCGATCGTCCATCTCGCCGGGGAGTCGATTCTGGGAATCTGGACACCCGCCAAGAAGCGCCGCATTCGGGATACCCGTGTCGCCGGCACGGAGCGCATCGTCGAGGCAATCGAGACTTCGAATTCCCCGCCTCGGGTGTTCGTGTGCGGTTCAGCGATTGGCATCTACGGAGACACCGGCGAGGAGGAGGCCGACGAAGCCAGCCCAACGGGACATGGATTTCTCGCCGACGTCGCCAGGGAATGGGAAGCCGCCGCAAGGGGCGCGACACGCGCCCGCGTCGTGCACCTTCCCACGGGCTTTGTCATTGGTTCCACGGGAGGAGCGATGCGTCTGATCGCGACGGTTTTCCGCACCGGCCTTGGCGGTCGCCTCGGCAGCGGTCGACAGTGGATGTCGCCGATTCACGTCGCCGACGTTGCGGGCATCGCGCTCCATTCGATCGATTCCGAGGCCGTGAGCGGTCCGATCAATGCGGTGGGGCCGGAGGCCGTTCGCAACAGCGAGTTCACGCGTGCGGTCGCTCATGCGGTGCACAGACCCGCCGTGATCCCCACGCCAGCCCTCGCGTTGAAAGTGGTCCTCGGGCAGCTGTCCACGCTTCTCCTGGACAGCCAGCGTGTGCGGCCGACGCGTGCGCTCGAGACGGGCTACAATTTCCGCCATCCCACGGTGCAATCCGCCGTATCTGCTGCGGTCGGTTGAACTTTTTCGAATTTCCCCCTGACCCGGCGGCGGTTTGCCACGAAGATGCGCGCCGCCGGATCCGGTCCGGCAACTCCTCCAACGCAAGAACATGGAAGGCATCCATCTACTGAAGGATTTCGCGACGATTCTCATCGTCGCCGCCGTCACAGGCTGGATTTTTCGCAAGCTCGGTCTGTCCGCGGTGGTCGGCTACCTCGTCGCGGGCATCGCCATCGGACCCTACACCCCGCCATTCACCTTTGTTTCCGACATCGAGCGCATTCGCGCGCTCTCCGAGCTCGGTCTCGTGTTTCTCATGTTCTTCGTGGGCATGGGCCTGAGCTTGAAGCGAATCAAGACGCTGGGTGCAACGGTGGTGATCGCCACCGCGCTCACCGCGACCATGGTGTTCAATCTCTCCCAGCTCTTCTCCTGGGCAATGGGCTGGGACGCGACGATGGGGCTCATCTTTGCCGCGATGCTCATGACGTCGAGCTCCGCGATCATTGTGAAACTGCTCGCGGAGCTCGGTCTCACGCACGAGCGGTTTGCCCAGAACTCGCAAGGCATCACCGTGCTCGAGGACGTCGTCGCCGTCGTCATGCTGACGATCATCGGGTCCCGCCTTCATCTCGCGGGTGAGGCCGGCGGCCGGGACGTCGGCCAGACCCTGTTTCTCCTCCTTGGCTTCACGGTGGTCACCGTCGTGCTCGGACTGATTTTCGTTCCACGTCTTCTTCGCAAGGTCGGGCAGGCCTCGGATGCGGATCTGAAATCCATCCTCGTATCCGGCCTCGTGTTCGGAGCCGGCGTCGCATCGATCAGCGCGGGATTTTCCGTCGCTCTCGGTGCGTTCCTCTTCGGCGTGGTGATCGCGGAAACCGCGTTCAAGTCGCGCATCGAAAAACGTCTGTCCGGGGCGCAGGACATGTTCAGCGCGATCTTCTTCGTTTCGATCGGCATGCTCATCGATGTCCGCGCGTTCTGGGAGAACGCAGGCCTCATCGCGGCCATCTCGGCCTTCGCCATCGTGGCGCGAATTTTCGCGAGCAACATCGGCCTTCTCGCAACCGGCACCCCGGTCCGCCTCGCAGCGAGTTCCGCGGTCATTCTCACGCCGATCGGCGAGTTTGCCTACATCATCGCGCAGCTCGGCGTCGGTGCGAAGGCGGTCCCTGAATCGTTCTACGCGGTGGCCGTCGGCACCTCGATCGTCACCGCCGCGCTCCTGCCGCTGTTCGCGAAAAATGCCGAATCAGCGGGACTGCTGGCCGAGCGTCTCGTCCCAGCGCGCTGGATCAGCCTGCACGAGCGCTACCGCGACTGGCTCGACGACGTTGCAGAGCGATTCGCGAAGAACGCGGTCTGGCAGCTCACGAAGCGGCGCGTGTTCATGACCTTGCTCGAACTGCTGCTGCTCGCCGGGTTGTTTGGATTTGCCACTCCCATCCGGGACGGGATCGGCGGTTTCCTGCAGGAGGCCGGCTACGAAATTGCCGGCTGGCGAATGATCTTCTGGGGCGTCGTTTTCGTCATCGCGGTCACGCTCGTCATCGCGATCTGGCGCGGGCTTCACGCCCTCAGCATGATTTACGCGGAGGCGCTCACGATGAAGGCGGAGCAGGTGGCCGCATTGCGCCCGCTCGTCCAGCTCGCCCTGCAGGCACTGAGTGCCGTGGGCCTTGCCTTGCTCGTCTTCTTTACGTTCCCGATCCAGACCTCCGTCCCCTGGCTCGCGCTGGTGCTGATCCTCGCACCGGTCCTGTTTGCGATGCTCACGTGGCGGCAGCTCATCCGTCTCCACGGTCGTTTCGAGAATTCCCTCGCGTCCGCGGTCGAGGAGGGCGCCGGATCCAGCCGGCTGACCCGCGCCGCCACGGACCGCCGGAATTTGCATTGGGGACTGGAGATTGCTGATTGCGAGCTGCCCGATCACGCCGCGTGCGCCGGAAAATCAATCAAGGACCTCGCAATCCGCTCGAAGTTCGGCTGCTCGATTCTCGAGATCGATCGCCAGGGTTTCGTGATTGCCAATCCGAAGCCGTCCATGGGGCTTTTCCCCGGGGACCGGGTGCTGCTGGTCGGCGCGGAGGCACAGATCGAAAAGGCGCGGGAATTCCTTTCAACCGAGCGGGAGTTTCAATCCGCCGAAAGTGACTTCGACGAGACCGTGCTCGAGACGATCGTGATGCCCTCCGACTCGCCCGCCGCCGGGAAGAGCCTTGCCTCGCTTGGCATCTTCTCCCGCACCGGCGTGCAAATCGTGGGCATTCAAAAGGGAGACCGCCGCATCCTGAACCCCGCAGGCTCCGAAACCCTCGATCCGGGCAATCTGCTGCTCGTCATCGCCACGGCCGCCGAGATCCGCACGCTGGAACGCTGGCTGGAGAATCCGTGGTAGGCGCATCGGGACTTTCCGTTCCCGGCCGGATCGGCCATTAATCGCGCCATGTCCGCGCCGCAGAACGTCATCGCCATCGTCTACGACTACGACCAGACGCTGAGCCCGAATTACATGCAGGACGAGGCGCTCTTCCCGCATTTCGGAATCAATCCAAAGAGTTTCTGGGAGCGCTGCAACGAACTCGTCACCAGCGAGGGCTACGACAACGAGCTCGCCTACATGAAGGCGATTCTCGACTACCTCGGCATGGACCGGCCGACCAACGCGCAGCTCCGCGAACTCGGCACGAAGATGAATTTCTATCCGGGCCTTCCCGAGATGTTCGAGGAGTTCCGCAAGGGGCTTCTCACCCCGGAACACGAGGCGCACGGCATTACGGTCGAACACTACATCATCTCGTCGGGGTTGAAGGTGCTCATCGAGGGCAGCCGACTCGCCCCCTACGTGAAGGCGATTTTTGGGTGCGAGTTTGCCGAGGACTCGACCGGCCGTATCACCTTCCCGCGGCGCGTGATCAGCCACACTCAGAAGACGCAGTATCTCTTCCGCATCAACAAGGGGATGCTCGACATGTCGCAGGACGTGAACGACCACATGCCGCCGGAGCTTCGTCCGGTGCCGTTCACAAACATGGTCTACGTCGGTGACGGACCGACCGACGTTCCGTGCTTCACCGTGATGCGTCGCAACGGCGGACAGGCCATCGCCGTCTACAACCCCGACGACCCCACACGCACGAGCTTCCGCAAATGCTACCAGCTCTGCGTCCACGCCGACCGCGTGAAGAACATCGCCCCCTCCGACTACCGCCGCGGCAGTCATCTGCGCCTGCTCCTCGAGGAGATGATCCACGAGGTCGCCGACCGGATCGTTCAGCGCCGCCGCTCGGACATTGAGGCAGGCACGGTCAAGGCTCCGAAGTATTGAGCTTCTCCGTCACGCCGGGCAATAGATCGAACGAATCCGCCGGGATCGCGCAGATCTCCGGAGCATCGCCGACGCGGACCCACACGCGTCCCTCGTCCGCCTTTCCGATCGCGATGTCCAGCACCGGGTGACGACCCGCCGTGGCCTCCGGGGTGTTCTCGGACAACCACGCATCGAAGAAGATGTGTGCCCGCGGGGCATCGAGGCCGGTCTCGGCAAGTTTCGCCGGGGAGAGTGCGGCATATTCCTCGACGAGCGTTCCGTTCAGCGCGTCCACAAATCCACCGACCTGTTCGTCGGTCAGCGGCCCACGGCTGTCCCTCCATGCATCGCCCTCGCGCTCGATCGTTTCCACATTTCCACCCTGCTCGATCCGGATTGCATCGATCGTATCGAGATTCAGCGACGTGAGGCGGCGGTCGCGAAGGGCATCCGGGGTGACCTGCAGAGCCTCCCACACCTCCGACGGAAGGTGATAAACACAGTCGCGGCCCGTGTATTGCGCCACCACCGCCCTGCCATCGGAATTCGGAACATCACCGCCGACACGGAGCGTCAACGGTCGTTCGACACCCTCCACGGTGAGCACAATCTCCGCACGCGGCTCCGCGAGACCGTAGGCTCCGAGGTCATTCGATTCATCCGCGACAAACTCGAGAATACGCGCGCCAAGCACCGTCTCGAGCACCTGATTGACCCTCGAGTCGTTCGCCATCGTCCGCAGGGGGCGCAGGATTTCCCAACCCTTCGCGCCCCGCACCAGCTCGATCTCCCCCGTGCCGCGTCGGATGGTGAACGCATCAACCTCCCCGGGCACATACGCCGAAAGCCGCCGGTCGCGAAACTCGGCAGGCTCCCTTGCCGCGAGCTTCTGCAGCTCGTCATTCACGACGTGGACATCCCTGGACTCGCCGATGCGCACATACATCCGCCCCGCGCTCGCCGCCTCCTTGCCAAAATAGAGGGTCTCCATTCCGTCGCCGATGAAGTCGATCTGGCTCTTTGGCTCCGCGAGCCCGAACTCCTCAAGGTCCCGCCCCTCCCGCAGCTCTCCCGCGCGGATCACATCCAGCGACCGGGTTTTCGCCGCGGCCTCGAGCAGGGCCATCACCTGCTCGTGGGAGGCGCGGTCCTTCGGCTGCGGGCTGATCCACCAGCCGTCCCGCTGCAGATTGATCTCAAAGGTCCGGTCGCCCGTGCGAATCCGGATGCCGCGAATGACGGCCGGATTCAGGCCCAGCAGGGATTCGCGCACAGCCTCCTCGTCCCGGGTGCTCTGCAGGCGGGGCTCCACAACGAAGAGAAACACGGCGGCGGCCGCTGTGAGCAGGAGCAAGAAAATGGTTCCCCAGCGACTCATGCGCGGCGGCGGATCGCGACAACGAGCCCGAACAGGGCGACAAGTCCGGGCATCACGACAAGCGTGTAAAGACCGAGACGCTGCATCTGCGAATCGGTGAGATTGAGGGCGAAATTCGAGATGGTCTTCGGCACGACGCCCGTGCGCTTCGAGGAGTCGAGCAGGCGGTTCAATGCACTGATCGCGAAATCGAGATTCCCCGGCGCCTGGCGGACGACCTCGTCATCGAGGAATCCACCGCTGCCCACCACGACCATGCGTGAGGTCGCGACATCCGTTTCCTCGGCGGCAGTGCCACCTTTCTCCGCGGAGGCGCCGACGATCGCCGGCTGGGTGTCGACCCCCTCGTCAAAGGCCGTCTCCTCGAGATTTTCGTAACGGGTCTCACCCCAATACAACTCACCGGCCTGGATGAGCGGACGAAGCTGGACATCCTGCCGCGCCGCGGTGCGGGTCTCGAGCGCGAGCGACTGCGTCGGCTCGGGCAGCACCGCATTGACCGTGCCCAACCGCTTGGTAATCGCAGCATCGGGGAGGAATCCGCCCACGACGACCTTGATGATGTTGATCGTCCCCGGACTCGTCGGCGACGAGAAGATCCGCAACACACGATCGTCCCGTGGAATGATGCCGACAGGTGCGAGAAGCTTGTGGAGATTTGGCGTATCCGCGTCGGGATCGAGGAGAATGAACAGGCGCCCGCCATTGTCCCAATAGTTCTTCAGCACCTCGAGTTCGCCATCGGCGAGATCCAGTCGTGGCGCAATGAGACATACCGCGTCAGCGTCCTCGGGCACGGCCAGCATGGACAGCAGCGGGAGGCCCATCGCCTCGGCATTCTGCCGGTCGAGGAACTCGAGAAGGAGCTGGAGGTCCTTCGCCTCGCGCTCGCCGTGACCGGTCACGAAATAGACCTTCGACTTCTCGGGATCGAGCAGCTCGATGAATGCCGCTGTCAGCGCGGCCTCACCCTTGAACGCAACGAGTCGCGGCGGATCGCCGATTTCCAGTCCGCTCAGATCGAAGTCTCCAAGCTCTGCGAGCGGGATCGTTTTCTTCCGATCCCCGTAGGCGAGAAGAAGCGAACTCTCCGCACCCTCGAATGCAAACTCCGCCTGAGCCTCACGGGCGCGGCCCGGTTCCCGCGACGGATCGATCGTTTCCACCTCGATCTTTCGACGTCCGGAAAACTCCAGCTCCTTCAGCAGGCTCTGCGTGTCCGCATGAACCATCGTGCCAAGCCCCTGATCCGTGGGCGACGAATAGAGCACGATCTTTATCGGCTGCGAAAACTCGCGGATCACCTGCTTTGTCTGCTCGGAGAGGGAAAACTTCTGCGAACGCGAGAGGTCCCAGCGTTTGTAGTAATGGAAGCCGATGTAGTTCGCCGCGACAAAGAGGAACACCACGCACACCGACTGCAGGAGCAGATTGAAGCTGATCCCCGCACGCGAAAAACTGGTTGGAGTCGATTTCCTCGCCATGACTCAGACTTTCCAGCGCCGGTATTGGAAGACCTGGAACGTGAAGAAGAGCGTCAACGCCGTGAGGCTCAGGTAGAGCACAACCGGCCGCGTATCCAGGAGTCCCTGGGAGAACGACGCCATGTGCGCGATCGGCGAAAAATATTCCGTAAACTCGCGCAGCAGGCGGCTCACGTTCGGGAACCACAGGCTGTAGAGTCCCCAGAAGAACAGCAGCGAGATCGCGACGAACGAAATGATCGCCGCGACGATCTGGTTGCGCGTGAGCGCCGACGCGAGACAGCCGATCGCGAGATAGAACATGCCCAGCAGCAGAAGCATCGCATAGGAGCCGATGAACACACCGGGTGAGCTCCCCGCGGACAACCCGGTCTGCCACCAGAAGATCAGAAAATAGAGGCCCGTCGGCGCCCAGAGGACGACGTAGAAAAACAGCGCACCGAGATACTTCGCCAGCAGGACCTGCGTGTCGCGGACGGGCGCCGTCATCAGCGCCTCGATGGTCCCGAGTTTGTATTCCTCCGCGAAGAGCCGCATCGTGATCAGCGGAAACGGCAGCACGAATCCGAACCAGAAATACGGCGTGTTGAAATACACCTCGAGCACCGAGAGCCGCGGCATGCCGCTCTGGTTGATGAGATTCACCGTCTGGTAAAAATTGAACCCTGTCAGCAGCAGGAAGAAAAACAGGATCACGTAGGCCGCCGGCGAGCGGAACACCATCGCGACCTCGCGCTTCCAGAGTGTGAAGAATTTTCTCATCTCAAGTCAGGCTGGGTGCGCGTCATTCCTCCGGATGCGTGATCTCGGTGAAGACATCCTCGAGCGTCACCCGGTTGCGGCTGAGTTCGCGCACGGGCCAGTTTTGTTTCACGGCGAGCGCATGAATGGCTTCGCGCGGGTCGGCGTCGATCTCGGTCCCCACCGCAAAGACGGCCCACTCGCCCTCCTCGGTGGCGGTCACTGAGCGAACGCCCGCGATCTCCGCCAGCGCGTCCTTCGCCTTCTCCAGGTCGGCCACCTTCGCCTCAAGCCTCACGTCGCCGGTCGCATGAAGCCGCGCGCGCAGGTTCTCCGGGGCGTCGGAGGCCTCGATCCGGCCGCGATTGAGGATGAGCACTCGCGAGCACGTCAGCTCGACCTCGGGCAGGATGTGCGTGGAAATCAGGATCGTGTGATGCCGGCCGAGGTTCTTGATGAGCTCGCGCACCTGCCGGATCTGGTTCGGATCGAGTCCGATCGTCGGCTCGTCGAGAATCAGCAAATCCGGCTCGTGAACCATGGCATCCGCGAGTCCAACGCGCTGCCGGTAGCCTTTCGACAGATTCCCCACGAGCTTGCGCTCCACATCGCGCAGTCCGCAGAGATCCATCACGTCGCCAATGCGCTCCTTCATCCGGCGGCCGCGCACGCCCTTGAGCGCCGCGCGATAGCGGAGGTATTCCGTCACGCGCATGTCGCTGTAGAGCGGCACGTTCTCCGGCATGTAGCCGATGCGCTCGCGCGCCTTGAGCGATTGTTTGAAAACGTCGAAGCCCGCAATCTCGGCCCGCCCGCTCGTCGGCGGCAGATAGCACGAAAGCATCCTCATCGTCGTGCTCTTGCCCGCGCCATTGGGGCCGAGGAACCCGACGATCTCGCCCTTGCCCACCTCAAAGCTGATGCCGTTGACGGCCGTGAAGCCGCCGTAGCGCTTGGTGAGGTTCTCGACTTTGATCATGCGTCAGTGGGAAGGGAGAGTGGAACAGAAGAAAACGAAGACAACAACGAGGCAAATCTCAATCTTCGTTTCCGAGATTCGCTTCTGTTCGAAATTCCCGCCCGCTCCTAAACAAAAACCGGACCGTCGCGCGTCCTCCTCCGGATGTCCCTTCTCGAACGCCTCTACGACGACCACGCGCAGGTCATGTTTGCCTTTGCGCTGGATCTCACCCGCGACGAGGCGGATACCCGGGACATCCTCCAGTCGATTTTCTGCCGGATCGCGGAGAAGCCGGCGCTCCTGCGCGGTGTCCGCGACGAGCGGGCGTTCCTCCTGCGGATGGTTTACACGCGGGTCGTCGACGCCTCCCGCCGTCGCACCGTGCGCGAAGCGCATGCCGCGGACGCGCCAGCGATCTTCGACTCGCCCGAGGACCCGGATGCCGCGCAATTTCGCGAGTCCCTTGCCGCCGCCCTCGACGAAATTCCCACCGACCAGCGCGCCATCGTCCACCTGAAGCTCTGGCAGGGGCTCACGTTCGACGAGATCGCGCGAACACTCGACATCCCGGCGAACACCGCCGCCAGCCGCTACCGCTACGGCATAGACAAACTCCGCACGCTGCTGCGTCCGCTTTACGAGGAGATCCGATGACTCCATTCGAAGAAAAACTGGCCGGCATCCCCCGGCGCGAAATTCCGCCGGAATGGCGCGGGGAAATCCTCGCCGCGGCCTCACGAACGACCCACCCCCTTCCGGACCGGGAAACACGCATTCCATTCGTCCCGCGAATCGCATGGGGCGCGCTCGCCGCCGCATGGGTCGTCATCGCAATTTTGAATTTTTCCGGACCCCGCGGCGAGGAACTCTACGCCGTCACGCCCATGGAATTTCGCGGCCCCCCGCCAACCGCTCGGGAACTCCTTGCCTATGCCGAGTGGCAGCATCGCCTGCTCCTCGCCCTCGCTGACGAACCGAATGTCATTTTCGATCGCCGCACCATTCCGCACCCCCGCAATCTATGAAGCCAATCACCCGCACGGTTCTCCGCTACACGGCCTTCGTGATCGCCGCATTCGTTACGATCGTCGTCCTCATCGGATCCTGGATTTCCTTTCAAGGCCGTCGCGAATGGGCCGCCGCCAAAGCAGAACTTCTCGCACGCGGCGAGAAGCTGTCGCTGGTCGAACTCGCGCCTCCGGAGATTCCCGACGAGCGAAATTTCTTCGCGGATCCGTTGTGGGAGGAAGTTTTTGCCGTAAATGCGGATGGAAGCCGCGCCGTTCCTTACCAACAACGCCGCCTGAATGCGTTTGGGGAACGAATCTCTCCGGAGCTGAAACACGAAATGGACACCGTGTTTGACGGAACGCCGTTTCAGCTGAAGTCAGACATGCGCCGGTATGCTGCCGGTCGGGCGGCCTACAACCTTCCGTCACTTGACGATCCCAAACGCCGCCAAAAGGCTTCGCATCTGATCCTCGAAACGCTGGCTCCTGTTGCTCCGCTCCTCGACAAGATCGAAGCGCTCCTCCAACGTCCGGACGCACGGGCACCCATCGCCTATGAGTTGGGCTATCGAGCTCCGCTCGAGCATTTTGGCTATTTCCTGGACCTCAGTGAGGCGTTCTCCGCTCGCGCGATCGCAAAGCTCGCGCTCGGTGACCCCAACGCCGCTGCTGGCGATATTCTCACCGACCTTCGACTGGCCGATGCTTTGCGATCGGAACCCCTTCTCATCTCCCAGTTAGTCCGGGATGCCGTGATTGGGAAAGTGCTCACCGCACTCGACGTCGGCATTTCCATGAATGCCTGGACAGAGGAAACGCTCGCTCCGATTCAAAACGCCCTCGAGTCCACCCGCTCAATGGAAACGCTCACACGTGCATTGCGCGGCGAGCGAGGAGGAGGAAACCACGTCTTCGAGAGTCTCCATGCCGGAGCGAACAACAAGGACAACGTCTTTCGCATCGTTGCGGGGGCTTCCAACAACGCCGTTCCTCCGCGACCACTCTCACCGCCGGAACAGGCTGCCTATCTTGCCATGTTCCGCCCGGGCGATCAGGCGCTCCGCAATCGAACCATCCAGAAATGGATCGACGCGATAGAAAAGGACGGAGACCTCGGTATCGATCCCGCGAAGCTCTACGATCCCGCAGAGTCACTGGACGCGAATCCGTTCGCCTACCAGCGTTTCCATTTCTCGATTCTCGGTCTTTCGAGTCTGCACGATTCCATCGTCAAACGTCTCAGGACCCAGGAAGAGATCACCCTCACGCTGATCGCCTGCGCGCTCGAGCGCTACCGATTCAAACACGGCACCTATCCCGAGACCCTCCGCGATCTGGAGCCTGAATTCCTCACTGCGATTCCGCGACCGGTGATCGCGGGACAAACCTTCCACTACGAGCCGCTCGGCGACCACTTCCGGCTATGGTCGGACGGCTGGAACCAGACCGACGACGGAGGCAAACCCGAGCGCAACGCCAGCATTGGCGACTGGGTCTGGGGTGCGCGGTAGCGAATCCCATCTCTCGCCTGGAACACGGCGCATCGGTTCCATCTCTTCCCCTTTCCATGCCCGCTGCGAGCGTGCATCCTTCGCTTCCGGAGCGCCAACCTCGCGCCTCCCCCAATCCAATCATGGATCCAGAGCAAGAAAAGACCTCGCGAATCGCGATCCTTGCCTTCGCAATCCCCCTCGGTCTTTTCGCCATCGTCCTCGCGGCTGCCGTGATTATCTCTGTCGTGGGCCACGCAAAATGGAACCGCACGAAGGCCGACCTCCTCGCACGCGGGGAGAAGCTGTCCCTGCGGGATTTTGAACCGCCGCCCGTTCCAGACACGGAAAATTTCTACGCCGACGAGGTCTGGTGGGAAATTACGGACCGTGCCGGCAATCCCGGGCTTCTTGCGCCGTCCGGCCGGCGGCAGATCGATGTGCTCGAAACGCCCCTGTCGAAGGAATCGATCGAATCGCTTCGACGACTGGTTCCGGATTTCAGAGATCAGACCTCCTGCACCCTGAAAGCGGCTGTGACAGCGGCAGCAGCCGCGCTCGAGAAATCCTCCGATGTCGAGGCGCGAAAAAGCCTGGCTCGCTTCATCCTCACGGAAATCGAGCCCGCGAATCCCCTGCTCGAGCGCATCAACGGGCTTCTCGACCGCCCCCTGGCCCGAACGCCCCTGGTCTACGATCAAGCCCTCCTGGTCTCGACGGATCACCTCGCGCCGATTCTCAACATCAGTCAGGCCTTGCGGGCACGGGCCACTGCAGCCATCGCCGAAGAAAACGCCTCGTCAGCCGCCACCGACATCCGCGACCAGTTTCGGCTGGCTGCCACGCTTTCGGGAGAACCTCTCCTCCTCACAGCTCTGGTGAGGATGTCGATCCTCGCCTTCGCCGCAGAATGCGTCCGGGTGGGGATGAATGGGTGGGAGGATGCGGACCTCGAGACTTTCGAATCGCAGATCGCGCAGATCGATCTGCTCTCAGACCTTCAAACCACGGTGAGGGCCGAGCGCGGAGGCTTGAATGACACGGTGGACGCACTTTCGAACAAGCGGATGACACTTTCGGACCTCTATGGCGGCAGGCCCACGCCCCCTCTCCTGAGCTTCGGATTCGTGATTTACACGGCCATCTCGATGGAGGCCGACCGCGCCAAATCCAACCTGCAGATGCAACAATGGATCGATGCCCTGTCGGCACCTCGCGAACATGGCCTCACCCCATCCGCGTTCGCCCTTCCGCGGAAGTCGACGGGACTCGACTGGTTTCATCAACGTCTCTTCACCGAGATGGTCGTCCCAAATATCGAAACCGCCACCTCCAAAGCGGCACGCATTCAGTCGCAACTGGACCTTCTTCGGATTGCCTGTGCGCTCGAACGTTTCCGGCGCGCCGGCGGCGCTTACCCATCGACGCTCGAAGAACTGGTCCCGGCCTTTCTCCCGACGATTCCCTCCGACATCATGACCGGCGCCCCGATGCGATACATTCGCGACACGCCGGACGACTTTCGCTTGTGGTCCGTAGGCTGGGATCGAATCGACGATGGTGGTGTCGCGCCAACATCCCGCGGATCCACCGCCAAAGGCGACTGGATCTGGGAATCCCCGCCCGCCGCACGCTGACGTCAAGGTGGCGATTTTCCCGGTTGCCGGATTCCAAAAAAGACCGGACGCTCCCGGTCGAACGATGCTCGAGCCGCGCCGCCACCGCCCCTCCGCCCGCCGACCGGCCCGGCGCCGCGGTCTGCGCGCCACCCCGCTCGCATGGGGCATCCTTGTCGCAGGGGTCATCAGCGCCGGCGCGCTGGCGTTCTACGGCATCCTGAACGGAGGGTTCCGGCCTGACGCGGAGTGGCGCAATCTGGTCACGGAATTGACGGCACGGGGCGAACCCCTGTTCTTTTCGGACGTCGTGCCTGCGGAGGTTCCGGACGAGGAAAATTTCTTCGGCGCGCCGGTGTTCGACGGCCTCGCCTCGGGTGCTCCGCAATCCGATCTCCTCCAAAAGGCCGGGCGCCCCCTTGCCGGAAAACGCGCAACGGAGCTTCTCTCCGCCACCGCGCAGCCCGACGGCGGCGTCCGCCTCGACCCGATCGCGGACGCGTTTGCTGCCGAGCAGCTGCTCGATGCGGAATATCTCCTGCCCGCCGACCGCGTCATCGCCGGGATGCGCGGACTTGGAATTTCCTTCGATCCGCTCGCGGAAGCGGCGAAACGGCCCGGAGCGCGCTTCGAGATCGATTATGCGTCCCTTTCCCCGGCATTGCCTCACCTCGGGCCGGTCGAATCACTCGGCAACTGGCTGGCCATCGACGGCCTCGCCCGCATCGGCGTCGGCAACGGCACTGCGGCCGCAGCGGATATCCTGATAATCACCCGACTCGCTGTCGAACGAGCCGTTCCTTGCCTCGCAGCGCACCCGGCGAAATCTCCTCAGCCTCGCCGCCGGCTGCATCCGCGCCGGCATCGACGGCGAGGTGTTCGACGATGGAACGCTCGAGCGTCTTTCCGCCGCGCTGCAATCCGCCCGGCCCGTTGAGGATTTTGCGCGCGCGGTGCGCGGCGAACGCGCCGCCCTGAATACCGTCCTCGACGACAGGCATTCCGATCTCCCGCAGGCGGATGCGAAGCTCTGTGAAGCATGGCTCGGCGCGGGACCGGACGCGTTGTCTCCCCGCGAGCTGCGTGCGCGCCGGATTGCCGCCAACACCGCCATCCAGGCGTTTCTCGATCAGCTCGGCAATCCCGCCGGCATCGTGCCCGCCGCCTTGCTGCCCCCTCCCGACATGCCCGCTCCTCCACGAATCGCCGACCTCGCCGCGGAGGCCGGCGCATTCGCCCAAGTCCAGACCTACCTCGCGCAGGCTGTGATCGCCTGCGCGCTGGAACGTCACCGATTCGAACAAGGCCAGTTTCCGGAAGCCCTCGAGGCGCTCTCCCCGGATTTTCTTCCAGAACTTCCCCTGGATCCCATGACCGGCCTCCCTCCATCCTATGAGAATGACGGAACCTCCTTCATCCTCACTGGGGGCGGCTGGAATGGGGGACCGGCGTGGATTTGGAAAGGTTGAGGAAAGCTTGACCGCTTCCATTTGCCACGCGCGGGCAAAGTCTCCATAGTCCCCCTCCGCGCGCACGGCGCGCATGGTCCTACAATCAGCAGATTCGAATCATGGCCTCGTTTCGTTGGGTTTTTCTCGTCCTTCTCCTCACCCTCGGATCCCCGTTGCTGGCAGCAACGGGCGGCGATGTCCCCGACTTTCCGCTCCCGCTGGAAGCCTACCACGATGAGAACATCCCAACGCTGACCGGCAAACTCTGGTCCCGGGTGAAACAGGATCCGTTCAATCTCGTCGGCACCGTCATTTTCTTCTGCGCGATCGTTCACACGTTCCTGGCGTCCCGCTTTCTCGCCATCTCGCAGCGGCTGCATCACAAGTTTCATGAACTCGAGGAAGCGGAGAAGCATCCGCAGGACGGACCTATCCACGCCCGCAAACGCGACTGGCTGCAGGTCAAGATGACGTTCTTTCACTTCCTCGGTGAGGTGGAGGCCGTCTTCGGCATCTGGCTTATCCCGCTTGCGATCGCGGTCGTGGCATTCGGGGGCATTGGCAGCCTTTTCGGATACATCGACCATGTAAACTTCACCGAGCCGATCTTCGTCGTGGCAATCATGACGATTGCCAGCTCGCGACCGATTCTGAGGTTCGCCGAATCCGCGCTCGCACGGGTCGCCGGAATCGGCGGCGGCACCCCCGCAGCCTGGTGGCTTTCGATTCTGACCGTCGGACCGCTCCTCGGCTCGCTGATCACCGAGCCCGCGGCGATGACGATCTGCGCGATCCTGCTCGTCGACCGGTTTTACCAGCTCAAGCCCTCGATGCCGCTGCGATACGCCACGATCGGCCTGCTCTTCGTGAACATCTCGGTCGGTGGCACGCTGGTTCACTTCGCCGCGCCTCCGGTGGTGATGGTCGCAAGCGCATGGGATTGGAACCTGCCGTTCATGTTCCTCCACTTTGGCTGGAAGGCGATCATCGGCATTTTCATCGCGAATACCCTGTTCTTTTTCTGGTTCCGGAAGGAGCTCGTCGCCCTTTCGGTGAAGGACGACGAATCGATCTACGTGAAGTCCGTGCCGGGCTGGATCACGATCACACACGTCCTGTTCATCGGATGGACCGTGTTCGTCGCGCACCACGCGGCGCTTGTCGTGCTGGGCCTCCTGTTTTTCATCGCCTTCACGCAGGCCACGGAGCGAAACCAGGACATCATCAAGCTGCGCTCGCCACTGCTCGTCGGCTTCTTCCTGGCCGCGCTCGTCGTCCACGGCGGGTTTCAAAAATGGTGGATCGCACCCGTGCTGGGCAGCCTCGGCGAATGGCCGCTGATGATCGGCTCCACAGTGCTCACCGCATTCAACGACAATGCGGCCATCACCTATCTCGCCTCGCTGGTGCCAAACTTCAGCGACGAACTGAAATACGCCGTCGTAGCGGGCGCGGTCACCGGTGGCGGCCTCACGGTCATTGCCAACGCCCCCAACCCGGCGGGCCAGGCCATTCTTCAGAAATACTTCGGCGAGAACGGCGTGAATCCCGGGAAGTTGTTCCTGGCCGCCCTCCTCCCGACCATCATCATGGGCGCCGCCTTCATGCTGTTGCCATAAAAAGGGACGCAAGACCCATTTGACCGGCGATTTTGCGAAAAAACCGACCGCCGCAACGACTCGCCGCCAAACCGAAAAATCCGGCCCCCGCCGCCCCCGAGGTCGGCGGGAATGTCCGCTTGCGATCCCCGAAAGAATGGCCCAATCTGCATGGCGTGCGGGCAGGACCGGGTCCTTCGCCCGCGCAGATTTCTCTCTTCATGAATAGTTCTTTTACCGCCCGTTGGAACGAGGCGTTGATCGACGACAACTACGAACGCTGGCGTCAGAATCCAAACTCCGTGGGGGCCGACTGGGCCGCCTTCTTCGAGGGCTTCGAACTTGGCTGTGCCAAGCCGCAGAAAAACGGCGCGGCGCCTGCCGGTGCGGGTGCCGGAACTCTCGACACTCCGCTTGGCCGCAGTTCCCTCGAAACCCGCGTGGACGGCCTCGTCTACGCCTACCGCACGCTCGGCCACTCGATCGCGAAGCTCGATCCGCTCGCGACACAGCCGCGTGAAAATCCGCTTCTCACGCTCAAGGAACTGGGATTCACCGAGGCCGATCTGGACACCGAGGTGTCCTCGCGTTTCTTCCGCGACGGGAAAAAGATGAAGCTCCGCGAACTCATCGCCGAGCTCGAGAGCATTTACTGCGACACGATCGGCGCGGAGTTCATGCACATCCAGAATCCGCGCATCCGAAACTGGGTGCGCGACCGGATGGAAAACCGCACCGACTGGGCGAAGCACGACGCACCGATCCAGCGCGACGTCTACCGCAAGCTCCTCGAGGCCGAGGAATTCGAGCAGTTCCTTCACACGAAATACCAGGGCAACAAGCGCTTCTCCCTCGAGGGCGGCGAGGCCCTCATCATCGCCCTCGACGCCGTCCTGCAAAACTGCCCGAAGCGCGGCATCAAGGAAATCGTCATGGGCATGGCCCACCGCGGCCGCCTCAACGTGCTCGCGAATTTCCTGAACAAGCCGCTGAGCATGATCTTCAACGAGTTTTCGGAAAACTACGTTCCGGACTCGGTGGGCGGCAGCGGCGACGTGAAATACCACCTCGGCTACCAGACCGTCCGCACGCTCGCCGACGGCAGCGAGGTCGCAATCAATCTCGCGGCAAATCCGAGCCACCTCGAGGCCGTCGATCCCGTTGTTCAAGGCAAGGCCCGCGCCCGCCAGCGCGTGCTCGATGACACCGTCGAGCGCAAGAAAGTTCTTCCGCTGCTCGTGCACGGTGACGCGGCGTTCATCGGCCAGGGGGTCGTCGCAGAAACGTTCAACATGTCGCAGCTCCCCGGCTATCGCACCGGCGGCACGCTGCACATCGTCGTGAACAACCAGATCGGATTCACGACGCTGCCCGAGGACGGCCGCTCGACGCGCTATTGCACCGACATCGCGAAGATGATCGCCGCGCCGATCTTCCACGTGAACGGCGAGGATCTCCTCGCGGTCATTCAGGTCGCGGAGATCGCCACGGAGTTCCGCCAGGAATTCGGGCGCGATGTCGTCATCGACATCTACTGCTACCGGCGCCACGGGCACAACGAGCTGGACGAGCCGACATTCACCCAGCCGAACCTCTACAAGCAGATCTCCGAGCACCGCCTGCTCAGCGAAATCTTCGCGGACGAGATCCTTCAGCTCGGAGTGATTTCCCGCGACGAACTCACCGACATCGAAACCGAGACGATCGCGGAACTCGAGACGGCGCTCGCCGAGGTCAAGGAGAAGGAGAAACAGAGGAAGAGCAAACCCGCCGACGAAAAGAACGAACTCGCGGGCTCCACGGCGATCTTCCAGCCGCCCTATTCCCACGATCCGGCCGACACGGCAATCACCCCGGAGACGCTCGAGAAGATCGTCACCGCGTTGACGACCGTGCCCGAGGGCTTCCGCATTCTTCCGAAGCTCCGGCGCATCCTGCTGGAACGCCGGCGCAAGATCTGGCGCGACGGCGGGCCCTACGACTGGGCGTTCGCCGAGGCGCTCGCATTCGGCTCGCTGCTGCTCGAAGGCACACCCGTGCGCCTCTCCGGACAGGACAGCCGCCGCGGAACATTCAGCCAGCGCCTCAGCGTGCTTTACGATGAGGTAACCCGCGAGCGCTATATCCCGCTCAACAACCTCGCTCCCGATCAGGCCCGCTTCTGCGTCTACAACAGCCCGCTGTCGGAATACGCCGTGCTCGGTTTCGACTACGGCTACTCGATGGACTACCCGTCGATGCTCTGCCTGTGGGAGGCGCAATTCGGCGACTTTGCGAACGGCGCGCAGATCATCATCGACCAGTTCATTGCCTCGTCGGAGGCGAAGTGGCAGCGCCCCAGCTCCATCGTCATGCTCCTGCCCCACGGCTACGAAGGCCAGGGACCGGAGCACTCCAGCGCGCGACTCGAGCGGTTCCTCCAGCTCTGCGCGGAGGAGAACATGCAGGTCTGCAACTTCACGACGCCCGCGCAATATTTCCACGCGCTGCGCCGACAGATCCGCCGCACCTACCGCAAACCGCTAATCATCATGACGCCAAAGAGCCTGCTGCGACTCGAGCAGGCAGTGTCACGGAGCGAGGATTTCACGAACTCCCGGTTCTACGAGATCCTCGACGATCCCGCGAAGCCGAAGAAGGCCGATCGCGTCATTCTCTGCACCGGCAAGGTCTACTACGACCTGCTCGCCTACCGGGAAAAGAACGGCCTCAACGACAAGGTCGCGATCATTCGCATCGAGCAGATCTATCCGCTCCACAGCGAGAAGTTGAAGCGGATCGTCGCGGGCTACAAATCCGCGAAGACCATCGTCTGGTGCCAGGAGGAACCGCAGAACATGGGCGCGTGGTTCTTCCTCGCCTACCGTCTCGCCGACCTGCTCAGCTCGACGATCAAATACGCCGGGCGCCCGCCCGCCGCCAGCCCCGCCACCGGATCGATCGTGATGCACAAGAAACAGCAGGCCGCGCTGGTCAAGGACGCCTTCACCATCTAACAGTCGCACCTTCTCCTCGCGCATGAGCACCGAAGTCAAAGTCCCCGCCGTTGGTGAATCCATCTCCTCCGGCCTCCTCTCCGTCTGGCATCGCAAGGACGGCGATCACGTCACTTCCGGCGAAGTCCTCTTCACCCTCGAGACCGACAAGGTCTCGACGGAGGTCAACGCCACGGAAACCGGCATTCTCAAGGTCCTCGCCGCCGAGGGCGAGGAGGTGAAGATCGGGCAGGTCGTTGCGACGATCGAGCCCGCCGCCGCAGCCCCTGCTCCCAGGAAGGAGACGCCCGCTCCGGAGCCGAAAAAGAAGGAAGAGAAGCCGGCCGCCGACACATCGCCCAAGGCACAGGTCAAGCCTGCGGAAGCCGAGGAAGCAACGCCTCCGCCCGCCCCGAAAAAGGAAACGCCCGCTCCGGAAGCTCCGTCCGAAAAGCCGGCCGTGAAGCCCCGTGCCGCCGCGCCGGACGATCCGCGCACAACGCGAAAGAAGCTTTCCCCGTTGCGTCGGAAGATCGCGACCCAGCTTGTGGCCGCCCAGCAGAACGCCGCCATTCTCACGACGTTCAACGAGTGCGACATGAGCGCCGTCATCCAGCTCCGCAAGGACATGCAGGAGGACTTCCAGAAGCGCCACGGCATCAAGCTCGGGTTCATGTCTTTCTTCATCAAGGCGGCGGTGGATGCCCTCAAGGCCGTTCCCGCAATCAACTCCCGCCTCGATGGCGACGAGCTAGTCATCAACCACTACTATGACATCGGCGTCGCCGTTGGCACCGAGAGGGGGCTTGTGGTTCCCGTCGTGCGGGACTGCGACCACAAATCCTTCGCGGAGGTCGAGAAGGACCTCGCCGACTACGCCGTGAAGGCCCGTGAGGGCAAGATCGCACTGGAGGATCTCCAGGGCGGCGTCTTCACCGTGTCGAACGGCGGCGTCTACGGCTCGCTCATGAGCACGCCGATCCTGAATCCGCCGCAGAGCGGCATTCTCGGCATGCACAAGACGCAGGAGCGACCGGTCGCCGTGAATGGCCAGGTCGTCATCCGCCCGATGATGTATCTCGCGCTGAGCTACGACCACCGCGTCGTCGATGGCAAGGAGGCCGTAACCTTCCTCGTCCGCGTGAAGGAGTGCATCGAAAATCCGATGCGCCTTCTCCTCGGCACGTAATCCGGAAATGGGGCGGCTCTCCAGGGCCGCCCTATCCGCCGGCTGCAGGTTCCCGGCGAATCAAAACCGTCGCGCGGCGAATTCACCGACCTTGCGCGACGCATAGGCGGTGAGCAATGGCTGCACGACCGGAAAGAGCATCCGCAGCGCGGCGATCAAGACGCCGAGGATCGTGACCTGCTTCGCCGACTCCACAGCCTCGGCGCCGGCGGTCTTTTGCCGCCGGGCCTTCCGCGCCTTGCGGCGACCGGCAAACAACCACCCGATCGCGGCGGCTCCACCGAGCCAGGGAAGCGGCTTGCTCGCAACGGATCGGCGCGCCTTTCCCACAAAATCGAGTTCCCTGCGAAGCGCCGAATAGTCCCCACGGATGGCGACGCGGCTGGCTTCGAGTTCGCGACGAAATTCTTCGATGCGGTTCATGGATTCGGACCGCGCATGGCGGCAATGTCACGCCGGATTTCCTCGGCCGTGGCCCGGAAAACCGGCGTGCGGTAGCGCGCCTTCACGTAGAGGGCGCAACCTGCGACAACCAGAAAGTGAAGGATGGCAAAGCCGAGCGTGATCCAGATCCAGCTGACGCCTGCGACCTTCGCGAGCAGGAAGGCAATGAACAGCAGCGCGAAGATGTAGCCGAAGCCCAGCATCACCAGCGCGATGCCCACGGCGAGCGCCAGCCGCAGGTAAACACCGGCGGCCTGCCGGGCCTCCTCGCCTGCCAGGCCGGCCAGCGCCTGGAGATGCCGGCTGAACGAGGAAAAAAGTCGCATGGCCTCCGCCGTGACGCCCCGGGGCGGGGCGGCGGAAGAGGCGCTTTCCGGCGGAGCGCCGGCGGGCGGAGTCATTCGGCGGGAGCGGAAAACGTCGCCGGGATCAGCGACGCATGATGAGCCCGATCACGAAGCCGACGCCGAGCGCAATGCCGACGGCCTGGAGCGGATTGTCCCGAATGTATTGCTCGGTCTCGTCCTGGAGCGTCTGCGCCTTGGTAGTCGCACCGCTGAGAGCCTCGCGGGCGCGGCCCTTGTATTCCTCGGCCTTTGACGCCGCCTGTTCACGGATGTTTTTGTATTTCACGTTGGCGGCCTCGCTGAGGTCCTTCGCAGCTTTGCTGAGGTGTTCCTTGCTGCTGGCAATGGCGGTCTGCGCGCGCTTCTTGCCAGTCTCGAAAACCTCTTTCGCGGCGGCGGTGGTTTCCTCGAGGGCGGCTTTCGCATGCGCGGTGCCACTCTCGAATTTCTGCCCGGCGATTGCCGACGGGTCCGTTGCGGGTTCGCTGTTGGATTCGGACATGGTTTTCGTGGGTTCGTTTCAAGGTGTCAGAGCGGTTGTCTCACCGCAAGAAAAGTTGCGATGAGGCATGATCGCGCTTGGCGAAGGGGGGATGCTCCCCGTTAGATGAACCGCGTTATGTTGCACGCTTTTGCCCCAGGGCGGATTGAACTGCTTGGAAATCATACCGATTACAACGACGGCGTCGTTCTCTCAGCGGCCATTGATCTCGGCGTCACCGTTCAGGGGGAGGCAACCAACAGCGACGCGATCTCGGTGCAGAGCAACGGCTTCGCGCCGGTGGAGGCCACGCTGAGTGCACCGCTCGAGCGCAAGGGCGACTGGAGCGATTACACCATCGGCGTGGCCGCGGTGCTCCGGTCCGCAGGCGTGGACATCGGCGGCTTTCGCGCGGTCTACGACTCGACGCTGCCGGTGGGCGCGGGACTGTCCAGCTCCGCAGCCATGGAGATCGCGACGGCGGTTTTTCTGCAAAAGCTCTTCGGCTTCGAGATGTCGGCGATGGAAATCGCAAAGATCGGCCGCCGCGCGGAAAACGAATTTGTCGGGGTCGGTTGCGGCCTGCTCGACCAGGTTTCCTCAGTCTTCGGCCGAAAACAGCACGCGATTCATCTGGATTGCCGGGCGGAGAGCGTGGAGCGAATTCCCTTCCCTGCGGGCGTTGACCTGCTCGTCGTGCAGTCCGGCGTGCCGCATGCGCTGACCGGCGGTGAATACGACGAACGCCGCGCCGAGTGCTTCGAGGCCGCCCGCTTGCTCGGGGTGCCCGCCCTGCGCGATGCCACCTCCGCACAGCTCGAAGCCGCGGCCGATACGCTTCCCGACACGATCCGCCGCCGCGCGGCACACGTCGTGGGCGAGAACGAGCGTGTCTTCGCCGCAGTCGATCACCTCCGTTCGGGAAACATCGAGGAATTCGGCCGGCTCGTCGCGAAATCCCACGAAAGCTCGCGGCTGAACTTTG
The DNA here is from genome assembly GCA_937901895.1 of uncultured Spartobacteria bacterium. Taxonomy (GTDB): domain Bacteria; phylum Verrucomicrobiota; class Verrucomicrobiia; order Chthoniobacterales; family JAATET01; genus JAATET01. The sequence goes on along the minus strand of CALGTD010000118.1, from coordinate 21,128 downwards.
AAAACAGCACGCCGCATCTCGACCTGCTCGTTGAAATCGCTTTGCAACAACGCGGAGTTTTTGGCGCCCGGCTGACCGGCGGCGGTTTCGGCGGCGCGATCGTGGCCATCGTCGATTCACAAGTCATTGAGTCCGTGGCGGATGCGGTCGTCCGCGAATACCGCGAACGCTCCGGCATCGAGACCCGGGCGATCCATTGCCACATCGGCGACGGCGCGATTCCGGACGCCTGACACTCGACAATCCCGAGGCGCGACCGATAATTTCCGCGCCTTCATGGAAACTACGCTCAAGCAGGTGGTGACGGACCTCCTCGCCTCCTACGAGGCGCTCGGAGGGCTCAACAATACCGACGGGCTCAACCTCCCGTCGAAGCACGCGATCGCCTCGATCTGCGAGGATCTGCTGCAGATTTTCTTCCCGGGTTTCCACGACGAGAAGCCCGTGCATCGCGATACCCTGGAGGCGCTCACCCAGGAGCGCGTGGCGAGCATTGCAGGGCGGCTCGAGGAGCAGATTTGCAAGAGTCTGCGCACCACCGAACCCGATTGCCCGCAATCCCGCGCGCGCGGGATCCTCGTCGAGTTTCTCGAGGGCCTGCCCGAGGGGCGCGAGCTGTTGCGCACGGACATTGAGGCCGCCTTCCAGGGCGACCCCGCCGCGGGAAGCAACGAGGAGATCATCCTGTCGTATCCCTGCGTGGAAACGATCGCGATCCAGCGCGCCGCGCACCGCCTGTATCGTGCGGGGGTGCCGTTGCTGCCGCGAATGATGACCGAGTGGGCGCATTCGCGCACGGGCATCGACATCCACCCCGGCGCGCGCCTCGGCACGCATTTCTTCATCGACCACGGCACGGGCGTCGTCATCGGCGAAACCAGCGTGATCGGCAACCACGTGAAGATGTATCAGGGCGTCGCTCTCATTGGTCGTTCGCTCGCCGGAGGACAGGCGCTCAAGGGCGTGCGCCGCCATCCGAAGATCGAAAACAACGTCACGATCTATGCTGGCACGACCATCATGGGCGCCGACACCATCATCGGAGCCGGAAGCACAATCGGCGCGAACGTTTTCCTGACCCACACGGTGCCACCGAGATCGCTCGTCTTTTACGAGGAGAAGCAGCTCAAGGTGATTCCAAAACGGGAGCCCGGCGAGATGCCGGCACTCGAATGGGATATCTAGATTACAACGCCACCACGCCACTCGCCCCGGAGGCTCTGGAGGCAATGCTTCCCTTCCTCCGCTCGGAATACGGCAATGCCTCGAGCATCCACGCCCACGGACGTCGGGCACGGGCGGCCATCGACGACGCCCGCGACCGGCTGGCGGCGTTGATGGGGGTGCGTCCGCACGAGATCATCTTTACAAGCGGCGGAACGGAATCCGTAAACCTCGGCGTGATCGGCCTCGCTCTTGCGCGGGCCGGGAAGGGCCGCCACCTCATTACCGCAGCCACGGAACATCATGCCGTGCTGGAAGCCGCCGCCTACCTCCAGCGACAGCATGGATTCGAGATCACCACGCTGGGCGTCGATCCGGGGGGACGCATCGACCCGGAAACCCTTCAGGCAGCAATTCGGCCCGATACGGTTCTGGTCTCGATCATGTCTGCAAACAATGAGACGGGCGTGTTGCAACCGCTCGATGCCATTTCGACGATCTGTCGGGAACGCGGAGTGCTTCTTCACAGCGACATGGTCCAGTCCTTCGGCAAACAACCCATCAAACCTCACCAGATGGGGCTCGCGGCCGTCTCAATCGCCGCGCACAAATTCTACGGACCAAAGGGCTCCGGAGCTTTGTTTCTACGTGCGGGAGAACCACTTGTCCCGAGCCTCCATGGCGGTTCGCACGAGAACCAGCGTCGTGCGGGCACGGAAAACGTGGCGGCCATTGTCGGCATGGCCGCCGCCGCCGAAGCGGTTCTGGCGGATCTCGACCGCGAACAGGAACGGGAGGCCGCCCTTCGCGACTGGCTCTGGGAAGCAATCCAGAAGGTGGCGCCGAGAGCCATCCGCAACGGCACGCCTGCTCACGTTCTCGCTAACACGTTGAATATCAGCTTTCCCGGCGCGGACGGCGAGACCCTTCTAATCGGTCTCGACATGGAGGGAATCGCCGTTTCCAGCGGTTCCGCCTGCATGGTCGGCTCCGTCCAGCCTTCCCACGTTCTGCTCGCCATGGGCGTCCCCCCCGAGGTCGCGCAGGCCACGGTCCGCTTTTCAATTGGCCGCCAGACAAAAAAAGAGAATCTGGAATTTGCGGTTGCAGGGTTGACGAAAGTCCTCGAACGACAGGAAACTCCCGCATGAGCCACGCCCCGCGACAGCTCATTTTCAGCTTCGGCCGCAACCTGCTTCGACAGATTGACCGCCTTCCCGCCGTGCGACCACCGCGGCGACACCGACGCAGTTCCCTGCGCCCCGATCCGATCCTCGAGGAAGTCGCCCGCGTGCTGTTGAAGAAGGCGGGATGTCACCGGCTGGCAAAGGTCGTGACGGTCGCGTGGAATCCGCGTATGCGCACGACAGCGGGCACCGCGTGCTACCGCACCAAGCAGGTTGTCCTGAATCCGAAACTCGTCGAGGTCTCGGCCGACGAGGTGCAGCGCACGTTGCGCCACGAACTCGCGCATCTCGTCGCACAGGCGCGCGCCGGCCGGCGTCGCGCGGCCGCCCACGGTCCGGAATGGCAGCAAGCCTGCGCCGATCTCGGAATTCCTGGCGAGAAGCGCTGCCATGAGCTTCCGTTCAAGAGCCGCCGCCTCACGCGCCGCCATTTCTACCAGTGTCCGGAATGCGGTCTGGTGATGGCTCGTGTGCGTCCCGTGAAATCGAGCGTCGCCTGCCTGAAGTGCTGCCGGCAATACAACGGGGGTCGCTACCACGCGCGTTTTCGATTCCGCGAGATCGACGGGCCGACCGACCGCATCGCAGCGTAGGTTTGCGGCGGATCCCCAGCGTTCGCGTCAGGCCGACAGTTCGGCGTCGCGATCGACGAGTTCCTGCCAGAGCCGCTTGTAGTCCGGCTCGTAGCGCTGGTCCTGGAAGTCGAACATGTGCTGCCGCAGCGCGACGATATCCGCAACGCGCGGAGCCATGTCGGCCTCCGCCTCGCGCAGCAGACGGATCGCCGCGGGATTGCGATCCCAAAGCACCGCATACGACTCGATGAACTCCCGCGCATACCCGATCTCGGCACGATCGTTCGGCTGCCAGATCGCATGCTCGGGCGGGGCTGGAATCTCCAGCAGAAGCGGCGCGATATAGAAATTCTTGAGAATGCCGCGGCGGTAGAAGTCGAGGCTGTCCCGGTCGCGTCCCGCGGATGCATGCGAAAGCGCGCGGCCAAACAGCAGCGACGGCTCGGCGTAGTCGTGCGGATAATTCTTCTCGTAGGCCTCGAACGCGGCGTTCGCCGCCTCGAAGTCGTCGGCCAACAGATGGAGCATCGGCACAAGAAACCTCGCGCCCTGATGGTCGCGGGGATTGATCTCCAGCAGATCGGCGAGCGTCTCCGCAGCTCCGCTGTATCGCTGCTGATGCCACAGGGCCATCGCCCGTCCGTAGATCGCACGAAGATAAGGCCGCGTTTCCAGATCGACCCACCACTTCGGACTCCGCCCGCTCCAGCGATGGTATTCGCGGTCGATGACCTCGTCGTAGGCACGAAGCGAACCGCTCCAGTCGCCGCGGCGAAACTCGGCGTCCGCCAGCTCGATCCGCGCCGGCGAGCAATCCGCGTCGTTCGCGATCGCCTTCTTGAGCAGCGCGATCTTCTTTGACTCCGAGCGCACTCGCAGCGCGGTGTTCACCAGACCTGCGGCGACTTCACGCCCGTGCGGCGGCTCCGCCGAGGCATGATTCTGCGTCACGGTCTTTGTGAGCACCTTGAGATCGCCGCCGCTTCGACGGTCGAACCGCTTGAACTGGATCGTCAGCCGGTAATCCTCGGCAAAGACACGCCACGCCTCGTGATCCCACTCGTCGCTCTCGCAAACGATCAACCGGTCCGGCGCGCCGTGCTCGTCGATCAGGCCCCCGAGGATATTCTCGATCCGCGCCTGATCCAGCTCTTCGAGCATGTCCGGCGGCGCCACCGGCACGCCACGGGCGTCCGTGACGATAAGAAGCGTCGGCAGAATGAAGTCGGACCCCGACGGAATGGGCTCGTCGAGATCGACCCAAAAGAGGCTCCAGGACGATTTGGCGGACTTGATGGGTTGAATCATGCGGCGACGGCCTGTCCCCATGGCACCTCCACGCGCTGCCGACGGCTGAACCGATCCTGGTAGAACAGCTCGCCCGTCCGCACCCCGTGCTCATGCACCATGCGGGTAACCTTAACATCGAAGCAGCAATACTCCGCGATTTCCAAAACTTTTCCCTCCCGCCACCAGCGGATGGCGTCGAGTCCCTCGGCGATCTTTCCCACGCCAAACGTCCCCTGCGCAACCGCCTCGAGGGGCAACCGGTGGCCGATGGCGCGTTCGAGATCCACCATCAGATCAAGCGTCGGCAAAAACTCCGGCAGGTCGAGCGCCGTGTATCCCATCAGCACGTGGTAGTCGAAATTGATCAGGTTGTATCCCACGACGAGATCCGCGCGCCGCAGCTGCGCGATGAGGTTCTCAACCTCCGCTTCGCTGTAGATGACATACTCGCCGGTCGCCGTGCTGAACGTGACGCCCACGGACATCCCCATGGCGTGCTTGTTCCCCCAGCCTCCCACGTCATTTGCGGTGCGCTGGGTTTCCAGATCGAAATAGACGATGTCCCTACCCACGCCGCACGTGATAGGAAATGCACCACGGCAATGCAAAGGCTTATCCCCGCGCTTGTGTTCCTCGCCCTGTCCACGGCCGTGGCGGCCGGCGGAACCCGCGGGAAAGTGGTGCATGACGGCGTTCGCTACGACGTTTATCGCTGTGCGCCGGATGAGCTGCGGGTGTTCTGGAAAAACGACGCCGGCGAATCCCACGGGAACTTCGCCCGGCTGCACGCCGACCTCGCACGAAAGGGCGAACGCCTCGTCTTCGCCATGAACGGCGGCATCTTCGAGCCCGAAGGCGCCCCATCCGGTCTGCACATCGAGGATGGCCGCGAGTTGCACCCGCTGAACCGTGCGGATGGCGAAGGCAACTTCTTCCTGAAACCGAACGGCGTATTTTTCATCGAGGGAAAGACAGCCCGGATTCTGGAAACCGACGAATATGCCCGGGCCAACGCCACTCCGCGCCTCGCGGTCCAGTCCGGACCGCTGCTGCTTCGCGCCGGGAGAACCCATCCGGCCTTTCGCCCCGACTCGAAAAACCGCCTCCACCGCAACGGCGTTGGCATTCTCCCGGATGGCTCGGTCATTTTCGCCATCACGGAATTCGATTTGGAGAATGGCGTGAATCTCCACCGATTCGCCGAGTTCTTTCGCGCACAGGGCTGTGAGGACGCGCTGTTTCTCGACGGCGACCTTTCGTTGATGTGGACGCCGGAGGACGGACCTCCGAAGCCCATCAACAACCTGGGCGCGATTTTTGGGGTGACGGAGCGCGACTGAGCCCGTTCCGGCCTCACGGCCTATTGCGGAAGCGGCTGGACGGTGCTTGTTGGAGGCGGGGCAAATCCCGGCGGTTCAGCGCGCGGCGCGGTGGTTTGCTTGATGGCGAGCATCAGATTCGACTCGCCCAGCTTCCACTTGTAGCCCGTGCCGAAATCGAGCGGGATCGCGCCGGTGGCATACACCTGTGCGAGCTCCGGCTGCGTGTATTTGCGGAAGATGTCGAGTGTTCCCGTATACTTGCCGAAGAAAATGATGCGCCAGTTGCCACCGCGAAACGCCGCGAGCGGGATGCCGGAATCGTCCTGCAGGATCGCCCGGCTGTGCTCGAGCAGGAACCCGCGAATGCGCGAGAAATACGGCTCGTGGAGAAGATACGAAGCCGCCTTGAGGTAGCTGGTCGCCGGTCCAAATCCGGCCATCCATCTGGTCAGCGCGGGATTGGATTTCAACGCGCCGTCGGAAGCATCCGCCTGCACGTAGTAAACGGTCTGCGGCGGTGCGAGCGGGTCCTTGCGGAAGCGGATCTGCACTCCGGGCAGCATGCCGCGAACCACGCCCGGCCCCGGAAGCATCTGCATGGACCCGGCATTGTCGATGCCGATGTATTGGACGGAAAGCACCTCGCCGCCGCCGAGCGCGATGAAGGACAGCAGGATCGGGAGCACACCGCGGAAATCCGTCTGGTCGAGTTCCGTCTTCATGTCCTTCGTGATGAAGTGGCTGAACTGCAGGGTGACGGAGGTGGATTTGCGAAGATTTTCCAGTCCGGCCAGGATGCGCGGGAGATCGAGTTGCTCGGGCGGAACGATGGAGCCGACCGGCTCCAGACCGCCGAGGATGTAGGTCGATGCATCCGGAAAGAGCGCGTAGGCGTTGATGAAATCGGGTCCGCCAAAAAGGTAGAAAAGCGTGCTCGTCGGTCCGATCCGCGGCACGATCTGCGTCTCGGAAAACGCGCGCATCTTCGAAAAATACCGTTCATCGAAGCGTTTCCACGTCGTGGCGTAATTGCGCGTGTGGTCGAGATATTCCGGCGCCTGCTGCAGCGGCGCGAGTGGGGATTCCGGCGGAAGACGGAGTCCCGAAAGAAAGCGCGCCTGCTCGTTTGGCGTGGAAACGACGCCCGGCGCAAACTGGGCGAAAGCGCCCGCCGCGAAGGCGAGCAGGATGGACAGGCAGACGGCTTTCATCCCCGCGACGATACTACGCGCCGGGGCGTTTTCCACGTGCGGATCGCGCGAGGAAATGGATCCCGAGAATGCCGCCAAGGGTCACCATGCTCGCCAGCGACTCCTCGGGTTCCTCGATGATGGTGTGAACGAGCGTGAACACCGCGGTCGCGGCAAAAAGAAGCGGCGTCACCGGGTATCCCCAGCAGCGGAATGGTCGCGGAAGCTCCGGAGAACGAACGCGCAGGACGATCACACCGATCACTGTGAGCAGCGAACAGACGACCAGCGCAAACTGCGTGTAGATGAGCACACTTTCAAACGACGAGACGTGCAGCAGCACCAGCACGATCGCCAGTTGCGCACAGACCGCCACCGCCGGAATGCCCCCGCGCGTCTTCCGTGCGAAGATGGACAACGCCTGAACGTCCTCTCCGATGGTCTGCGCAACCCGCGGTCCGGCCCACGTCATCGCACTAATCGCAGAGATCAAGCCCGCGCAAATGAAGCCCGACATGATGCTTCCGCCCTGCGGCCCAAAAATGGCCTGCGCGGCGAGGTTGCCGACATCGAGCTGACCGGCCAGCTGTTCCATCGGAACCGTCTTCAAGAACACGGCATTCACCGCCACGTAGAGGATCCCGACGAACAACGTTCCCCCCAAAAGCGAGCACGTGACGTCCCGGGCGGGATTGCGCACCTCGCCGATGATGTAGGTCGCGGCATTCCAGCCCGAGTAGGCATACATCACATACATCAGCGACACGGCGAACGGCGCCGACAGGATCAACTTCATGTCGCCCGGCACCGGCCCAAATCGAACCGGCTCGGACGGCCCGACGAAAAATCCCGAGAGGATCAGCACGAGAATAAGGCCGATCTTCAGCACGGTGAACACGTTTTGAAACACCATGCTCGAGCGGATCGATCCGAGATGGGCCGCCGTCACAAACAGCACGAGCGCGGTGGATGTCAGTCCGGGTGGGACATCCGGCAGCAGGGCCTGCAGATACTCGCCGAACGCCATCGCCGCGAGCGCGATGGGAGCGGCAAATCCAACCGTCGCCGAGATGCAGCCCGCCATGAAACCGATCGGCTTCCCGTAGATCCGCGAAAGGAAATTGTATTCGCCTCCCGAGCGCGGCAGAGCGCCGGCGAGTTCCGCGTAGCACAGCGCGCCGCACAGGGCGAAGACCGCGCCCAGCACCCACAACAGGAGGATCGCAAAGCCCGACGGCAGTGCGGCCACCTGGAATCCCAGGCTCGTGAACACGCCGGTGCCCACCATGTTCGCAACGACGATGGCCGTGCACGTCAGCACGCCGATTTTGCCCGCACGCTCCCTCATTCCGCAAAAACCATTCGTCCACCCACCCACGTCGATCGCACGCGAAAACCACCATCGAATACCACGAGGTCCGCACGCTTTCCGACCGCCAGTGAACCACAATCGTCCGCAATCCCGAGCGCTCGCGCCGGCGTGAGGGTCGCCGCCTCGATGGCCCCGGCAAGCGGAACTTCCGCCGCCTCCACGAGGGTGCGCACCCCGTCAATCATTCGGGAAGTGCTCCCAGCCATCGCCTCACCGTCGGCGGTGAACGCCACTCCCTCGCCCACCCGGCAGCGCATTTCGCCAAGCGAAAACTCCGCACCCGGTTCCAGGCCCGCACCAGCAGAGGCATCCGTCACGACCGCAACGTGCGACGCGCCCTTCGCATTCCAGAGCATGCGAAGCAAGGTGGGCTGCACGTGGTGGCCGTCGGCGATCACCTCGCATACGACCTCCGGGTGTGCGAGCGCGGCTTCGAGCAAGCCGGCCACACGATAGGGACCGCGCCGGCGCGCGGACGACATGCAGTTGAAGGTGTGCGTCACCTGTCGCATGCCCGCAGCGAACGCCCGTTGCGCGTCCTCGTCCCACGCATCGCTGTGCCCGGCACTCACGGGGATGCCCGTCTCAACGAGTTCGGGAATCAACCGATCCATGCCGGGAAGTTCCGGAGCGAGGGTGATCTTCGTGATCGTGTCCGTGTAACGCACCCAGTGATCGATGTCGTTCACTCCGGGCACACGCAGCCACCCTTCCCGATGCGCGCCGCGTTTCTCCGGTGAGAAATACGGCCCCTCCACGTGGATCCCCAGCAGCCGCGCGCCCGTCCGCCCCGAGGATTCCCGCCACTCACGGGCCACGTCCAGCACGCGTCCAATGTCCAGCCACGACGCACAGACCGTGGTCAGTGCCAGGGCGGTCGTTCCGCCGCTCGCGTGGTATCGGCAAATCGTCTCGAACGCATCCGGCGTCGCCTCCATCGCGTCCCTGCCGAGCGCGCCGTGCACGTGCATGTCCACGAACCCCGGCGCCACGAACGCGCCGTCCACATCGACGATCTCGTCGTGAGGCTCCTGCACCACCTGCGGTCCCAGCGCCGCGATCCGGCCGTCCTGAATCCGCAACGATCCCTCCTCGATGCCATCGCCGGGCAGGCAAAGCCGGGCATTGACGAGCAACGCACTCATACCTCCAGCGTGATGCGCGGAAATCGCCCGCGGCACAAGAGCCATCGGTTGAATCCTCGCGGTGTCGCAGATTTTTCCGGCTCGCTTTCACCCCGCAATTGTCTTTCGATGCTGCCGTTCCTCCTTTCGATGAAACAGCCCGTTCTGTTCGGAATGCTCGCCCTTCTTGCAGGGGCCGCCGGCTATTTCGCGGGCTTGAAAGATCCGCCTCGCCAGAAACCGTCGCGGCCATCCGACAGCATCGCGAAGCCGTGGGCAACGGCGACCGCGGGCAGGGAGTCCGGCATCGAAGCGATCGACGTGCCCGGGACGGAGGCGCAACTGCTGAGCGTCCTCCGGCATGGAAGCGTGGAGGATTTGATGAAGAGCCTCGATGCGGTTCTGGCGGATCAGAGGATGCCCCAGGCGATTGCGCAAATTTACCGGGATGCGCTTGTCGCCCGGCTCGTGCAACTCGGAGCATCGGACACGCTTTTCGCATCGGATGGATTCTCCGCAGACGAAGCGACGCAAGTCGCCGGGGCGGCAATGCGCGCGCTCGTCCGGCAGAGCGCGGACACCGCGGAGGCGGCGCTCGACCGGATGCCTCCGGGAGAGAAGCGAAAGCAGGCGCTTGGTGAACTTCTGCGCGAACTCGGGCGGACAAATCCCGAACGAGGACTCGCGCTGATCGAGAAGGACCCCGCCGGCAGGGAGAGCGCCGGGATCCTTTTCTCGGCATGGGCGGAGAAGGATCCGAAGGCGGCCTTCGAGGCGGCCCAAGAACGGAGCGAAGCACTGGCCTCCGCGCTTCCTGCGGTCATCTCAAAATGGGCTCCACGCGATCCCGACGCAGCGTGGCAGGCGATCGAAACTCTCTCTTCGGACCGGTATCGGATGCAGGAGGTCTTTTTTTCGGGGCTCGTGCATCATGACGCCGGCCTCGCTTTGCAAATCGTGGCACGGACACCCACCCTCGCGGACTCCTACATGCTCCAATGGGTGGGCATGCGAATTGCCAATGACTTCGACGAGGCGAACGCCGCGGTCGAAATGCTGCCCCCCGGCATTGGACGTTCCAATTTGATCCAGGGCATCGCGCGGGCGCATTCCCAGAATCCGGAAGGCGTTCTTGAATGGGCGGACACGCTCCTGCCCGGCGAACGAACCGCCGCCATCAACGACCTGTTCGACAGTCTCGGTCAAACGGATCCCGCGAAGGCATTCGATCTCGCATCCTCGACCCTGCCGCCAAACGATCGGAAGGATGCAATCGCCGGACTCGTCGGCGGATGGGCACGCGATGACTTCGACGCGGCCTTCGCCGCAGTCACGGGCACGATGAACGTTGAGACCATGCGGGAGGCGCTTCCCCAGCTGTTCATCAATCATGGATTTCCAGATGCCGATTCCGTGCGCACCCAGATCGGGCGAATCATGGAGCTGCCGGCGGACCGGCGCGCGGACGTTTACCGGGCGTGGGGAATGGGAAGCGGATGGGGATTGAGACCGGAAACGATCGACCAGGTCGAGAGACTCGCTGCCGAAGACCGCACCGCCTTCGCCGAAGGAGTGATGGAGCGCTTTATCGAAGTTTCGTCAGACTCGGCGTCGCGGCTGATCGCGCTGCTCCCGCCCGATCACCAGGCAAAACACGCGCATACCATCGCGCACGCGATGAGATTCCGGCCCGAACGTGAAACCGCCGGGTTTCTGGCCCGCCTCCCCGAGACGGAATTTGCCGATTCAAAGCGCGTCGCCCTGAATTCCGTCGTGCGCGAGTGGGCTTATGCCGATCCGGACGCGGCTGTCGCATTCGTCGCCACGCTTCCACACGGCGCAACGAAGGATCAGGCAACCGCAGACGTGGTCCGGCAGATTCGCCGCTTCGATCTCAACCGCGCCTCGGCCGCAGCCGCCACGATCTCCGACACCACGCTGCGAGCGCAAATCCTCGGAGAAGTCTCCGCCGACTGGGCCCGGGTCGATCCTGCGAGAGGGCGCGCCGTCCTCCAGCCATTGCTCAAATCCGACTCCGACCGACTCAGCACCGGCGCCCTTTTCTCCACGCCATGACTCACTCCCGTCTTCCAATCCTTCCAATGATGGTCGCCGGGGCTGCGGCGATTGTCGGATTCGGTCTCGCTCGCATTGGACCTGGCGGGAACAGCCAGGATCGGGAAGCGAAACAAAACAACGACCGCCCGGCCTCGAAAGTCGCACCGGCCGCGCCGGTGGTGCTGCCCGAAGCCGACCTGTCGACTCCCGAGCGTTTTGACGAATACGTCGAGCGTCTCCAGTCGGAGGGGTTCGACGAGGAACTGGCGCAATGGCTGGCCATCTCGAAGAAGGTTCGGGACGATCTTCCCGGCAGCTTCGAGATCGCTCGCAGAAATGGACTCGAGCGGCCATGGGCGGCCGCGCTCGCACTCACCTCGCCCGAAGAAGGATTTGCGGCACTGCGCAATTTGCGCAGCGCGAGTATCGGGGGAGCCTTCGGGGAGCTGGACGCAAGCGGGGTATTCTTCGATACGCTTGGCCGCACGAATCCCCAAGCCGGACTCCGCCTCATGGGGCAACTGTCCCACGCCGACTCCTACGGCAGCGTTCCCGCGCTCTTCGGCGGCTGGGCGGCGATCGATCCCGAAGCCGCACTCGCCGCAGCCTCTGCGATTCCCGCCCGCAACGTGCGGGAAAATGCCCTGCTGGGAATTTTCCGGCACGTCGGAAAGTCCGGTTTGCGCGCCATGATGGATTGGGCGGATTCGCAGAGCCCCGAAATCGCACGGCTCGCGTTTCTCTCGCAATTCGAGTTGCAGAGCGGAAGCCGGAATGCACGCGCGCTGATCGAGCTCGCGATGGATTATCCCGACGCCGCCGATTCATGGGTCCTGACCAATACCGCGAGCGGACTCGTCGGCGAGGGCGCGGAGGGCTGGAAGTTTCTGGCCGGGTTTCCCGCGGGGCCGAAGCGCGACGGCATGTTGAACTGGTTCGCCAGCCGATGGAGCGAGGCCGATCCGCAGGCGGCATGGGAGCTGGTGCGCTCGCTGCCGCGCGAGGACCAGAAGATCTTTTTCCGGAGCTTCGCCGCCCGGGATGTCGTGAAGGCTGCGCCCGCCGAGATGACCGCTCTCGCATTGGAGCTCGAGGACGAAATGCCCATGACCGTGAGCGTGAAGGAGATGGTGTCGCACTGGTCCTCCGTCGATCCGCAGGCCGCATTCGCCTGGTGCCGCGAGCTTCCAGCGGGCCGGCGGCAACTGGACGCACTCGCCAGCGCGGCGGGGGGCTGGGCGACCGTCGACCCGCAGGGGGCGGTGCAGGCGGTCAACGGCCTCACGCCCGCCACCCGCGCCAAACTCCTGCCCAGCGTGCTCTCGTCATGGGCCGGAAAGGATCCTCAGGCGGCGATCGAATTCGCCGCAGCGCTTCCACCAATGGACCGCACGTTCGGAACGACAGCGGCTTTCGAAGGCTGGGCATTCCGGGATCCGGATGCCGCGGCCGATGCATTGCAAACAGTGCCCGCCACCGGCATGGAACGAGTCTACGACCATGTCGCATACCTCTTGAGCAGAAAGAACCCCACTCGCGCGGGCGAATGGCTGAAATCCATCTCCGATGCAGGAATGCAGGAACGCTCCGCGCGAAGAGTGCTGGAAACCTGGGCGGAAAAGGATTCCGCCGGTGCCTCGGAATACCTCACCACGCTCGCTCCGGGCGGATTTCGCGACCATGCGATCCGCGGCTTCATCAGCTATTCGAAAACCCTCGACCCGGACGCCGCCGCAGAATGGGCCACAAGCGTCGGCAATCCAGATGTTCGACGTCAGAGCATCCGCGAGGTGGTGGAAAGCTGGCGCGCGACGGACCGCAACGCCGCACTCAAGTTCGCCGCCGCACTCAAGTTCGCCGCCGCACTCGAGCCAGGACCGCTGCGCGAAGAAATGCTGCAAATCGCCAACAAGGAGCCGGAAATGGGATCTCGATGAAGATCTGGATCGCTCCCGCAGCGGCCCTGACACTTGGCGTGATGCTCGGCCTTGTGTCCGTCCGCCGGTCGGTGAAACTCCCTTCGGTCGACGGCGAAGCACGGTCGCTGGAATCGCGCGCGCATTCGTCGGCTCCGCTCAAGCCGCCGGTCCCCGGAGAGGGCAGCTTCGACGAAAACCTCGGCCTGCTGCTGGCGGACCGCGACCGGCTACTCGTGCTGCTCTTCCAGACGATCAAAGACCGCTCGATGCCGCCGGCTCTCGCCGGACACGTCCGGAAGCAAATTCTACGCAGACTCGTGGACGCGGGCGCCGCCGCGGAAGCAGTCGACATCGGCGACGAGCGTCAGCGCGAGGAGAACGCGGGCATCGTTGCCGGGCTGCTTGCGGCCAGAGACACCCCCGACGCCGTAGACTTCGTGTTCCCCCTGCCGGCCGGCTCCCAGCGCCCGGCCGCCATCCGGGAAATGCTGAAAGAACTGGGCAGGACCGCCCCCGAACGGGGCATCGCATTGCTGCGCGAAAAGGTCAAGGTGCGCGAAGGGGGATCCTCCTTCTTCGATTCCTGGGCGAAACAGGATCCCATGGCTGCCGCAGCCGCCGCACTCGCCTTGGAGGAGGAGATCCCTGGTTCCTTCCTGCACAGCGCACTGCACCGGTGGGCGATGATGGACCCCGAGGCCGCACTCGCATGGGCAAACACCCTTCCCGCGAGCAAAGTCGATCCAGCCCGGGATGCAATCGTAAACGGTCTCGTCAACAAGGACGCCGACGCCGCTCTGGAATTCCTCCTTGCGAAGCCGGAGCTTGGGGATGGGTTCACCGATTGGATTGGTTCGCAACTTGTCCGCACCGTCGAGGATGCGAACGCCCTGCGAGATCGGATTCCTCCCGGCAACTTTCGCACCCGGACCTTGCGCGGAGCGGCTCGCGAGCTCGCTTCCTGGGATCTCGACGGCGCCGTGAAATGGGCAAACACGCTCCTCCCTGGGGAAAAAGACCTCGTGGTCGCCGCAATCTTCGACCGTCTCTCGTGGGAAGATCCCGCGCGAGCCGTTGAAGTGGCATCCACAGTCCTTCAGGGGGAAGAGGCAACGCGCGCCATGATATCGGCTGCTTCCAGGTGGATGAGTGAAGACTTCGAGACCGCGTTTCGCGCACTCACCAACCGTCTCGACGACGACGCCCTCCGCCACGTGCTCCCGGAGACGTTGACTCCCACCTACATGATTATCGGCAGGGACCTCCCCGCCCGACTGGCGCTCGTATCCGAACTCTCCCCGGAAACGCGGAGGACGGTTCTGACCCGGATGGGAACCCAGTGGGGCATGGCGTCGCCCTACCAGGCGTTTGAGGCACTCGACGCCATGCCTCCGGAGGACCGCATCCCCTTCGTGAACGGACTGCTGCCTACCTTGTCCAACACAACGCAGATCCCAAAACTGATGCAGTGGCTTCCGGAGTCGAAGCGACTGGAGCATGCCACCTCCATTGCCCAGGGTCTCGCAGCCCAGGATCCACAGGCAGCCGCGCAGTTTGTGCTCGGGCTGCCGGCCGGCCATGACCGGAAAGTCATGGCGGCCGAGAATCTCGTCCGGAAATGGGTCTATGCCGATCCCAACGCAGCCGACGGATTTGTGAGCACGCTCCAGCCGGGACGTGAACAGGACAAGGTGGCCGCCGCGCTGACACGTGAGCTGAAATACTTCGATGCCGGGAGGGCAACCGCCCAGCTCGACCGCATTTCCGATCCCGCACTGAGGCAGCAGGTCGGCCGCGAAATCGCGGACATGTGGAGAGGGCACGATCCCAGCACAGGCCGGGAACTTCTCTCGCGCGCCGCGCGATCCGAGGAGGAAGGGCGGATCTTTCTACAGGCATTGGAGGGCAACCGATGAGTCGCAACGGGCTTTTGCCGGGTCTCGCCGTGACCGCGGCGTGCGCCGTCATCGGATTTCTCGTCGGACGGGGAATTGGCAACCGGACCTCGCATCCATCAGCCAATTCCCATCCTCCGCATGTCGTCGGAGAGAGTGCCCCTTCCGTCGAGGAGCACTCCCTCGCACCTCTCGCGCTCCCCAACGTGACGGCATTCTCTACGGAGGATTTCCAGCGCTTCGCCGGAGAGCTGGCGGCTGCCGGACATGTCGACGACGACTTCGCCCAATGGCTGGGACTCGTGCTGATCGCCCGGGAGGATTTGAACGCTTCCCTGAAAATCGCCCGCCGGGAGGACCTCCTCTCGCAGTGGGCACAGGGAGCGGGTTTGCTCGATCCGGAGGCGACCGTTGAACTTCTGCTGAAATTGCCGCGCCACGAGTCGGAGGCGCCTCTCACGGCGCTGCTGTCCGCACTCGGCCGGACAAATCCGACGCTCGGACTCGAATTACTCCAGCGCCTGCCCGGGTCGGCGAGGCCGGATGCGTTCTGGTTTTTCAACAGCTGGGCGGAGCGATCGGTATCGGAAGCCGCAACCGCCGCGGCAGCCCTCGAAAACGAGTGGATGCGCAACAGGGCACTGTCGGGGGTTTTCCACACGTGGGGAATTCAGGACCGCCGGGGAATGCTGGAATGGGCGATCGATCAGGGAACCGCCCTCGGACGGCATGCGTTCCGAGCTGCATATGAAGGTCCTGCATTCCGGGATCCGGAGCTTGCGCTGGAGTTTGCCCAGGAACATCCGGAGATCGCACCGTGGCACATGCTGCCGGTTTTGGCGGAGGGGCTCGTCGAGAAAGGGGCCTCCGGCTGGGAAACCATTCTCGCGCTACCGGAGGGATCGCTTCGAGCGGAGATGTTGATACGCGGTGGAGAGGCGCTGGCCCGGAAGAACCCCGAGGAGGCGTGGAAAATTTTCAAGGGGCTTTCTCCCGGGGATCAGCGGCTGTTCCTCCAGCTGAGCGCGATGGAGCTTGCCAGAGTCGCGCCGAAGGAAACGTCCAACCTTCTCCTCCGCCTGAACTCGGGGGACACTTCCACCCGAGATGCCCTGACACAGTGGGCCCAACTTGATGCGCCTGCCGCGCTGGAGTGGAGCCATGCCAATCTCAAGGGGTTTTCCCAGATCGATGCCATCGAGGACATCTTTTCGGCATGGCTCGAAAAGGATGCCCCGCAAGCGGTGCGGGCTCTCGATGCACTGCCACCCGGGGCCCGGGCAAACCTGTTGCCGGAGGCCGCGGAAAAATGGTCCGCGAACGCTCCGTCCGAAGCTCTGAAATGGGCAAACAGCCTTTCCGATCTGGAACGAACCCGCGCGGTGCAGGCGGTGATCTCCGGATGGTCCCGTCGCGATCCCATCGCGGCAGCCGAGGCGCTCGACAAACTCCCGCCGGATGGTCTGGATCGCGCCTACGACGCGGTCGCCCGAAACCTCGCCGAGGCGAAACCCACGGAGGCCGCCGGCTGGGCGGAAAGCCTCCGCAGTCCGACTCACCGCGAACGGGCCATCGAGAATGTCATCGGACAATGGAGTCGAAACGATGCCGCCTCCGCATCGGAGTATGTCTCGGATCTTCGGCCCGGAAGTTATCGCGACGCTGCGATCGCCGGGTTCGTCAACTCGGTCGCGAATCTCGATCCGGTCGTTGCCGCCGAATGGGCGGATGCGATGGACGATCCACTGCGGCGCGAGATCAGCATTCGGAGGACGCTCCCTTATCTCAAGGCCCGCAACCCCGCCGCGGCCCGCTCATTCGTCGACGCGCTTTCCGACCAGGCGCTCCGGGAGAAGATGCGCAAGCTTTTGGAGTAGGTTCCCGCGGCCGTTCAGTCCGCGAGATGGAGCAGTCTCTTCACCTTCTGGAAGATGTCGGTGTTCTCGTAGATTCCGGCAAATTCCTCCGCGCCCGGCCCGTAGGCGAAGACCGGCACCATCACTCCTGTGTGGCCGCCCGTGGAAAAGCGGGCGTGAATCGTGCCTTCCTTCAAGCTGCCGTCGCGGAGCGTGAGTCCACCCGTCTCGTGGTCGGCGGTCACGACGATCAGGGTGTCGGGATTCTTCTCCGCGAACGCGAGCGCGGCACCGATGGCCTTGTCGAAATCCATCATCTCGCCCATGACATCTTCGATCTTGTTGTCGTGCCCGGCGGAGTCGATCTGGGAGCCCTCGACCATCAGGAAGAAGCCTTTCGGATTCTCCTCGAGAATGCGAAGCGCAGCCACCGTCGTCCGCTTCAGCTGATCGGTCTCGCGTCCGTGCCACCGTTCGGTCGAAACGAACCCTGCGACCTTCCCTGAGGTGATCTTCTCGATCTCATCGGTTCCGGAGACGACCTTGTAGTTCTTCTGCTTCAGCTCGCGAATGAGATCGCGCCCGTCTTCGCGTTTGTCGAAACGCTTGCGTCCCCCGCCGACAAAAACATCGACGCCCGACTCCACGAGGTCTGCGGCGATCTCCTCCGCCATTTTGCGCGACGGTTGGTGCGCAACAAACGCGGCCGGCGTGGCATCGGTGATGTCCTTCGTCACGACCAGCCCCGTGGCGAGTCCCTTGTTCCGCGCGAGGGTAAGGAGGGAATTCACCGCTTTTCCGGAGGGATCCTGCCCGATCATGCCATTGTTCGTCTTGTGACCGGTCGCGAGCGCGGTGCCTGCGGCGGCGGAATCGGTCACGAAATCGTCCGCGGAATGGGTCTTCGCGAATCCGATGGACCGGAATTTCTCGAGTTCGAGGGGAGCCTTCTTCGCCACCGCCCCCGACTGAAGCTGAGCGAGGCCCATGCCATCGCCGATCATGAGAATCACATTTTTGGGAGACTTGGCCGGCTCGGCAACGGCCGAAAAAACACACGCAATGAGGAGGGCGGGGAACAACAGGACTCGTTTCACCCAGGCATCATGAATGCGCACACGGGCGTAGCGCAACCGCCGAGGCGATAAGTCCGTCCGATCCTCCAGCCCAATGAACGCAGGATGCGGTCGAAAAAGCCTGCGCAGTAGAACCCGGACCGGATCTGGTGTATCGCTGGGGGAGATGCACGGGAAGGTCGAGGCTCTGGAGGAAATTCTGCGCCGCCATGCGCCGCTGGCCGTCGCCTATTCCGGCGGAGTCGACAGTGCATGCCTGCTCGCCATTGCCCACCGAACCCTCGTCGACCGCGTGCTTGGTGTGATCGCCGACAGCCCGAGTCTGCCCCGACAGGCGCTCGCCGACGCGCTGGAAACCGCCCGCGCCTTCGGAGCCCGGGTCGAAGTCGTGCAAACCAACGAACTGGAGGACGAGCGCTACGCGGAAAATCCGGTCAATCGCTGCTACTTCTGCAAGGCGGAGCTGTTTCAACGGATGGACGCTCTCGCACGCGAACGCGGATTCGCCGCGATCGCCTATGGCGAAAATGCGGATGATCCCGCACACCTGAGGCCGGGCTCGCAGGCGGCCGCGGAGTTCTCCGTGCTGGCACCGCTCAAGCAGGCCGGATTGACGAAGGCCGACGTGCGCGCGTTGTCGCGGGATCTCGGCCTGCCGACCGCGGACGCGCCGGCCCAACCGTGTTTGAGTTCGCGAATTCCCCATGGCACACCGGTGACTCGCGAGGCGCTGGCACTGGTGGAGCGCGGCGAAGCCGCGGTGCGCGCGCTCGGGTTTCGCGTCTTCCGCGTCCGCTACCTTGCCGGACAGGCCCCGTCGGCCCGCGTGCAGATCGCCCCGGATGAGATGCCGCGGCTGGTGGCCTCCCGGGATGACGTGATCCGGGGCGTTCGCGCGGCGGGATTCGCGGCGGTCGAGATCGATCCGGAAGGCTACCGGGGAGCATCGTGATCGCGCCAGGGCAGTTTCGCAGGGATCTGCGCGTGCACAACCTGCACGCCATCGCGATGTCCGTGCTCTCACTGCTCGCTGCAATCATTGTCTGGAACCTCGCCTACTTCTTTTTCGTGCTCATCCTGCTCGGGCTCGTCACAGCCGCCAGGGGAGACATCGGGGCTGAAATCCCTCCGTGGATTCCCGGCACGGCAGGCATCCTCGCGGGACTGCTCTTCCTGTGGGGAATCCTCGATCACCTCCGCAGGCGTTTCGCCGGCCTGGACGATCGCCCGATCATCGGCTGGCATCTCGGCGGAGATATTTTTTTGCTCCCGGTGCGTCTGACGCTCGCCATCGGGGGCAATCTCAGCGCCGTCCGCTGGCTGTCGCCGGAGGAGCAGGACCGTGCCTGGGAACTGCTGACAACGATCCATCGGGCCGGAAAGACCCGCGTCAGCGCGCTGACCGTCGTCGAGGCGGATCCCGCCCGTCTGCATCGTTTCCTCAGCGCCCTGCAGCTCGCCGGCTACATCGACCTCCACCGGGGCGAAGAGGACTGGTTTTACACCGTGCGTTCGACGAAGGAACCGCAGCTTCGCGGGCTTATGACAGGATAACCGATGATGGAGTTTGCCGCCGGTGGGAATCCGGATATTGGAGATTTCATGAACTGCTCCTCCGCCCGAGTGTGGGCCGAGATCGATCCCGGGGCGGTGCGCCGCAATGCGGAGTTCGCGATCCGCCATACCGGCGCCGGGCTCATCGCCGTGTTGAAAGCAAATGCCTACGGCCACGGGATCGAGCTGGTCGGACCCGCACTGCGGGAAACCGCCGAACTCTTCGCGGTGGCCAATCTCGAGGAGGCGGCAACCCTGCAGGCGTGCGTGCCGGAAAAGGACGTCCTCCTGCTCAGCCCGTGTCTGCCGGCCGAGCGACAGGACGCGGCGTCGCTGGGCTGCATTGCGACGGTTTCGAATGCCGCGGAAGCGCGGGCATTCGTGCCGGCGGGCGGCGGAAGCGTCGCGAGCGTCCAGCTCAAGGTGGATACCGGCATGGGCCGTGTCGGCACGTGGCACACCGAGGCGCTGGAGGAGATTGAAACGATCCGGAGAACCCCCGGAGTGCGGCTTCACAGCATTGCCACGCACCTGCCCGCGGCGGACGAGGACGAAACGTTCACGCGCGCACAGCTTGAGGCATTTTCCGAATTTGCCGCAACCGTTCGCACGATCGCGCCGGAGGTTCGGATTCATGCACTGAACAGCGCAGGCGTCTGCGCATTCCCGGAATATGCCTTCGACCTCGTGCGTGCCGGCCTGCTGCTCTACGGCAGCGCGTCGGTGGCGGGATTTCAGCAGCACCTGAGTCCGGCTCTCGCGTGGAAATCCCGGGTCACGCTCGTGCGCGACGTTCCCGGCGGACGGAGCGTCAGCTACGGACGCACTTATACGACACCGGCCACGATGCGGATCGCGACGGTCGCCGCCGGTTATGCCGACGGCTATCCGCGACACGTTTCCGGCCACGGTGCGCAGGTGCTCGTGGGTGGCCGCCGCTGCGCGGTGCTGGGACGCGTGACCATGGATCAGTTTCTTGTCAACGTATCGGCGGTTCCCAACACGAAACCCGGCGACGAGGTGGTGTTGATTGGCAGTCAGGGGAACGAGACGATTCTCGCCTCCGAACTCGCTCGATGGGCGGACACGATCGCCTGGGATATTTTCACCGGCATCCGCGGGCGCACAAAACGCCTGTGCATCCCTGCTCCGGAAGACGCTCTCGCCGGCGTCTAGATTTCCGGATCCTCGCGCCGCTGCGAGTCCCGGACCGGCTTGCGCGGATCCCGGTTGAACGCGCGAAAGAAATTGCCGAAGTGCTTTTTGAAGCCTTCGATGCGGCTGAGATAGGTTTCGTTGAGTTCACCGCCGCGGACAATCGCCCGCAGAAGACCGGCCACGGAAAACTCGTCGAGTTCGTAGGCGGTGCTCGCCGTGCCCACGGCACTGGCGTGGTGCGCGTCGCTGCCGGCGGTTCCGGCTTTCCCTCGCGCCGCGGCATAGGCGGCAGCCTGCCGGTTGAAGGCGCGGGAGGTCACCGCGGCGTTGAAAACCTCGATGACCGGCGTGCGCATCCGGTCGAGGATTTCCTCCCGGATGCCCGCCC
>CALGTD010000117.1 GCA_937901895.1 uncultured Spartobacteria bacterium | reverse complement strand
GATCCCGACCGTGCCGGTGAAGGCGGCGGGCTGGCGGATCGAGCCGCCGGTGTCGGATCCGAGCGTGGCGAAGGCCTCGCGCGCGGCGACGGCCGCTGCACTGCCGCCGCTGGAGCCGCCCGGAATGCGGTCGAGATCCCACGGATTGCGCGTCGGATGATACGCGGAATTTTCCGTGGAGGAGCCCATGGCGAACTCGTCCATGTTCAACCGCCCGAACGGAATCGCACCGGCGGCGCGGAGGCGGTCGATGACGGTCGCATTGTAGGGCGCCCGGTAGCTTTCGAGCATTTTGGAGCCGCAGGTTGCGGGCTCGCCGAGGACGTTGATGACATCCTTGATTCCGATCGGCACGCCGCCGAGGGGGAGAGTAACGTCGGCTTTCGCCGCCTCTTCGCGCGCCGTTTCGACGTTGCGCGAGAGATAGGCCTGCACCTTCGGATCGACTGCCGCGATGCGGGCTTCGAGGGCGTCGAGCGCATCGGCCGGCGAGAGTTCGCGGTCGCGGAGTTTGGTTTGGAGATCGGAGACGGAAAGATCGAAAATTTCCATGGGAACGAAGCGCAGCGTTATTCGACGACCTTGGTGACCATGACGAGGCCGTTGGCCTGACGCGGGGCATTTTTCAATGCGGCTTCCTTTTCGAGACCGTGCCGCGGTTCGTCGGCGCGGAAGACGTTGAAGACGGCGTTCGCGTGCGCGGTGGGCTCGACGTTGGAGATGTCCACCTTGTCGAGTTGCTCGACGTATTCCAGCACGCGGCCGAGCTGGGACTGGAAGCGCGCGATCTCCTCGTCGGTGAGGTCGATGCGGGCGAGATTCGCGACGTAGCGGACGTCAAGGTCGGGGCTGCTCATGGAAAGGCGGTTGAGAGTTGAAGCAAGAGAGTTGAGAGGATGAAGGCGCCGCGGGCAAGCTCACCCTTCAACGTTGAAGAGCGTCCGGTGCTGGTCGATGCAATAGCGGTCGGTCATCCCGGAGAGGTAATCGGTGACCGTGCGGTGCAGGCCTTCCTTCGGAATGCGCCGGGCGGCCTTGCGTCCGAGAAGAGACGGCTTTTCGACAAGGCGCTCGAACAGGTCCTCCAGCAGCGTGCAGGCGCGCTGGTTGGCCTCGGCCACCACAGGGTTGTAGTAAAGGTTTCGATAAAGGAATTTCCGGAGCGCGGCGTTGTGGCGCCGGGTCTCGGGGCTGAACTGGATGAGCCGCTTCTTTTGCCGGCGAACGTCGGCGACGGAGTGGACGTTCGCCTTCCTGATCGCGCGTCCGCTGTGAATGACGATGTCCTCGACCTCGCGGTTCACAATGCAGCGGATGATGTATCCGCGCCGCTCGGTGGGATCGAGGTGACGGAACTCACGCTCCGCCAGCATCCGCGCTTCGGACCAGATGGGGATTTCCTCGAGCGCGTCGGGATCGAGCAATCCGGCGTCCAGTCCGTCGTCGAGATCGTGGCTAGAGTAGGTGATTTCGTCCGCGAAATCAGCGACCTGCGCCTCGAGTGACGGAGAGTGATACACGCTGCCGTCGGGGGCCTTGTAGGTCTCGTTGTGTTTCTGCAGGCCCTCGATGACTTCCCATGAAAGATTCAACCCGGGGTGGAGTGGATACTTCGACTCGAGGAGCGTGACGATGCGCAGGCTCTGGACGTTGTGGTCGAAGCCGCCGTGTTTGCGCATGAGTTTGTCGAGTGTCTCCTCGCCGCTGTGACCGAACGGGGAATGTCCGAGATCATGCGCAAGTGCGATGGCCTCCGCGAGGTCTTCGTTCAGTGACAGGGCGCGGGCAATCGTGCGCGCAATGGATGCGACCTCGATCGTGTGGGTGAGGCGTGTGCGGTAGTGGTCGCCGGTTCCGTTCAGAAAAACCTGCGTTTTCCCGTCGAGCCGTCGGAACGCCGCGCTGTGAATGATACGCGCACGGTCGCGCTGGAAGCCGGTGCGGTAGGGATGTTCGGCCTGCCGGTAGACGCGGCCGAGGGATTCCGCGGATTTGCACGCGTAGGGTGCAAGCGTGAGTTCATCCTCCTCCTCGATCTTTTCTCGTGTCTTGAACATCAGTCGTCCCTCCCCGTCAGTTCCCGCCGTGCGGCGCGTCTTGCGGCGCGGCCGGCGCGGATCACGGAAAGCAGATCGTATATCGCCATCAACATCACGCAAATCGTGATCCACGCGCACACGAGCCAGTAGAACGCGAAGAAAAGCGGGTGGTGCACGAAGACTGTCCAGAAGACCGTCACGCCCGCGAACGCAAACGCCAGCGCGACAAGCGTCAGCAGGAACATCGCGCGACGCCGCGTCCGCTGGTCTCTTGCGATTCCAATGGTGATGGAGAGAACGAGATGGAAGAATCCTTTCACGGGCGAAGAAGCGTCACGGACGCTGCGCGCCCGGTCTGCGATGCCGGCTCCTAGCCCGGAGGCCATGCCATCGGCCGCCCGCCCAGAATGTGAATATGCAGGTGCGGCACGGTTTCGCCGCCGTTCGCTCCGTTGTTGATCACGAGGCGAAATCCGTCGTCGGCGAGTCCCAGCATCCGCGAGACTTCGCCGGCGGTGACGAGAAGATGCCCGAGCAGTTCCCGGTCACCGGTGTTCGCCTCCGCAATGCGGGAAATCACGCGCTTCGGCACCAGGAGCACGTGGACCGGAGCCTTCGGATCGATGTCGTGAAAGGCGATGCACTGATCGTCCTCGAAGACGATGTCGGCGGGGATTTCCCTCGCGATGATCTTTTCGAAAATCGTCATGACGGGATCGTAGCCACGATGACCTTCGAGGGCACGAAGAAGATGGAAGAGCGAGCGGAAATGGACTTTCGTGACGGTGAACAACATTCCTCCGGATCATGAGGTCGCTGAGCAGCATCCGTGGTAGCATGGAACAACCCACCGAGGTTGCATGATGATGCCGGCACCCAATCCTCTCCACCCGGCGGTTGCTCATTTTCCGATCGTCCTGATTCTTTTGGGAACGGTTGTTGGTCTGGCCACCGTCTTCATCCGTTGCTGGCAGCTGCCGCTCGTGGCTGCGGGTCTTCTGACTTTGGGGGCGTTGGGCGCGCTCGCGGCGACATGGAGTGGCGACGAGGCGGAAGACTCCGCAGGGGAGCTCCCACACAAGGTGGAGGAGGTTCTCGAGGAGCATGAGGAGTGGGGAGAGACCACCCGCAATGTCGCGATGCTCGCGGCGCTTCTCGCGATCGCGGCCGCGGCGATCATCCGCTTTCCCGTGCCTGCCCGCGGACTCTCCGCAGCGGCGGCGCTGGTGGCGATCTGGGCGAGCTATTGTGTCCTGGTGACCGGACACCGCGGTGGCGAGTTGGTGTATCGATACGGCGTTGGTGTGAGTGCGACTGCGATTGGCGAAGAGGCTTCGCATCCGTCCGCTGACGGAGTGAGTCGGAATCACCACCATTGAAAACGTAATGAAGCCCGAGGGTGAATCCGTGAATCCGCACACCATCGCGGATCACGAAGGGATCGTTGGTGTCACCCCACTGGGCGACGGAGAGCGGATCGCCATCACCTTCGATCCGGCGCGACTTTCGGAAGCCGACGTTCGGCGCATCGCACAGGAGCATATCCAGCCGTCGGCTCCGGGATTGCGGCGATGCGCGCTCCGGCTCGATGGCATGGGATGCGAAGCCGCGGCGGCCAAGCTCGAACGTCGGGTCAAGAAGGTGCCCGGCGTGCGACGTGCGACCGCCAGCTACGTGGGGCGGGTGCTTTGCCTGACCTTCGATTCCTCCGTTGCGAGTGAACCGTCCGTGCTGGAGGGTGCGCGGAGAGCCGGCGCGAAGATCGAGCCACTCGACGCAAGGAAAGTGGGTGTCCGCACGTCGATCCGGCAGCGATTGCTGTCCGGCCAGCTCAACGAGGAACTTTCCTGCGCGGCGGGGCTTCTTTTTCTGGTCGTGGCCTGGATCGTGGATCGTGATCCTACTGCGGACGTGCTCGCAAACTGGCTCTACGCCGGAGCGTATATTTTCTGCGGACAATATGGCGTGCGTTCGGCGGTGGCTTCGCTGCGGGAACTCACGCTCGACGTGGACGTCCTGATGGTGCTCGCCGCTCTAGGCGCCGCCGTGGTGGGCGCGCCGTTCGAGGGCGCGTTGCTGCTGTTCCTGTTCAGCGTTTCAAACGTGCTGCAAAATTATGCGCTTCAGCGGACGCAACGCGCGATCGAGTCGCTCCTCACGCTCCGGCCCGATCATGCGATGAAGAAGACGGACGGAGGTCTCGAGGAAGTTGCCGTGGATTTGCTCGTGCCCGGGGATGTTGTCGTCGTGCGGCCTGGCGAGTTGCTGCCCGTGGATGGACTCGTCGTGGAGGGCGCGAGCAGCGTGAACCAATCGAGCCTCACCGGCGAGTCGATGCCTGTCAGCAAGACGGTGGGGGCGACGGTCTTCGCTGGCACGCTCAACGAGTCGGGCGGACTGGAGATCGTGGTCACGAAGAAGGTGGAGGATTCCACCCTCGCCCGGATGGTGAAGCTTGTCGCCGAGGCGCAGGCGGAGAAGTCCCGTGCGCAGCGATTTCTGGAAAAAGCCGAGCAGGGCTACGCGGCAGGCGTGATCGCCTTCACGGTGCTGGTGCTGCTTGTTCCCTGGCTTGGATCGGGTGAGGCCTTCGCCACGGCGTTCTATCGTGCGATGACGGTGATGGTCGTGGCGTCCCCCTGTGCGCTCGTCATCAGCACTCCGGCGACCGTGCTGTCCGCGATCGGCGGCGCGGCCCGGCGCGGAATTCTGATCAAGGGAGGCGCGCACCTCGAGCAGGCGGCACGGGTCGATATCGTGGCGGTGGACAAGACCGGCACGTTGACCGTCGGACGGCCCACGGTCACCGATTTTGTTCTCCCGCAGGGCGTGATTCCCTTCTCCGATGGACTTCCACCCGAAGCCATGAAGCTGCTGGCAATCTGTGCGGCGCTGGAGTCGAAGTCCGAGCATCCGCTGGCGGCGGCCATCGTGGCGGGCGCCAACCGGCTGAGATTGTCGCTGCCCGTCGCTACGGCGTTTCGATCAACGCCGGGGAAGGGCGCGGAGGCAACCATCGAAGGCACGGGATTCGTGGTCGGAAGCGAACGGTTCTTTGTCGAGCTTGACGCAGAGGACCGCGACCGCTTCGCGGAGGCGTCGGTTTCCCTCCAGGGAAAGGGCAGAACCTGTGTCTGGATGGGAGATCGCCGTGGGGATTCCGTGCATGTGCGGGCGGTGTTTGCGCTGGCGGACACCCTGCGCCCCGAGGCACGCGAAGTCGTTGCGCGGCTCCGCGCGCGGGGTGTGCGGAAAATCGTCATGCTTACCGGCGATCAATCGACCGTTGCGAAAGCGATCGCCGCGGAGGCGGGGATCGACGAAGTCCGCGCGGAGTTGCTGCCGGAAGCCAAGGTGAGGGCGATCCGCGACCTCAAGAGCGAGGGGGTCGTCATGATGGTCGGCGACGGTGTCAACGATGCCCCTGCGCTGGCTGCGGCCCACCTTGGAGTGGCCATGGGCGCGGCCGGAACCGATGTGGCGATGGAAACCGCCGACGTCGTCCTGATGGGCGACAAGCTGGAAAACATTCCCCTTCTCCTCGGCATGGCGAGGCACGCGCGGCGCGTTCTTGTTCAGAATCTGACGTTTGCCGCCGCAGTCATCGTGGTGCTCGTCGCATCGGCACTGGGGCTCGGCCTGCCGCTGCCGCTCGGCGTGATCGGCCACGAGGGCAGCACGGTGCTTGTTTGTCTGAACGGCCTGCGCCTGCTCGTCTATCGTGAATCCGCGAAGGCGTCGGGATCTGCCGGTGCGGTCAGCTGAGCTGCAGGTTCAGTTCCCTCGCCCGGCTGCATGCGTCGAGTTCTGCGCGAATGAAACGCACGATTTCGGCGTGCAGACCCGCACAATCGCTGCGCCAGTTCTTCGCGCTCCGCAGGTGTTTGACGCACGGGCGCAGGTCGAAGAACTCGACCCTCACCGACGGAGATTCGACGATCTCGCGGATGCGCTGCTGCAGGAGGCGGAAGAAGAACAGTTCGTAACCCTCGCCGGCCTCCCGCGCGATGCGCTCGAGCGAAATGCGAACCGGCGCGGGCAGAGGTTCGAAGTGCGCCGCGATGTCGGAATAGCCAATGACCTGGAGGACGGACTGCACCGCGGTGCGCAACTGCGACAGGCTGATCACCGTGCCGTCGAAATCGTTCCGGAGATAGGTGGTGACGGTTTGCGTCACGTGCTCGGCGAGCCACCACTTTCGATAACCGGCTCGACCGGCGGCGCGTGCAAGCCCCTCCGACAGCCACCGCGATTCGAACGCCATGACGTTGCCGTCGTCAAATCGAACCATGGGCAGGCTGTCGATCAGTGCGATCATGCTTTGAAGAGTTCGGGTTGGGCGGGCGTCTTTGCCCCGCGTTTTTCGAAGGACTGGATTTCCTCGATGAAATCACCGATTTCCTGAAATTCCCGATAGACGCTCGCGTAGCGGACGTAGGCGACGGGATCGAGGCCGTGGAGTTTTTCCATGACCTTCAGGCCGATCTGTTTGGTCGGAATCTCGCGGTGATTTCCCGCTTCGAGCTCGGTGATGATCTCCTGCACACCACGGTCGATTTCCTCGATGCTGATCGGCCGCTTTTCGCAGGCCTTGATGAAGCTGTTCAGCAGCTTGTGCCGGTCGAACGGCTCGTGCCGTCCGTCGCGTTTGATCGCGCGCAGTTCCAGCCGCTCGATTTCCTCATAGGTTGTGAAACGGGTCTCGCAGTCCAGACACTCGCGGCGTCGGCGGATCGACGTGCCCTCCTTCGAGAGCCGGGAGTCGATGACCTTGTCTTCCAGAGAGCCGCACTTGGGGCAACGCATTGTGTCGCGCGGATAAGTTTAGCGGAGATTGACCCAATATCTTGTGGTGTCAAAAAGAAAATCGCATCGAGCGCTTTCGTAAGTGGCGGCAGGTGGAGATTCAGCATCGATGCGGGCTTCGCGAGATCCGGAGGCTCGAAACCCTTGCACTGCAAATGGATCGCGGTGGAATTTGCACGTGGTCCGCAAACGCACGAAAACGCGGTTGCACGGAGCGCTTCCGCTGTGGTTCATCATAGACCCCAACGGCTCCCGCGCGGGCGCCCCGACAGCATTGATGAGAACGAACCTTCCGTGCGGCCCGGCCACGAGCTCGACGCCGTCCCGACAGTCTTTGAAATGAAACGAGTGCTCGTGTTGACCGCGGGCTTTGGCGAGGGCCATAACACCGCAGCCCGAAGCATCCGCGAGGCCCTTGAAGCGACGGGTGAGGCGGAGGTCCTCGTAAGCGATCTCTATGCTGAGACGATTCCGTTTGTGAATTCCACCGTGAAGAAGGGCTATTCCATCGCGATCAACCGTCTGCCGTGGATCTGGCGCGCGATTTTCATCGGGCTCGACCGTCCCGGGTGGATGGAAAGCGCGATGTGGACCACGGGAAAGCTGCGCGCGGCGCTGGACCGGAAGCTGGCCGCGTTCCGCCCGGACGTCGTGGTGTCCACCTACCCGATCTACGCCTACCTTTTCCGGAAGATTCAGCGTTCGCGTCTCGGGGCGAACATGCCGTTCATCACGGTCGTCACCGACTCCGTGGCGGTGAACACGGCATGGCATCGCTGCCTGTCCGACGCTTTCATCGTGACTGACGAAATTACCGCGGATCTCCTGCGGGCGCGCGGGCTGCCGGCGGACATCGTCCATCCGCTCGGCTTTCCGGTTTCACGATCCTTCTCGAATGCGGAGACGCTGCCAGCGACGGCTTCCGCGCCATGGAAGGTTCTGTTCATGCCCTCGACGCAGCTTCATCGAACACTGCATCAGATCGAGGCGCTCACCAGCCTGCCGGACGTGGAACTCACCGTCGTCACCGGTCGTCACCCGCGCGTCTTCGATGCCGTCAAGGAATCGGGGCTGCTGGGTGAAGGCAAGGGGCGGTTGATCGGCTGGACGGACGCAATGCCGCGCCTGCTCTGCGAGCATCACGTCTTCATCGGGAAGGCCGGCGGCGCGATCGTGCAGGAGGCACTCGCCGCACGCTGCCCGTTCATTGTCAGCCACGTCGTGCCGGGTCAGGAGGAGGGAAATATCGAACTCGTCGAGAGACTCGGCGTGGGAACCACGGCGCTGGGACGTCCGGAGAATCTCGCGGATGCTGTGCAGCGTGCTTTCGCCGACGACGCGAAGCAGTGGCGGGAATGGAAGCGCAACCTGGAGAAGTGCAGCCTCCCGAATGCCGCCGACGCCGTGGCGAGATTCGCCCTCGATTTCACGGTTCCCATGCGATGACCATCCTGCGCCGATACGCGGAGATCTACGGCATCATGCTCCGCAACTCGCTCATCCGCGAGATGAGCTTCAAGGCGAACTTCCTGCTCTGGATGCTCGTCGAGTTGCTGTGGTTTTTCGGCCAGATTCTCTTCGTCGAGGTTCTTTTCTCCTACGTCGACCGCATCGGTGACTGGACCAAATGGGAGGTTGTCCTGCTGATCGGGACCCACCAAATCATCGCGCAGCTTTTCCAGGCCGTCTTCTTCATCAACATCGCGCACATTCCCGAACTCGTCCGCACCGGGAAAATGGACTTTCTCCTCATGCTGCCGGTGGACTCGCAGTTCGCCGTGTCCGTGAAACAATTCGGCCTCGACAGCGTGGTGAACGCGCTCGTCGGCGTGGGGTTTGTATTGATCTCGCTGTGGAAGCTCGGGGTCGCGCCTTCCGTGGCCCAGATCGCGCTCTACGTCGTGGCCATTGGCTTCGGCATCGCGATCCATTACTGCGTCATGCTCGCGCTTGCATCATTGAGCTTCTGGGTCGTGCGCGCCGACGGACTGATTCAGGGATACTTCAGCCTGTTCAACATCGGTCGTTACCCCGACGCGATCTACACGGGGGTTTTCAAGTTTGTGTTCACGTGGGTGTTTCCGATCATTCTCGTCGCGAACGTTCCCGCCCGTGTTCTCGCCCGTGCGGCGGAATCCTCCTTCGCCGGAATGCTCCAGCTGGCTGTGGTGACCGCGCTGCTGCTGGGCATCGTGCGGCTGGTGTGGCGCTCGGCGCTGCGCAATTACGGCAGCGCGAGTTCGTAAGTAGCAACACCCCGATCCATGCGTGCGGCCGGATCGTCGGTGCCGCCGTGATCGAGGCGGCGGACGTGCCCGGTTAGTTCGCCGGAACGTTGATCACGTTGCGGGCTGCGTTGCCGCCGGCTTCAAATTCACCGCCTGCGAACGTCGAGCCCGTCGGATGTGAAACGAGCGCGCGAATGGTGCCGTTCACTCCCTGTGGAATGTTCACCGGCCCGGCCAGCGAGCCGTCGGGCTTGAATTTCGCGAGGTTCCTGCGAGGCGAGGCTCCCACTTCGCTGAACTCCCCGCCGATCACCACCGATCCATCCGGATCGACTGCGATCGCGTAGACCGCGCCGTTTGGACAGTCATTGGGCGAGAATTTCGGATCGATCTGCCCTTCGCTCGTGTAGCGGATGAAATTCTTCAGTTCGGAGTTTTTCGGCTGGGAGAAATAGCCGCCAACCAGCACGTCCCCCGAGGGATCGATCGCCAGGGCGTAGACCGTGCCGGAAACACCATTCTCGATCTCCGCGACGAATGTCATGTCCAGCGAACCGTCAGCATTGATGCGTGCGAGGTTCGAGCGCGGCTGTCCGTCCACGTTGTTGAAGTTGCCACCGATGACGACCTTGCCATCCTTCTGCGCGGCGACGGCATAAACCGTGCCGTTCACGCCCATTCCGGGAGCGTAGGTCGATCCCGCGGGCGAACTGACGATCACCTTGGGCTTCTCCTCGAGGCCTTTCTTCTCGGCAAGATCCGCCGCACTGACTTCGTCGTCCTGGCCGGCCTTTTGCTCAAGCCCTTCCTCGCTGGCGAGGTCCGCCGCGCTTTCGTCATCGGCGGCACCGCTTTCGAGTCCCTGTTCCTTCGCGAGATCCGCCGCGCTCGTCTCGTTGTCCTTTCCGGCGGCATCCCCGAGGCCGCGCTTCTTCGCGAGATCGGCTGCGCTCTCATCATCGGCACTTTTCCCACCGAGTCCCTGTTGTTCGGCCAGTTGCTCGGCGCTTTCCTCTGCGCGCAAAACGGCCGGCGGAGCCAGGAAGACAACGGTCGCAAAAGCAAGAACGGCGGGGAAGCGTTTCATGAAAGCAGTCCACCCGCGGAAGCGGGGAAAATCAAGGTGGAAGAAAAGAGCGCGATGCAACTCCGGGAGTCGTGAGATTCCTTGTGTGGTGCAGGCGCACGCCCGGGCGCGCACCATTTCCCAAAACACGGGCCGAAGCCGGATCAACGATTCATCCGCTGAATCTCCGCCACCCATTTCTTGAGCTCGGACAACACCTCCGATGGAGGCATGAGTTGAGCTGCGGGCGGGTCGTTGTAGGTGAAGGTGCGAACCTCCCGTCCGTCCTCGAGCTTCACGGGCAGAAGCGTCTTGGGATCGATCCACGCCCTGCACGTGAAGGTGGGGGCCCCCTGGCCGGAAACCGCGGCACCCACGTCGTAGAACTTCAGATCCCGTCTCGAGATCGGCTTGGAGCTTGTCTTCTCGAAATAATAGAGCGGGACGCCATTCGTCACCACGACTCCTTTGTAGGTTTCCTGGGTCGCCCATTCGGTGTCCTCGAAGTCGGACGTCTCGTATTGCGCGATGTCCGCGTAGTAATCGGCATAAAGGCGTTCCCAGCCCGAAGGGCCCTTGGTGAAGCGGTAGGTGCTACCCGGAGTCAGGAACGCCCAGCGCTCGGCGCCGCTCCCTCCACCGGTTTCCGTTTCGTGGTAAATCGGTGCGGTCTTGGTGACGGTGATCTTCCGCGATCCGGATTCACCGTCGTCCCCGCCGCCGCTGTTCCGTTTGATTTGCACGGTCCAGGAAGCCTTGTCGGGCGCGCGCAGTTTCAGCGGAAACGTTGGAGGGGGAATCTTGTCGGCTTCCTGCGCGGGGCTCGACCGCACCGCCAGGGTCGCGAGGATCAAGGCGACGGGCAGATGAAGAATTCGGGAGTTCAAAATGTGCATGTTCGTCAATTATTCCACCACGCGTTCCACGGAGCGGGCCAGTATCTTTCCAGTGAAGCGATCGATGGAGATGAAAAGCCACCACCGCGATTCCGAACTCGCCTTGAAATCCGTGAAGGTGTCCCCGGTTCCGGACTGGGCGATGAGATCGATCATCAGATTCCAGGTGCGGGTGGTGCCGGAATCCGCCAGCGAGCGCACGAGTGCGGCCATCCGCTCCGGCCGGGTCTGATCTTTGGCATCTCCGAACTGCTCCGGTCGGACGCCGACGAAGCGGGCGTGATTGCTGAATTTGCCATCTCCTGCGCCATAGACGCGGCCGACCAGCTCCGCGAGGCTGCGCATTGGCCCGTTGGCCCCGTCATTCTCCTCGCTGGGGGAGCCGTCGGGATTCCGGTATTGGATCAGGCGGGTCGTCAGGGGAGTCAGCGCGGTGAGCTTGTCCGTGGCGGACAGGCTATCCATGGGAATCTCACGGGCCGCGTTGTGAAGCAGGGCGCTCAGCACCGGGGGCGGAGCAACGTTCAGGTTCACCTTGCCGGCGACCAGCGGAGTGCCGATCTCGCTGTCGCTGGGATTTTCGTAGACGGTGAAGACATCCAGCAGGCCGGTGTCTCCACTTTCCTGGAACGTGAAGTCCAGGTTCTTCCACGGGACATCCCGGAAGGTGTGGGCGAGTTCCCCGACGGAGCGGAAGGGCCGGTTCAAGACGATGGGCCGGTTTTGATAGAAGTTCTGACCCTCTTCGTTCGTTGCCGGCCGGTTGCGAATCGGCAGGCTTTGAAGGGGCGTGGGGAGCGAGTCGACGGCGTTCTGCGTGAGGAGCGGCACCGGCGGTTCGTTGAGATACGTCGCGGGAATGATTGCCGCCCCAGCCATGGCCCGACGGACCACTGAGTCCTGATCGCTGTAGTAAAATCCGCGACTGGCCGATGTGGATTTGTTGTTGATCGTGAGGTATCCGAGGTCTTCGCGATAGGTCCAGTCATTGCCGCTGCCTGCAGGATGGCTGCTCTGGGTCAGCCGCCAGAGATCGGTGAAACCGCCTTTACCGTTGGAGAGAATGCTGGAGGATCGATTGTCGGTTTCATCATAGCCGGACACCGGGCTGGACGAAGCGCGCACGCCACCCCACGGCGCGGCCGTGGTGCCCTCGGGGAGACGATAGCGATGGGTCGCGGCGGGGCCCGAGAAATAGGCCATTTCGCTGGGCCAGATGAAGCGTTGCGACCGGGGATCGCTCTTCAAATACGCAGCTTCCGAGCGGAGGTTCGGGCCGTCTGTGGTCACCGGATTCTGACGTCCCGAAAACAGCGAGGAGAACGTCTCGGTTTTGTGCTCCGCATGCACCCCATGCGAGACGTAGCTCGGATTGAACCACAGCTTGTCGTAGGCGTAGTAATTCCCGTCGCCGCCTTTGTATTTCAGAAGAAACTGGGCCTGGCCTCCGTTGTAGGAAACGTGCATCCAGCTTTTCTTGTCGTCGTTGTGACCGAGCAGAAATCCGATGGCCTGGTTATTCTGAAACGGCTGCAGCGGGGTGAAGACCTGGTTCTCCGCCGTGTTGAGCGGAAAATAGGTGTCCGGGGTTCCTGAGAGCTCGACCCCTTGCGGATAAAGCGAGGACAGGAGCCCCTGCGGCTGGCGGAACGCCGGGCTTTCGGGTGTCCACTTGAACGAAAGCTGGGTGGCGGGAGTGAACTGATTATCGATGAAAATCGCCGGCGGATTCGTGGTGGCGTGGGCATTGACGAAGATTGGCCCATTTGGCTTCAGCGCGGAGACCTGAAATTCGTTCGGAATGGCAGTGGAAACGTTCCGCCGTCTCGGATTGTGGGGGTTCCACAAGGTCGGCTGAGCCAGGAACCAATGGGTTTGCTGGGATTCCGGCTTGCCGTAGCCGACGAAGCGGAAGCCGTAAATGTAAGGCAGATCCTCGACGCCGTAGATTTCGCCAAAAGCCGTGGCGTTGTCGTAGTTGAATCGGATGCGCGTCGGATAGCTATCCGGGTCCGCCTGGTCGATGATGGCGGCGCCGATGCGAATGATGTGTTCATCCACGCGATTGGCGCGGGGTTCCAGAGAGTTGAGAGGGATCATCGTGCTATGACGGCTCTGGGCGAGGGAACCGACCTGAATGACCGCCTTCAGAAGTTCGAAAAAGTTGGGTTCCCGGTTCCTTGCGGCGACCTCGTCGAGGGTCTTGATCTGGGTCTCCTCTCCGTCGATGTCCCGGTATTTCCATGTGTAATCGTTTCCATCCCGGACCAGTCCGAAATACCGCTGGATCAACTCAGGGGTCGCGCCAGCCTTCTGCCGGGCAGCGGGGTCGGTCTGGACCAAGGCGAGGCGGCTCAACGGAAAACGCTTGAAAAGCACGGGTGCGGTAACGGTTTTCCCTCCTGGAACCTCCAGCGCTGACATGACGGTCTTCGGATCGGATCTCGCGGGATTGATTCTTTTCTGGTCGTCGGTTGTGAGCGTTTGCCCTTCCTCGCTTTCCAGGACCTTCTCCCCAGAGGAGGCCCGGCGGAGACCGTTCGCGCCCCTGTCCCGCAGCCCGAGTTTGAGGATCTCCGTATCCGGCGAAAAGCTCGGCGCGTCGGCGTCGACGCTGAAATGCGTCAGAAACGGAAGGGAATCGGCAAAGCCGTTCTGGGTGGCATACTTGATGAGGTCCTTTCGCGAGAAAAACTGGTTGCCTGAGTTGCCCGAGGTGGATGGGTTTTTTCTCCAGCCGACTCCCGCCCCCATGCGGAGATAGTCGAGGATGGAATAGGTGCCTCCTCCGATCGGCGAAAGCGCATCTCCGCGATTGCTCCACGACACGTATGGGCTGCGCCAGTTCACCAGTTCGTTCACCTTGGACTGGTTGCCCTGCAGACCTCCCGGGATCTGGGTGAGATCGGCGAAGGCGGTTGCCCCCTTGAAACCGACTTCGTTGGCGGCCGCGCTGTCGTATCCCGCGACGTTGACGTTCACGAGTCCGCCGACGTCATACACATTGTAGGCGTAGCGACCGGCAATCGGGAACGGAGAGTTTTTTCCGGGAGGAGTTGTGATGGCCTCTCCGTTCTCCTGGACGTAGATCCAGTTGGGAACGTCCTGATCCGAGAAATAGGCCTCTCCGTCGGCCGAGGAATTCTGCAGGAGTCTGGGCAGATCCCACCGGGCGGCGCTGACCGGACGGTCCCCGGGTTTGCCGGTGGAGGAGATCGTGGTGACCGAGCTTGCCGGAATATCCGGAGCAGAGGCGGACTGGCTGTAGAACTTCCCCGGGATGCTTTGCTTGATCAGCGTGTTGCGAAGCCCGCCCGATGGGGGCGACAACTTCGTCACCACGTCGGGGACCATGGAGGGGAATTTGGAGTTCCTCTGGATCGGCTCGAACCACCGGAAGTCGCCAGTCGCCGTCACGTTCGAATTTTCCGGATCGGTGATTTCCTGGATGAAATTGGCAACCACCTGGTCCATCGCCCCGGCGGCGAGGAGGTCCGATTGCACCGACGCGCTGTAGCTCGCGCTGGCCCGGACGTCCGACTGCGATCGAAGCAGGAAGGCCACGACAATGGCCGTGCTGATCAGGAGAAAAGAGAGGGTGATGACGAGCGCGACGCCGCGGTTACTCGAGTGGAGAGTCAGCGGCCCGGGCCTGTTGGAAAGCCTCATGGCTGGATGAAAAGAAGGTTACAGATTGGAGGAAGGGATGGGGAACGTCCGTTCGAAGGTGCGAACGCTATCGAGGAGGAGATTGCCGGTTATCCTGCTGGCGGAGCTCCCGGCTGGGCGGGCAGCCGAGAGGCCCAGCTGGTAGTCCCAGATGGCCTTGGGGCTCCAGTTGCTCCCCGATGGGGGAGCGGATAGCGAAAGATCCTGAGACAGCTTTCCAAGATCGCCCCGCTTTTCGAGGAGTTCCTCGGTTCGATTATCGACGACAACCATGCCGACGGTTACGGCGACCGCACGGCTGGGTTGGCCGGAGGAATTTTCGTAAAAATTGGACGAATACTGACCGTCCGGGTGCAGAAACCCGTAGGAAAAGGCGAGCAGCCCCCGGAGTGCGGTGACGTGGTCGAGACCGCCCGAGTCGATTGGCGTGGGACTCGGCGGGGTCGGAGTGGCCCCGGGATCCGGAGTGGGAGCCGGAAGGAAATCCGGGGATGCGGCGTAGTCGAACGGACGGTTCAGACGATTCAGCACCGAAAGTCCCTTCTCGTCGTTGCCCGGGAGGTATTCGACATAGCTGAGCGGACGGGAATTGCCCCCTGAGTTGGAGGAAAACCCGCGCTGAAGGGTGTAGAAACCAAGGACGGATTCGCCGTTGCCCTGTGCTCCGAAGTTCGGGAGGTCTTCGCGAGGGACGAGGCTCTGGAAATCGACCTGAAGGCGGTTCAGCAGGGTTCGCGCCTTGGCATAGTTGTCCATCTTTTCCTGGGCACGACCCCAGATGGAGCTCACGCTGCCCAGTGACTGGCTGAACATGATGACAATCATCGTGAGGATGGTGATGGAAACCATCAACTCAACGAGGGTGAATCCCCGGGATTCCTGGCGGTGACGACTCATGGCTTGTTAACCAGAAAAGAGGTGGTGACTTCGTAGGAGTCGAAGCGGTCTGTGTTGGACGAATTTCCGGCGAAAACCGCCTTGGGCGGCCACTGGAAGCGGAGCGAACACGTGATGAGATCGTAAGGGGCGTTGTCCGCGGCCAGATCCGGGTCTTTCCAGATCGCGTAGCTGAGCGCGTAGGCGGCGTTTGGATCCGCCTTCGGAACCTCGACTCCGTCGATGGAAATGGCCTCGGCGTTCCCGAAATTCGAGGGTGGGCCGGTTTGAATGGTGGCGTTCTTGAGTGGCGACGCCCATTGCGCGCCGGTCTGATTGCCGTTGAGGAATTCCCGATATTGAATCAGCAGGGTCGTGGCGAGATTCGCCGCCTGGATGCGCTCCTCGCTGTCGGCATTGCTGCGCATGGCCGTGCCGAGGAGGCCGAGAACGGTGAGCACCGCGAAGGCGGCGATGCCGATGGCGAGAATCACCTCCACCAGGCTGAAGCCGCCGGCGATGCGCCTGGAGCCCCGCGGACGCGGGTGAACACTGTTCTGGAGGGGTTGCAAATTCAAGGACGCACGCATGAAACAAAAAAGGGATCAGCTCCCGGCCTGGGCCTGGTAGACATCGACCTGGCCGGTGAGGCCATTGATGCGGATTGCGGCGGCGGATTTTTCCTCGATGGGGGAAGGGTTTTCGCCGCGGCTGGGGATGACGGCGAAATCGATCGCTTCCACGAGGTCGATGCTGTCGCCATCCGCGTCACTCTGGCCGCTGGCAGGATTTGCATCGACGACCGCCTCTCCGCGCGGGGTGAACATCACCACCCAGTTGAACTGAAGCTTCGAATAGTCGTTCGACAGGTCCTTGGAATCCGGCTGGAACTGGCTTTCCGAGGGCGAGGCCGGGACCGAGTTGACGTTTGGAAGCCTCAACCGGCTGGAGGACGGAGGATCGTCGTCGAGCACCACCGACTCGAATTTCTCGATCTTTGAAAGGAGTCTCACGTTGGAGGGGTCCGCCACACTGGAGCCACGGGTGCCGTCCTTCGAAGCGAGCGTGGCCACGGTGACCACATTCTGCCGCGATCCGGGGTCCCGTTCATTGCTCATGGCCACCCACGTATAGGTCCCGTTGGCCACGGCGGATTGTCTCGCGTTCTCGAGCGCGGAACTGATGCCGATCAGTGCCTTCTGGTGGCTGTTTCCTTCCGCAATCCCGCGGAGTGCGGAACTTGCGAACCCGGCAATCAGCACGATCAGGCCGATCACGACGAGGAGTTCGACCAGGGAGAACCCGGATGCGGGGCATCGAAAGCGGGGCGTCAATTGGGTGAAAATGGGGGCATTCCGGCCATTCTTTCGAGCGTTGGAGGGTGGGAGATCCCTGGTTTTCGGAATGGGGAAAATTTGAGGCATAAAACGGGCTGGCATAAGGAACGGTCGCCTGCCGGTCTTCGCAAAGACTGCCTCTGTAGGAACGGGGTCAGTCGCTGACCCAAGGGAGGCGGACGTGGAGAATTTCCACATCCGCGGGCTTGCAATCCCGGTGGCTGTCGGGAATAGTCCGTGGCCCCTGCGCACCGGTAGCTCAATCGGATAGAGCGTCGGCCTCCGGAGCCGAAGGTTGTGGGTTCGACCCCCGCCCGGTGCAGGGTTTTCCGGCCATTCGTCCGGCCGGATTTCGGCGCACGAAAGGAGTGGTTTTTGTGCGGAAAGGCAACGAGACGCGACTGCGTCCGAAGTCCTCCTGCAGAGCGTGTCAGTGGGGGTGCCTGCAACGAATCTCATTTCCTGTAAAATAAGATGCAATTCCCGGGGATTTCGTAGCATCTCCATGCGGAGGGAATCGGCCCCCGGATATCGGGTTTGCAGAACCCGTCGTGCAGGCACAACGGAACGGTGACGATGAATCAAAAAGGACATTGGAGGGGAGGGGTGAGAGACGGTTTGTTCGCGAACGAGGGAGAACGCGAAAGACACGGCGATGCCGGGTGAGACAAACCGGGTGGTGCCGTGGGGTGACGGCGAGGTCGACGAACGTCTACGAGGTGTTTCGCATGGAGGGGTGGAGGGTTTTGAGGAGTGAGGGTGGGATTACGATAGGACTTTTTCAGCGGAACGCAACCCGGAGAATCAAGAACCCTAAGCAACCTCAAATCTGGAGTGGGGAACTCCCGAGGCGGCTCACGGGAGAATTCGATTGTCCTCGGGCGGGATCGTCGAAATTCTGAAGATTCGTGCACCAGCCCCCTTCCGTCCCCGTATCTTCCCTTGTCTGGGTGTTCCTGATCACCGTGATGGTGGGGGTCGGCGGGTGGCTCAGGTTTGTTCACCTCGATGCCCGGCCCGTCCATACGGACGAGGGGGTGAACGGGTTGATTGAAGGGGAATTGCTGGAGACAGGGAAGTATCGATTTGACCCGAAGCACTACCACGGGCCGCTGCTGCACTACCTGGTGGTTCCGGCCGCGTGGGTGCGGGGGGAGCGAACAACGGCGGATCTTCGCATCGAAACCCCGCGGATGGTGACGGCGTTCTTCGGCACGCTGTCGATCCTGCTGCCGCTGATGTTTCGCAGAACGATCGGCCTGCGTGCGGCGGCATTGGGAGGGGCGGCGATCGCGCTGAGTCCGATGCTGGTTTACTACAGCCGGTATTCGATTCACGAAACGGTGTTCGTCGCGCTGAGTTTCGTGTTCCTCGGGGCGAACTGGCACTGGCTGCGCGGAGGAACCATTCGCTGGGCGGTCGCAGCGGGTGCGGCCGCGGGATTGATGCACGCCTCGAAGGAATCCTCGGCCATCTCGTGGCTGGCTGCATTCTGCGCCTCGTTTGCGGTGCTTTGGGTGTCGGACGCCGCGCGCCGGCGGGCCATGTTCCGGCGGGACGTGCACACGCTGGGGTGGGGACTGTTGGCGGGCCTTGCGGTTTCGCTGACCCTATACTCGGCCTTTTTCCAGCACTGGCGCGGCGCGCTTGATTCGATCACGGCGATCTTTGTGTTCGAGCCGGTGCCGGGGCACGAGAAGCCGTGGAGCTACTACTTCGGAGGATTCTGGCCCTGGGGGAAGGGAATGGTCGGAACGACCGAGTGGCCGATTGTGCTGGCGGCTCTCCCCGCTCTATTCTGTCTGCAGGGAAGCGGCGACCGGGCCTCGTGTGTGCGGTATCTCTGGATTTATGCCGCGGCGCTCGCGGCGGTGTATGCGACGATCGCCTACAAGACTCCGTGGCTCGCGCTGGGATTTTACCAGGCGCTGGCGGTGCTTGCCGGGGTGGGAATCGACCAGTGCCTGCGCGGCCCGCGGTGGATCAAGACATGCGCGGTGGTGCTCGCGCTGGCCGGTGCGGTCGTGCTGGGGCGGAGCGCCTGGACGACGGCGGTGCCGCTGGCGGCATCGGACCGAAATCCCTATTCCTATTCCGCGACGGCCCCGGGGTTGGAACGAACCGTGCGGCGGCTCAGGACGCTTTCGCGTCAGCAGCAGGATCTCGTGATTGCGGCCGTGGACGACTACTGGCCGCTCCCCTGGTATCTGCGAGGGATGGACAATGTCGGCTACTGGCCAAATGCCGCGTCTGCGGAGGGAGTGTCGGCGGACATCTGGATCGCCACTGCGAAGGAGGCTGTGCCCCTTGCGGAGCGCCTTGGCGCGGAGTTTCGTCCGGAGATCGTGGGGCTGCGGATGGACACGCCGGTCTACGTGTTCATCCGCGAAAGCGTCTGGCGTCCGTGGATTTCCACCGCACGTGAAAAATGATTGAGCGATTCCGGCACGAGGCGATGAACACGACCTTCGACGTCGCATTTGCCGGCGTCGATCGCGCCGAGGCGCGTCATGCCGCCCGCGCGGTGTTTGATCTCGTGGACCGCCTCGAGCGCATCCTCAGCCGGTTTCTGCCGGGCAGCGACGTGTGGCAGATCAATGCAATGCGCGATGGGGATTGCCTCCGGGTGCGGCCGGAGACGATCGCGTGTCTGGAAATCGCCGCGACGTGCTCGGAGGTCACAGCCGGCCGTTTCGATATTGGCGTGGGATCGGCGATGGATTCCCTTCGCGAGCCAGCGGGCGGGAATGATCAACCGTCGGACGTAACAAAAGGACGGCTTCGGATCGACCGGGACCGGCTCGAGGTCGCCTGCGAGCGACCCGGAATGCGACTCGACCTCGGCGCGGTCGGGAAGGGATTCGCGCTCGACGAAGCGGCCCGGTTGCTGCGCGAGGATTGGGAAATTGGGCGGGTGAGATTGTCGGCCAGCACCAGCACGATTCTCGCGATGGACCCACCGGAAGGGGAGGCGGGGTGGACGGTGGGAATCGAGACCCTCGAACTCCCGCTGGTGCACGCGGCCCTGAGCTGCTCGGGCACGGCGCAGCGCGGCGCACATATCGTGGACCCCCGCACGGGGAAGCCTGGCGGAAATTACGAGCGGACGTGGGTGCGGGCAACGACAGCCGCGGTGTCGGATGCGTTGTCCACGGGATTCATGTTGATGACACCCGCGGAAATCTCACACGTCGTGGCGGAGTCGCCGGGCATCGAGGCATGGTGCTCCGACGGCGTCGGCGGATTGCGACACTTTTCGTAGCCACCCGCCGCCGGCGGGCGCGCGTCCGGCGGCCTACGATTCTTCGGGGAGACCCCAGACCTCGACCTCGACGTAGTGGTTCATGTCGTTGGCCGTGTTCCCGTTGCTGTAGCAGCGGACGTAGCGGGCCTTGGTGCCCTTCGCGTCGATGATACGGCCCTCGAAGGAGTCAATGTAGGCGGGATCCTTGCCTTCGCCGAGATCGGCGGAGTTGTCGTGGTCGTTGTTGTAGAGGGTGGTCACGCCGGTCTTGAACTCCGGATCGTCGCTCACCTGCACGATCACATCGTTGTAGGCGCGGGCCTGCGAATGGAAGTGCCAGACCACGATCGCGTAGAGCGGGAGGGATTTCTCGAGGTCGACCTGAATCCACTGCACGCCTGGCCCGAGTTCGACGAAGTAACCTTCTTCGCCCTCCTTTTCGCCGTCGGTGATGAACTCGAGTTCGCCGATTACCGGATACTCATCGCTGGACGTGACGCTCTTTTCCGCGGCCAGGTTTACGACGCCCTTTGGGGCGAGGAAATCGGGCCGCTCCCCGTCGCGGGCGGGCTCGAGGTTGGGAACCTTGATCTCCATGGGAGTGCCCACGAAGAGCGGCTTTGGAAGCTCGAGCGGGATCGGAGCTTTCTCGCCGTCCTGTGCGTGAAGGATCGGGAGTGAAAGCAGGACGGTGGCGGCAATGGTGGCGATTTTCATTCCGAAGAAAGAGTGCGGGATGGTTTCGAATTAAACAGCCAGTTCGGCGATGTCGAGGGTGACCATCTTCTTGGCTTCGACGGCCTCGTTGGTCTTGAAGATCGCGAACTCGCTCTCGAGTGCTT
Source organism: uncultured Spartobacteria bacterium (assembly GCA_937901895.1). Classification (GTDB taxonomy): domain Bacteria; phylum Verrucomicrobiota; class Verrucomicrobiia; order Chthoniobacterales; family JAATET01; genus JAATET01. The sequence continues at coordinate 3,571 of CALGTD010000117.1, read as the reverse complement.
CATCGGCCGGGCAGTTCAGCTCGGCCTCGCCGCGCACGGCGAGGAGGAAGTTCTCGATGTGTGGCTGGTGGATCGGTTTGTCGAGCGCGATCGGGATGTCGTAGGAAATCAGCGCCGCGGTCTCGCGGGAATCGACCTTCGTATCGGAGGGCTCCGCCGCGGGCGCTGCGAGTTTGCGTAGGTAGTTTTTCTCCTCCCACTGCGCCCAGTTTGGCGACGCTTCCTTGAAGATCTGCGTCCACTTCGGATTCTCGGCGAGCTTGAGCGTGCCCTCGGTGCCCATGAACTGCTCGAAGTAGCCTCCGCCGGAACTCGTGGTCGTGAGGACCTGCGAAAAACCGCGAACGAGGCCCGACTCGGTCGGGTATTCGAAGATGGCCATCACGTTGTCGAACCACTCGTGTGTCGTGTAGTAGTCGACGCCGCCGCCGGCGATCACGGTCGAGGGAATCGTGCCGAGGAACCAGTTGATGATATCGATCTGGTGCGCGCCGAGGTCGGACATCGGGCCTCCGCCGAGGGCCTTGAACCACCGCCAGTTTCGGAACTGGAACATGTCCTCGTAGCCGTATTTTTTCAGCACGTCGGCGGGAATCTCGTATTTCTTCGGCCAGCCGAGGTCTTCGGTGACGGCGCGGTTCCACGAGGTGAACGAGTGATTGATCCGGCCGAGGAGTTTCGCCTCCTTGATCAGGCGGTTCAGGGCAAAGATGTAACGCGGATTGCTCCGGCGCTGGTGACCGATCTGGCAGAGCTTGCCGGTCTCCTTCATCGTCTTCACGATCGATTTCGCGCCTTCGAGCGTGTTCGACATCATCTTCTCGCAATACACCGCGAGGCCGGCCTTCATGCAGTCGTTGGAGATCGGCGCATGCCAGAAATCGGGCGTTGCCACGAAGACGGCATCGAGATCCTTCTCCTTCTCGAGCATGTCCTGATAGTCCGTGTAGGCGGTGGCCTGGTGCCCGTTCTTCTGAAGGTAACGCTCACCGTAGGTGCGGCTGTATTCCCAGATGTCGCAGACGGCCTTGATGCGCACATTCGGGATCGTCAGCATCGCCTCCATGAGGGTGCGGCCCTGCAGGCCGACGCCGACGAGGGCGACGTTCAGGTCGTTTGACGGTGTGCTGCGCTGGGCGCGGAGAATCGAGGGGGCGAATACGAGACCGGATCCGGCGGCGAGGCCGAGGCGGATGAAGTCGCGGCGTTGGAAGAGGTTTTCCGGGGTGTCCATTGGCGAAAAAGGTCACTATCCACATGACGCGGCGCGTGGCAAGGGACCTTTCGCCCGGGATTGCGCGATGTTGCGGTTTTTGACGGAAAGTCCCTCAGTAGTCCGGAGGGAGCGTCAGGAGATCGAGCCCCTGCAGGGTGGCCTTGTCGAGCCGGCCGGTCACCTTGAAGCGATTGCTCTTTTGGTAGTCACGGAGAGCCTCGGTGAGCGCCGCATTCGGCTGGCCGTCGGCTGGGCCTTCGTAGAATCCGAGGAGCTTCAGGTTCTTCTGTGCTTCGCGGACGGTGCGAACCTGAAACTCCGGTGGCGCCGCGAGGTAGGGGCCTCCGACGAAGATGTCCGCGAGCGCCACCGCCCTCGATTTCGGAGGCGTGCCGGGTTTGGTTTTCACGTCGAGGGCGCGGAGGGTCTCGGCGTCGAGTTCGCCGGTGACCCGGAGTTTTTTCGCCAGCTGGAAGCGCCGGACGGCTGCCGCCGTCTGGCTGCCCCAGACGCCGTCCACCTCGCCGTCATAGTATCCCATGCGGGCAAGCCTGGTTTGCACGGCCTTCAGCGCATCGTCGGCGTGGGCGGTGACGATGCCAAAGGTGAGGAGGAGGGCGAAAAGACGGAGCGTTTTCACGGGTTCGAACGTAGTCCCCCGGATTCCCGACGGCAACCGCGGGAATGCCGTGCTCCGCATCCCGCGGTCGGGTGCGGAAGACGGGTCAAACGTTGAAACGAAACTCCATCACATCGCCGTCCTGCACGACGTATTCCTTGCCTTCGATGCGGAGCTTGCCGGCCTCGCGCGCCTTTGCGTGCGAGCCGAGGGCGACGAGGTCGTCGAAGGCGATCGTCTCCGCCGCGATGAAGCCGCGCTCGAAATCGCTGTGAATGACGCCAGCCGCTGCAGGCGCCTTGTCGCCGGCGTGGATCGTCCAGGCGCGGGTTTCCTTTGGTCCGGTCGTGAAGTAGGTGCGCAGGCCGAGCAGGTGATAGGCGGCGCGGATCAGCTGGCTCACGCCGCTGTCGGGCACTCCGAGGCCGGCGAGAAATTCCTTCGCCTCCTCAGGCGGGAGTTCCGCGAGTTCGCTCTCGATTTGCGCGCTGATGACAACGGCCTCGCATCCGAGATGCGTCGCGGCGTATTCGCGGACGGCCCTCACGTTTCGAGCGGCGACGCTGTCACCGGTCTCGATATCCGCGAGGTCGTCTTCCCGGACGTTGCAGGCGAAGAGCGACGGCTTCGAACTCAGCAGGAACAGGTCGCGCATCACGGGCTGCTCGTTTGCTTCGAGCTCGAGCGTGGAGGCCGGCTTTCCGGCGTCGAGGTGCGGGATCAGTTTCTCGACAAGCGCGAGTTCCGCCTTCGCCTGCTTGTCACCGGCGCGCGCACCCTTGGCGAGGCGCTCCTTGCGTTTCGTGAGCGAGCCCATATCTGCGAGGATGAGCTCGGTATTGATCACTTCGATATCGCGCACGGGATCGACGGAGCCGGCGACGTGATGGATGTCCTCGTGCTCGAAACAGCGCACGACCTGAACGATCGCGTCCACCTCGCGGATGTGGCTCAGAAACTGGTTGCCCAGGCCCTCGCCTTCGCTGGCGCCGCGGACCAGACCGGCGATGTCGACGAACTCGAAGGCGGCGGGGAGGATCTTCTCGGATTTCGTGATGCCGGCGAGTTTTTCGAGACGTTCGTCGGGGACGTTCACGATGCCGACGTTCGGTTCGATCGTGCAGAACGGGAAATTCGCCGCCTGCGCCTTGCGCGTGCGGGTGAGAGCGTTGAAGAGAGTGGACTTGCCGACATTGGGCAGGCCGACGATTCCGGCTTTGAGCATAGGGGCGGGAAGGTAAAGGACTTTGACAGAATTTACAGAATTAACCGAAGGTCCCGCCAATGAAGCTTCGCGACATTGTTTCGTTTCTCGACCGCGAGTTGCGCACGGCGGAGGTGAAGGATTATCCGAACGCCCACAATGGTCTGCAGCTCGAGAATGCCGGCGAGGTGACGCGCGTGGCCTGCGCGGTCGACGCCAGCGAGGCGGTGATCGATGCCGCCTGCGAGGCTGGCGCGGATTTGCTCATCGTGCACCACGGGATGCTCTGGCACGGCGCGCAGCGGATCGAAGGCGCGCTGTATCGGAAGTTGCGACGGGCGATGGAGGCCGGCCTGGCAATCTACAGTTCGCACCTGCCGCTCGACCTTCATCCGCGCCTCGGCAACAACGCGCTGCTCGCGAAGGCGCTCGGAATCCGCAAGACCGCGCCGTTTCTCGACATCGGCGTGCGCGCGGCCGTCAATCTGCCGCTGGCAACATTGATCGACCGGATCGAGGATGCCGTGCAATC